>CAJTVL010000116.1 GCA_910579425.1 uncultured Lachnospiraceae bacterium | reverse complement strand
TATTCAAGGGAAACTGAAACCCGTTGAACGGCGGTTAGGAACTCTGAAAAAGCACTTAGAACAAGCTGACATTTACTTCAAGTACAAGGGAAAGAAGCCGCTGACCGAAGCGGAGAAAATCAGAAAAAGTGTTTACAGTATCTTGCGGCAGGAACAGCGGGAACAACCGCCCCACAGAAAATGGAACGGTAACAGACAAATCGGCGGGATAGTAAACACCTACCCCGTCGACCTGTTTTAGACTTTTATTAGAGCTATAAACTGGAATTTGTATGTTGATTTAATAATGTCATATCCAATCAATATTCTCCGACATCAATAATTGGTTTTACAATGCCAACATAATCATGTGCCTTGCCTGTATATTTTTCTGGATTTATAGGATGATGAATATTGTAAAGGATTCCGTTTTCTTCTACACGATTATTTAGATGCTCTTCATCAATATGAACATTTACAATTTCTAAACAAATAATAACATGGTCATCATCAGGAACTATTTCTTTTTTCCATGAAAATTGACATTCAAGATTCATAAAGCATTCTTTTACCATAGGTGCATTTACTTTATCTGCTGGTACGACCGTTAAGCCTGATTCTGATATTTCATCAACTTCCAGCTGATTATTCTTTATTGTATTCATGGATTTATCATAGAAATCTGCTGACATAAAGTTTATTACAGCACATTTATTTTCCATGATTGTCTCATACAGATGTCCATTCTTATTTACACTTGAAAGAATAGCAAAAAACCGCGTACCTTTATCACCTGTTGTAAAACAAGTCCATGATTGCATACAAGCATTTGCTTTTCCGTTTAACTTATAAGATGTCATGAGAAATATGGGTGCCGGAATAGATGTTACAAATTCAAGCCAACTAAATCCCCATGCTTCAAGATTTTTCATCTTTTCAGGCGTTGAATAATAATTATATTTCATAAAAAGTTTCCTCCATAAATTTCGATTTATCGGTTTATACTGGGGAAAATTATACCATACCCAATTACGAAAAGCAATCTCCCGTTCTATGTCCGTTCCGACTATCCAGACGGTCAAGGGACGAGTAGTATTTTTTCGCAAAGAGCGCGAAAAAATCTCCACTCTTAAACCCTTGACCGTCTGGATTTTTGCCGTTGCCATTTCGCCGCCGAAAACGGGGAACAGGATTTTACAATCCTGCCCCGCTTTCGTCCGCTTCATTCTAACGGCAAAACCGTCTGCACTACTTCAGCGGCTATCAGTAGGTTTTGCGGTGGCTCTGCCCCCGCGCCCCCGACCTCTCCCAAAGAACAGAATGGAGTGTTACGCAATAGGGCTTGAAAAGGCTTGATTTTTAAGGCGTTGCAGACGCGAAAATCCACAGGGTAAGGGTTTTATACTACCTACCCACGAAAACGGCTTCTAACCGTCCACAGGCGCGTTTTGCGCCCCTTTTCCTACCCAATTTCTTACCGCGCCGAAAAGTTTTCCGTCATTTCCGTCAATAATTCAAAAAAGCACTTGACAAAACGCTTCATGGGCGGCGTATGCGGCATCTGTATGATTACTATAAACATTATGCGTGCCGGAAGTGTGCAAAGCTGAATTATTCCTGCCAACAGAAAAGCGGCATGGATGAAATACGGCTGAAAATGGAGAGATGCAGATAAAGGCTTGAAATGCCTTGCAGTAGGGCTGTAATGGGGTAAATCGGGCTTGAAATGGTGTGAGGAAATATAAGGGTAGGGGGATAAAAGGCGAAAATAGGCTTTAAAAACATGGATAGACAGAGAAAACCGCCCTTTGTACTTTTGGCGAGTGTCGGGGCGGTGTTCTTATCAGGTTTGGAAATGTGCGCCTGCTGCCCGGTATCTGATATATGGCGTGGGGCAGCAGGGCAAGGGCTTATTGCCTGCCGGACATGGGTATTTGCAGATAATCAGTCAAGGCAGTTTCCAAAAGCCGGGAATAGTTTACCTTTTGTTCTTCTGCAATTCTTTTCAGCCATGCCGGGAGAGTGATATTTGTCTTGATGCGCTCATTATCTTTCTTCATGCGGAATAAATCAGGGTGGATTGTAACGGGCATTACAACATTTCCTTCTGTATCTTTTTTGGAGAGGTTCACGGATGGAGTGGGGAGTTCCTCATTGTCACATTCCATACTGTAAACATGGAGACTTGCGGCTTCTGCTGCCATGCGTGCAGCTTCTTCCAGATTATCCCCAACACTGATACATCCGGGTAAATCAGGGAAGAAGATACTATATGAGCCGTTATTTGTATCAGTAGGCGGTAAAATAATAGATAACGATGCCGTCAACCGCGCAATCAGCAGAGCATTGTCCGGATTGGAGAAAAACGGAATAACAATAGAGCATTTCACAGCACACGCCTTAAGGGATACTTTTGCGACACGGTATATAGAGCAAGGAGGGAGCCCCCAGACATTAAAAACCATCTTACGGCATAGCAGTCTGGCAATGACTATGGATTTATACAGCCATGTTTTACCGAATACCAGACAAAAGGAAATGGACAATTTAAAGATAGTGTTATAGCAGATGAAGCGTCATTATGACTGCTAATTTCATTACCCCAATTATACCCCGATTTTTACCTCAAATTCGAATAATATAAATAAGGACAAACCATGATAAATCCCGGTGTTTTGGACTATCCGTCCAATAGCCATCCGACGGCATTTTTGCTACAATGGAATTACAAAATTTGCGTATAACAATAAAACCCTCATGCTTTTGCCGGAAGGGCTTCAATAAGAGTAAAGTATTGCTGCTTGATCTAGCTAAAATCGTCTTTCTGGAACCGCACTATATCGTTGGGCGTACAGTCTAATATATTGCAGAGTTTTTCTACGGTCAGCAGGGTTACATTGTTTTTCTTTTTGAGAGTATCTAAGGTTTTGTTGTCAATTCCTTTTTGCAGCAGCTTATATTGGCTGATGTTCTTTTCTTTCATGGTTTCCCATAAGGGGCTGTAATCGATAATTACAATCACCTCTTTCTTACATTACACAATATGGCAGGCCAAACTGTTGTCTTGTGCTATTATTATGGACTGAAAAATCGGAAATCAATATTGTGAACAATTCCACAATGTGATATTGTTATTATTGAGATTTGCCATATAAAAAAGGAGTATTGTATGAAGTTTTATGAAGTGACAATTATATTGGAGGATGACCAGCAGGAAAGGCTGGAGAGTCTTGCCAGAAGATTTAAAGGGATTAATGGCTGGGGAGAAAAAGAGATCTTGCAGTTTGTTGTGAACGGCTGTGCGGATAATACCAACGCGATGCTTACATTTATGGAGAAGAAGGCGGAGCAGTTGGAAGAAGCCTATGGTTTGGCATATTAATACTTTCTTATCATCGATTGATCATATCTGTTTCAAATTTCAATTTTTGGAGATAGGGCATGTGAACAGGGCATATGACAGAAACTGATTGATTTCAGGACGGGTACATGGTAAAATTTTCTGAGCGGGCTGTTCTTACGGCTCTCAGAGGAAACGAAAACGGCGATGCCCCGAAAGGCGATCACCGTTTACCCCTTTTACAAGTATAGTATAGCCTTATGGGTCCTGCTCTGTAAAGGGTCATTTATCGCGGAAAAATTCTCTTTTATGACAGTGCAGAGGGTAATAATTTATGGTGGAAAGCCGCCGGAAAACGGCGGCATGGAGGTTTTGGATGGCAGAGAAATATTATGCGGTGAAGACAGGGGCCGAGACCGGAATTTTTACTACATGGGAGGAATGCAGGGCAAGTGTGCATGGATACTCGGGAGCCGCATATAAGAGTTTTAAGACCCGGGAGGAGGCCGCCGCCTATCTGGAGGATAATTTTTCCAGAAAAGATGGTTTAAAGGACAGGGACTGTGTTAAAATATATGTTGACGGAAGCTATAACCATGCCACCAGGGAGTTTGCTTACGGGATGGTGGTGCTGAAAGAGGACGGGGAAGAGACTTATCGCCGCCGCTTTCAGGATGAGGAACTTTCTCTGATGCGGAATGTGGCGGGGGAGATCAAGGGTGCCGAGGCGGCCATGCAGTATGCTCTTGACAGGGGGATTGCCGCCATTGAAATCTACCATGATTATGAGGGAATCGCCAAGTGGTGTCTGGGAGAGTGGAAGACCAACAAGGAGGGCACCAGGGCCTACAAGGCTTTTTTCGACAAAGCGAGCGCTCAGGTAAAGATCCGGTTTGTAAAAGTAACCGGGCATTCCAATGATAAATATAATGATATGGCGGATCGTCTTGCCAAAGAAGCGCTTGGGATTGAGGAAGCAGGAGGCGCGCCGGTGCGTAAAGGGTCAGACCGAAGGAGGAAACAAAAGTGATCCACTTTTTTATAAAGCAAAATCAGCCGTCAGTGGCAGCTATAGGACTGCTCCTGGCCTTTGCAGGTACTTGTATTCTGACGGCGAAGCTAAGCAATCTGCTGCCCCGGGACGGAGGAAGAGAGTTTGCGGTGGAGGGAAAGCTCTCGGCCGGCAAGCCCAGGGGGGCGGGAATTATTTTTATCCTGGTCTTTACCGTTGCTGCGCTTCTCTTCGCGCAGGTCAGTCTGGAAACGGTGATCTATCTGATTTTGATTGTGGCGGAGATGCTGACAGGCTTCATGGACGATGCGGCGGAAAGGCCCTGGGGCGGGCTGAAAAAGGGCCTGCTGGATTTGGTGGTGGCGGCCATTGTGGCGGTTACTTATCTGAATTTCAACTCCAATACCATCAGGCTGGCGGTGTTTGAGGTGGATTTGACGATTCCGCCGCTTCTGTTCGGAATTTTGACAGTGGCCCTGGTGTGGGGGGCCATCAATGTCACCAACTGCTCCGACGGAGTGGACGGGCTCTCGGGAACCCTGGCGATCATAACGCTTGCCACTTTTTATGTGATTGATAATATTACAGGCAAGGATGATTTTACTTTCCTGATTTTGATTTTTATTATCTGTATTCTGGGGTATTTGTGGTATAATGCAACCCCAAGCCGTCTTATGATGGGGGATGCGGGCAGCCGCGCCATGGGGATTTTTATCAGTATCACCGCTTTGAAAAGCGGAAGCCCCTTTATGTATCTTCCGGTGGCAATGGTGTTTATTTTGGACGGCGGGCTGGGACTGCTTAAGGTCGGGCTGATAAAGACCTGCAAAATCCATATTTTAAACCATGTGAGGACGCCGCTGCATGATCATGTGCGGAAAAATATGGGATGGTCCAATACCCAGACGGTGGTGCGGTTTGCGATCATACAGATCGTGGTTTCGCTGGCGATGGTTTATGCAGTGCTGCTATAGCAGGGGAGGATAAAATGACAGAGCGTCGGGATAAAATCAATTATTATCTGGATTTGGCGGAGACAGTGGCGAAGCGCAGCACCTGCTTCAGACGGTGGTACGGGGCGGTAATCGTAAAAAATGATGAAGTGATCTCCACCGGTTATGTGGGAGCTCCCAGAGGAAGAATAAACTGCACGGATACCGGAAAGTGTATCCGGCAGGAGCTTAACATTCCAAGGGGAGAGCGTTACGAGCTGTGCCGCAGCGTACATGCGGAGATGAACGCGATTATCAGCGCCTCCAGAGACAAGATGATCGGGAGCGCCATGTATATGGCGGGGGTGGATGCGCAGACCGGAGAGTATATTCCCAATTCAAACAACTGTTCCATGTGTAAAAGGGTGATGATCAATGCCGGGATTGAACGGGTCTATATCAGGGACAGCAGGGATGAATATCGGATGATTATGGTTCAGGAATGGATTGATCATGATGAATCCTTAGAGGGACAGAGAGGGTATTAAAAGGTATGAGTGAGCCGTATGATAAGGCAAAAGCCCTGGCGGCAAAGGCAATGAATCTTGCCAGGGACGGTATTTTAGTCAATATGCGCTTTCTGGATACGGCATTGTCAGCCCTTGAACTGACGCCCCGCAGGGGAATTGAAAGCTTTGCCGCAGAGGGTGCCAAAATATATTATGATCCGGTTTTTCTTTTGAAAAGGTATAAAGAGGAACCGGCTTTTGCTCTGCGGATGTATCTGCATATTTTATTTCATCTGATCTTTTACCACAGCTTTCGCTTTGATAAATTGGAACAGGATGCCTGGAGTCTTGCGGCGGACATGGCGGCGGAGGCGGCGATTCTGGAGCTTAAGCTTCCGGGGACAGCTCTGAAACGGGATGAGGAGGCTCAAAAAAAGCTCGCTTATATTAAGGAAGAAATACATAGTCTTACCGCGGAGAAAATTTACGGTTATCTTCGGAATTTCCAGGTGAGCGCGGGGGAGCGGGCAGAGCTTGGCCGTCTTTTTTTCATGGACTCCCACAGAGGCTGGATGCCCACAGAGGAGCTTTCCGTTTCGGCAGAGCAGTGGAAGAAATTAAGCGAACGGGTGCAGGCGGATCTGAAGTCCTTTTCCAGAGGGAAAACCAGGTCTGAGAGCCTGGAAAAGAGTCTGCTGGAGGCGGTAAGGGACAGGCACTCCTATGAGGAATTGCTTCGTAAATTCATGGTGATGAATGAGGATATACAGGTCAATGACGAGGAGTTTGACTATATTTATTATACCTACGGCCTTTCTCAGTACGGAAATATGCCCTTAGTGGAGCCTTTGGAGTATAAGGACAGCAGGAAAGTACGGGAATTTGTGATTGCAATCGACACTTCGGCTTCCTGCCGGGGAGAAGTAGTGCGTTCTTTTCTGCAGGAGACTTATGGTATTTTAAGCGGAGAGGAAACCTTTTTCCGGAAGATGAATGTGCATATTATACAGTGCGATCATGAGGTGAGAAGAGATACGAAGATCACCTGCAGGGATGAGCTGGATTTCTTTTTGAGCCATGAGAGGCTGACGGGTTTCGGTTCCACAGATTTTCGACCGGTATTTACTTATGTGGAAGAACTGATCCGGGAAGGGGAGTTTGAGAATTTAAAGGGGATGCTCTATTTTACGGACGGTTATGGCGTTTATCCCAAGGCCATGCCGCCCTATCAGGTAATGTTTGTATTCCCTGACAATGGAGATGAGGGACCCCAGGTGCCGCCCTGGGCAGTAAAGGTTTTAATGGAAAGGAAAGAGGAGCTATGAACATAAAACAGGCAAAGGATGACATAGAAAATACAGTCAGGCTGTACTTAAAGAAGGATGAGTTCGGAGAGTACCGGATTCCGGTGATCCGCCAGAGGCCTATTTTTTTGCTGGGGGCGCCGGGAATCGGTAAGACGGCGATTATGGAGCAGGTGGCTCAGGAGCTGGGGATTGCGCTGGTTTCTTATTCCATGACCCATCATACCAGACAGTCGGCCCTGGGGCTTCCCTTTATTTCCCACAGGGAATATCAGGGCATGACCTATGATGTGTCCGAATATACCATGAGCGAGATCATTGCTTCCATTTACGAGGTGATGGAAAAGAGCGGTATCCGGGAGGGAATTCTGTTTCTGGATGAGATCAACTGTGTGTCAGAAACCCTTTCCCCTTCCATGCTTCAGTTTTTGCAGTACAAGGTATTTGGCCGTCACAGTGTGCCCGAAGGGTGGGTGATTGTGACGGCGGGAAACCCGCCGGAGTATAACAAATCTGTGCGGGAGTTTGACGTGGTTACCATGGACAGGCTCAAGGTATTGGAGGTGGAAGCGGATTATAAGGCATGGAAGGAATATGCCAGACAAAAGAGGCTTCACGGGGCAATCCTGAATTTCCTGGAGTTGAAAAAGGATGATTTTTACAGAATAGAAACTACCGTAAACGGCAGGAGTTATGTGACGGCCAGAGGCTGGGAAGATTTGTCGGAGATCTTGCATCTTTATGAAGAAGAGGGGATCAGGGCCGATGAAACCCTGGTAGGACAGTATATCCGCAATGAGCGTGTGGTGAAGGAGTTTACGGCCTACTATGACCTTTATAATAAATATAAGAAGGAATACCAGACTGAGGAGATTTTGGACGGGAGCGTTCTGGCCCATACGGTTGAGAGGGCGAGAATAGCGCCCTTTGACGAGCGCCTGTCTCTTCTTGGCATGCTGATCGACAAGGCGGCCAGCGAGGTGGGCGAGGATATGGAGATCAGCGATTATTTGATGGAACTGCTCAAAAATCTGAAAGGGATCCGCGGAGCACTGAAAAAGTCCGTACAGCTTTCTGTGCCGGATATGCTGGAGCGTCAGATGCAGGCAAGAAAAAAGCAGATGGAAGCGGCAAGACTTGCAGGCAGCCTTTCGGAGCGGGAGCAGCGTAAGGGCAGGCGTATTCTTCGTTTCCTGGAGGAAGAGAAAAAGCAGATTCTTCTGAGGGAAAGGGAGGCCGGCGAGAAGGGGCATTCTTTGCCTGCAGAAGAATTCTCGGCGTTAAAGGCGGCTTTTGACAGTCAGACAGCACAGCTTCGAAAGAGAGTGGAGAATACAAAGAAGAGACTGGAAAATCTGTTTGTCTTTGTGGAGAATGCCTTTGTGGAGGGAAATGAAATGCTGATTCTGGTGACAGAGCTGACGGTGAGGAGCGATTGCGCCCGGTTTATCGGTCAGTTTGGGTGCGAAGCCTATCACAGACATAGTCAGGAACTAATGCTTTCCGAACGCAGCAGCGGTCTGTGGGAGGAGGTTGCCTCCCTGAATCTGGAGGAGATGAGCTGAAATGGGACTGGAAAAGGAAACGGAAATACAGGGAGGAAGGTTGACCTATGAGGTCAGAAAGGACGGTATTTGCATCAAATCTTGCAAAGTGATTTTGAGCAGAGTCATAATCCCCCCAAAAATTGACACACTTCCGGTGACTGTGATCGACAAAAAAGCCTTTCTGAGCTGCAAAAATTTGAGGGAAATACGACTTCCGGAAGGGCTTGTGGAGATTGGGGACTGGGCCTTTGCCTATTGCAGTGAGCTCGCAGTTATTTCTCTCCCCGGGCGGAACCTTTCCATGGGGAAAGGGGTTTTTAAGGACTGTCATAAGCTGGAAAATATCTGTCCTTTGGACCTGAATGGTCAATGTAATGAGCAGATCGGACGGCTTTTAGGCGCTGTTCCCGGAAAGCTGGAGGCAGATTATCTCTTTACCCCGGGGGAGGCAGGGCAGCAGGAGTGGCTGTTTCGCTTTGACGATAAGCTCCGGGAATTCCTTGCGGCCCCTGACGAGGACGGTTTCGTGAAAATGGTCTACTGCGGGGAAGAGGACATTGTGGCCAATGTGGAGTTTTATCTTGCGGAGCGAAGACGGGAGAAGGCAAGGCTGTGTTATCTGCGCCTGATCAATGACATGGGGCTTGCGGAAAGCTTCCGGCAGGAACTGGAGACTTATCTTGCGGCTCACACCAAAGGCTGTGCCTCAGAAGCTGCCTGGGAGGTGGTATTTAAAGAGCATGGAGATGAGCGGAGCTATTACCAGGCTTTTAGTCAGGCGGGCTGCCTTAATATAGAGAATTATGACGGGATTTTGCTGGAGATGGGGGAGAATTTTCCGGAGATGAAAGCCTTCCTTATGCGCTGGCAGTCTCAGGAGGGGATAGAGGAGGATTTTTTTGAGGGGTTGTCGTTGGATTGAGAGGGCGGCTTTTTGAAAATGGAATACAAATCAAGAAATGTTATCATATACAATAACTGAAGAATTCCTCATACTTGAAAGTAAGACAGAATATGCATCAACACAAGGAGGAAAAGTATGGGACAATTGAAATTCGGAGTCTCTTCCATGAATCTTGGAAAGGCTGTAAATAAGGAGCCAGACAGGGAAATCCGGGATGAAGAATGGAGGGATGCCGTTGAGATCAATGAATTTTTCAGAGCAGGCGGCAATAACGTGCAGGTCACTCCAACCAGAACAAAGTTTTTATGGGATGAAAAAAATCTATATATTCTTTTTATCTGTTCGGAGCCTGGCATGATGGAAAGAAGTGATAAAAATGACAGCAGACCGCTGATGCGTAAGGATCAGGTTGAAGTTGCGGTCAGTACAGGCAGCTTTGGAACGTATGATTTTGCTGTTTTTACAGTGGACAGGAGAGGAGAATGTCATGCTGAAGTACAGAAAGGGATGACATATATTGGTGGAGAAGATACTTATAAGGGTGGTCCGGACAGAATAGAGAATCAAGCGCGCATTACAGTGTTGGAAAAGGAAGAATATACCTCACTTGTTAAGGAGGAAGAGGGAAGATGGCTGGCTTACTTTGGTATTCCATGGAGGCTTTGCGGCGGTCTGGGGAAGAATGGAGTAAGGCTTCAGATATACCGCAAAAAGCATCAAACCAGCGAGGTACTATGCCCGTTCCCATTGGATCTGAATGTGAATTATTCGGATCGGTTTGAATATGACCTGAATCAGTGAAACTCAATTGCTTTGAACGCTGACAACTGCATATTTAATC
>CAJTVL010000115.1 GCA_910579425.1 uncultured Lachnospiraceae bacterium | reverse complement strand
GATTAAATATGCAGTTGTCAGCGTTCAAAGCAATTGAGTTTCACTGATTCAGGTATGTGTTTATCATGCAGTCTCTGAATCAGAATTTTAATGAGAAACGCCTGGAACGGTATCTGACGCTGGCCTGGCAGTCAGGGGCAGTTCCGGTGGTGGTATTGACAAAGGCTGATCTTACGAGTGAATGTGATTCCTATATCCGAATTGCAAAAGGGATTGCGTCCGATGTGTCCGTACTTGCAGTCAGCTCCAAAACAGGGGCAGGGCTTGATGCCCTGGCAGGCTATATGACGCCTGGAAAAACTGTTGTTTTTTTGGGCTCGTCAGGGGTAGGCAAATCAAGCCTTGTCAATGCGCTGGCAGGGGAAGAGGTTATGGCTGTGCAGGAAATCCGCAGTGAGGATGGACGGGGACGGCACACCACCACACACAGGCAGCTTCTTATGTTGGGAAACGGGGCGATGATCATAGATACGCCCGGTATGCGCGAGTTGGGGATGTGGGATGTTTCCGAGGGCTTTGGAGAAGCATTTGCCGACGTGGAGCAGTATTTGGGCCGATGCCGGTTTGGCAATTGCAGACATCAGAGTGAACCGGGCTGCGCGGTCAGGGAGGCCATTGAGCAGGGCCTGCTTTCAAAAGAGCGCTGGGACAGCTACAGCAGGCTGAAAAAAGAGGCGAAATATACGGATGATAAGAGGGATTTTATGCAAAAGAGACAACAGAGGAATAAAAAGGCAGGGAAGCAAAAGAATGAGAAGCTTTCCGGGCAAAATGCCTTGGTCAGAAGAAGCCGGAATATAATGGATTTGGAGGTGTTTGACGATGAATGAGCCATATTCCTGTATTTCACGGATGGAAGGACTTGAAATACGCAATCCGGAAATCACTTTGATTCGCTCAAAATCCGGAGTTTCTCTATACCGGGTAACGGCACAGGGAAGGCGTTTGGTGTTAAAGGTTTTTGAGAAACAGGAGGATACCCGGGAAATAGAAAATTATCGGATTTTATCCCTGCTTGGAATTCCCACTCTGCCGCTCTTGGGGCATACCGAAAATGCGATTCTTCTGCCGGATGTGGAGGCAGAGGAAGAATACAGGCTGGGAAGGGAGCGTGATTTAAGAGATCCGCAGGTGGCAGGAGCCATAGCAAAATGGTACAGAACGCTCCATATCAAAGGAAGAGAATATCTTTCAGGCAAAGAGAGTCCTCTTGGCGGAGAACGAGGTATGTATGACGAATCCGATGCAATCACACCGGAGAATATGAGACGGGTTGCCCGGGAAACCGGCTCGGCAGATGACGCGCTCTGGAAAGTTATTGCGGAAAATTATCATAGGATCCGAAGCAGGATTAACGCGCTGCCCCGCACATTGACCTACAACGATTTTTACTGGACGAACCTGATTGTTGCGAAAAACGGAAAGAGCGCATTTATGTTTGATTACAATCTGCTGGGTAAGGGTATTGCGTATGGAGATGTTCGCAACGTGACCTGTTCCCTTTCTCAAAAGGCAGCAGAAATATTTATGCGTGAGTACGGAGAGGACATTCCCATGGAGCAGAAAAAGGCAGACGCTTTTATAGCGCCTCTTGTGACGCTGCACGCTGCCTGCGAACAGGAGCTTTTCCCGTCGTGGGCGGAAGGAGCATTGAAGGAACTGAAAAACGGCAGTATTTTAAGAAGCCTGGAGGATTTGCTTTGATTTTTTCTGTCTATAACATATAATAATAAGAAGAGATATGGTTATAGGGATGCAGAGACTGGAGATTTACAGTGCCTCCCCTTTCATTCATGATGGTGCCGTGAAAGCGGCATGGGGGGGGGTGCTGTACAGTTTTACCGGAAATGAAAGGAGAAGACGGATATGGCAAGAAAGCTCGGAATCGGCCATGACGATTTTGCAGTTGTAAGGGAATCCAACAATTTTTATCCGGGAGTGGTGGGAATCCAATGACAAGGTAACCCTGATTACCCGTCCCAGAAGATTTGGGAAGACCCTTAACATGAGTATGCTGGAGAATTTCTTTTCGCTCCAATATGCCGGGCGGGGCGATCTTTTTGAAGGGCTTTCCATTTGGCGGAGCGAGCAATACCGGGAACTCCAGGGAACCTATCCGGTCATCTTTTTAAGCTTTGCGAATGTAAAGGAAGCTTCTTATAAGGAGGCCAGAAAGAAGATCGGCTATACCAGAGGCCTGTTTAACAGCACATTTAAGACAAACTCTTACCTGGAAAGAGCGGTTATGACAGGGATAACAAGGATTAACAAGGAATCGATTTTTTCTGATTTGAACAATCTAAAGGTGGTGACGACAACGTCTGAGAAATATTCGGACTGCTTTGGCTTCACAGAGGAGGAAGTTTTCGCCGCTTTGGATGAATTTGGGCTTTCCGGACAAAAGCAAAAAGTAAAAGACTGGTACGACGGGTTTACTTTTGGTGACAGAGGGGATATTTATAATCCATGGTCTGTGATCAGCTTTCTCAGCGAAAAGAAAGCAGGCGCCTATTGGGCCAACACCAGTTCCAACAGCCTTGTAGGGAAGCTGATACGGGAGGGCAGCAGGGATGTGAAGGAAAGCTTCGAAACCCTGCTGCAGGGCGGAAGCATTGCCGCGGAAATAGACGAGCAGGTTGTATACAGTATGCTGGGGGATGATGAACAGGCGCTTTGGAGCCTGCTCCTTGCCAGCGGTTATCTGAAGGTAAAAAAAAGCGGAAGCTGTGCTTCGGAATCGGGGGAATGGGAGCAGGACTATGAATTGGAGCTGACGAATTTCGAGGTAAAGGCCATGTTCCGGAAAATGATCCGGAAATGGTTTGGCGGAGCGGCTCATGGCTACAATGATGGAGGAAAAGGAGCTTTCCGATACGGTTAAGGATGCGCTTCGCCAGATCGAGACGAAGAAGTATGAGACAGCCCTTATCGCAAAGGGGATTCCCAGGGAGCGCATACGGAAGTATGGCTTTGCTTTTTGCGGGAAAAAGGTTCTCATAGGAAGAGCAGATTTGTCCGTACCTGCAGGGATGGATTTGTAAAGTACCAAAATGAATATGATCTCTTAAATACACATCCTTACAAATTCCTTAGAATTATCCCTTATCCTACCCTTACAAGATTCAGAGAAGCGCGCTGATGTGCGCTCAGGCCGCGGGGAATCCGTCCATCAGGCGATTGGGCCCTCCCTGCGGCATAAAAAAAGGGAGGAGTCTCTATGAACAATATGATTGAAACCCAAAATCTGTCAAAAGAATTTCACGGGCGTTTGGCGCTGAAAAACGTCACCATGTCTGTTCCGGAAAACTGTGTATACGGACTTCTGGGGGCAAACGGCGCCGGAAAATCCACGCTTTTAAAGACCATGACAGGGCTGCTTAGGCCCTCCGGCGGGGAAATCCGCTTTCAGGGGCATAAATGGTCGCGCAGGGATTTGACACAGATTGGCGCTCTGATTGAAAATCCGCCGATCTATGAAAACCTGACTGCGTGGGAAAACATGAAGGTAAAGGCCCTGCTGGCAGGAGCTTCGGATGAGCGGATCAGGGAGGCGCTGGAAGAGGCGGAGATTGCGGATACGGGAAAGAAAAGGGCTGGGGCGTTTTCCCTTGGGATGAAGCAGCGTCTGGGGATTGCCTTGGCCCTGCTGGGAAACCCCAGGCTGCTGGTGCTGGATGAGCCCATCAACGGGCTGGACCCTCTGGGGATCCAAAAGCTGCGCCGCCTGATCAGAAGCTTTCCGGAGAAAGGGATAACTGTCATTATTTCCAGCCATATTTTGAGCGAGATTCAGCAGACAGCGGATTACATCGGAATTATTGCAAAGGGAGAGCTAAAATACTCGGGCAGGGTGGAGGAAGGCGAAAATCTGGAAGAGCTTTTTCTGGAAATAGCGGCGAAAGGAGGGGAGGGCAGATGAAAAAATATATTCTTGCGGAGAATTTGAAATACCGTCATACCTTCCTGAAAGGACTGGCGGTACTGATGCCTCTGGTCAGCGTTTTTTTGGCGGCATGGCTGACCCATGCATTTTTTGCGGTGGACAGCTACAACTGGTGGTACATGGGGTTGTACCCCGGTTTGATCGGGATTCTGTGCGGAATCATTGGGGGAAAGGATAAGGGGAAGAAAAACGCTACAATCTGGTCTCTGCCATGCAGCATGAAAAGGATATGGGATGCAAAAATACTGGTGGCAGCCCTGCTGTCCGCGGCAGCCGTGTGCTGCTGCATAATTCTTACCCTGATTGTGGGAACGGTGATGGAGCGGGCGCTTCACATCACTTTTATCCTGCGTCCGTCTGTAACCATGCAGTTAGCGGCAGGAATCCTCATGTGGCTGACCACCCTGTGGCAGATTCCCTTCTGTCTGTTCCTGTCTCAGAAAATGGGGATGTTTCTGATGCTTCTTGTGCATATGGGAAGCTATACTGTGATTGGCGTTACCATGTCTCTGAAGCCCTGGTTTGTGCTTTTTCCGGGAGCCATTACCTCACGGCTGATGTGTCCTGTGCTGGGGATTCTTCCCAACGGGCTTCTGGCAGTGGAGGGGCAGATGACTTATTTTCCGGAGATTATGGAAAGTGAAAATCTTTTGGCCGGAGTGACAGCGGCGCTTTTGTGGTTTCTTCTTTTCTGGTGGGGGAGCAGGAATTACTTTGAAAGGCAGGTGAGCGGGAAATGAGAGAATTGTTCGGATGTATCAGGGCGGAGCTTGTGAAAATGCGGCATACCTTTCTCTATCCCCTGCACCTGGCACTTCCGGTGCTGGGAAGCGCATTATTCCTGCTCTATTACCGCGTGTCGGGATGGAGCAGGGAAGCGCAGATTTCCGGATACGCCCAGGTGATCGGCATAGCCCTTCCCTTTGCCGTCAGTATTGTGTGCGCAGGAAATGTGGAACTGGAGGAGAAGAATCATTTCCAGACCTTTTTGGGAGGGGCTGTCCGAAGGAGAAATTCCTTTCTGGCAAAACTTTTGACCCTTCTGGGGCTGGGAGGCCTGGCGGTGCTGGGAGCAGTGTTTTTCTTTGGGGCAGGTTATGGGCTTTTGCCCGGAAGAGAGGGGATTTCCCCTGGTGTTTGCCTATCCCTTGGAGGGGTTTTGTGGATGGGAAGCATCCCTTTATATTTGGAGCATTTGTTTCTGAATCTCATGTTTGCAAAGCAGGTTTCCCTATGCGTCTCTGTGGCCCAGTTTCTGCTCTCCGCCCTGTTCCTCACCGGATTGGGGGACGGAAGATGGCTCTTTTTCCCCTGCACATGGAGCGCCAGAGGGGCCACCCTGTTTTTGGCTGGCGGCGCCGGGAGGGCGGGGGAACAAGTGCCGGGGGAATTGCTGGAGCAATTGCTCCTTTTTTCAGGAGACATAAAAAACGTATTTCCGGTGTTTTTGGCCGTGCTGGTTCTGCTTTGTGGTATAATCGGGATATGGTTTCGGTTTTATGAGGGAAGGAAGTGCAATGATTGAGATTTTGGCAATTGATGATGATAGAGGGATTCTGGAGCTGATCCGCAGGGCCCTGGAGAGGGAAGGCTATGTGCTTACCCTCCAGGACGATCCCCTGAAAATAGATTATGAAAAGCTGGCAAGGTATCAGTTGATTCTTTTGGATGTGATGATGCCCGGGATGGACGGCTTTGACCTGTGCAGAAAAATCAGGGATAAGGTGGACTGCCCGATCCTGTTCGTTACTGCAAAGACAGAAGAAAACGCATTGATGGAGGGGCTCGGCATGGGCGGGGACGATTACATCTGTAAGCCTTTCGGCATCGGGGAGCTGCGCGCAAGGGTTGCGGCGCACCTGCGCAGGGAGCAGAGAGAAAAGAGGCACAGGGTCTCTCTGGGGGAGGCGGAGTTTTCTTTGCAGGAGAGGCGGCTGTATTTCCGGGATCAGGAAATCACGCTTACAAAAAGCGAATATGCGATTTGCGAATATCTGGCTTTAAACCGCGGCCAGGTTTTTTCAAAGGAAAGGATCCTGGAGCATGTCTTCGGATTTGATGGGGAGAGCAATGAGTCAGCCATTACGGAGCATGTAAAGAATATCCGGGCAAAGTTCCAGAAATTTGGGATAAATCCCATTGAAACAGTTTGGGGGATTGGGTACAGATGGAAATAAAAAGGAAAGAAAAAACGCTCTTTGGACTGTTCCTGAAATATGTGACGCTGTTTTGTGTCAATACCATTCTTCTGGCGGCGGGGGTCTTTGGGCTGATGCTGTGGGCGGCGGGGGCGGGGCTGCTTTTGCCTGCAAATTATGCGGAGGTGCAGCTATCGGAGAACGCCGGGGAGATTTACAGAGCGGGGGACTTGCTGGAAACGTGGATTCCTCAGGGGTGTACCTACGGTGTCTACGGCCCCGGAGGGGAATGGCTGGAAGGGAATTTTCCCCGGCAGGAGCAAAAGAAGGCATGGGATCACTATGAGAAAAATCATATTTATGCGGAATATAAGGGCTTTTATCGCTTCCTGCCTTTGGAGGACGGAAATATCTGTATTGTGAAATATTATCTGGTCATGAGATATGCCGGCGATATGTTCAACAAGCTTTTTCCGTCTCCGGAAATTCTGATGCCCATAGCGGATTTGGTGTTGTTTGTTTTAAATGCGGTTTTACTTTCCAGAAGCTTTGCCAAAAAAGTGGGGGAAGAGCTGCAGGCATTGCAGGGGATTACGGAAAGGATAGCTGCAAATGATCTGGAATTTGAGACAGGAACTTCCGATGTCAGGGAAATCGAGGGGATTATGTCCTCTCTTGGCAGGATGAAGGACGCCCTGCAGGAATCGCTGAGAGCACAGTGGGATATGGAAAAGCAAAAGCATGAACAATTATCGGCTCTGGCTCACGACATCAAGACGCCCCTTACCATCATCAGAGGCAATGCAGAACTCTTGAAGGAGAGCGGGCTCTCGCAGGAGGATCAGGAGTGTGTCCGGTATATCCTTGACAGCGGGGAGGAAATCCAGGGATATTTGGAGGCTATGAAGGAGGTTATGGGCGGCCCGGGGCAGGGAAAAGAGAGGGCGGCAGTGCAGACGGAAATTTCCTGCGAAAGCCTGGGAGAGGAATTGGAGAAAATGGCAAGGCAGATCGCCGGGGCGCAGAGGGTTCCTGCTGTTTTTGGGAACGGGATGTCAGAGGGAGAGAGATGTGGTGAGGAAGATGATGAGGAAGACAGTGAAAGAGAGGCGTATAAAGAAGGAGCGGTTCGATGCAATCTGCCCGACATCCTGCGTGCGTGGAGTAATCTTGTGAGTAATGGGGCAGAGCATACCGACCCGCAGAGAGGGATTGAGATTTCGGCACAAGTAAGGCGCCGGGAAGGACAGAGCTATTTCAGGGCGGCGGTCAGGGATTATGGTCCGGGTTTTTCCCCCAGGGATCTGCAGTATGCCGATCAGGAATTTTACAGCGGAGATGCAAGCCGTCATGACAGGAAGCATTCCGGTCTGGGGCTTTCCATCGCGAAAAAGTTTGCCGGGGAGCAGGGAGGTTTCCTGGAATACGGGAATCGTGAGGATAAGGCCGGGGCGGAGGCGGCTCTGTGGCTTTTGGCGGAGGGAAAACAGATGGATGGGGGAACGTGAACATCTGGTAAAAAATCATGGCTTATGGTAGGATAGTTTTAAGAAAGCCAAGGCTTAGAAGCTGGGGGAAAAGAGGAAAATTATGTCAGCATGGAAAAAGAATATGGCGGATACGGATTTGTGGCTGAAAGGATTGCTGGAGAGGGAGCATCAGGAGTACCCGGAGGATCCCTACGTGCTGGTTTACCCGGACAAGGAGCATGCGGGGATATGGCACTTGTGCTTTAATGTAGACCAGGGATGCTGTACTGCCTGGATGCACCTGGTTGAGGGGGAAGAAAAAGCCCTTTTGATTGATACAGGGTATGGAATCGGGAATCTTAAGGGGCTTGTACAGAAGCTGACCGATAAGCCGCTGCTGGTGGCAAATACGCATTTTCACGGAGATCACAGCGCAGGAAACGGACAGTTTGAGGAAGTATACTGTCACGAGTATGATGTGCCGTATCTGAAGGCGCAGATGGAAAAAACGGAGGGAAGGCTCCTTCCTCCGGGAGATTTTTACCGGGAGGAAGATATTGTGTCCGGAGCCTCTTATCAGGTGAGAGGGCTTAAGGATGGGGAGTTCCTGGATTTGGGGGACGGGGACAGAATAGAAATAGTACATATGCCGGGGCACACCGCCGGGGGCTGTATGTTTCTGGATCACAGAACCCGCCTGCTTTTCAGCGGGGATGCGGTTCTGGCTACGCCCACACTGATTATTGACCGGTTTCCCAATCCTTTCTATCCGGAGTATATGACGGTCAGCGCTTTCAGGGATGGGCTGGAAAGGTTTGCTCCCCGTCTGGATGAGGTGGAGGCAGTTTATCCGGGACACGGCATACAGGGGATTGACCGCACTTATTTTCAGGATATGCTGGCCTGTACCACTGCCATCATGGAGAATCCTGATGAGTTCGAGGTGTACGATTATGTGGACGACCCGGGGCAGAGACAGATTAAGTGCGTGGGAAAGGCGATGGTGGTTTACTCCGGAGAGAGGGTTTGGCATGGGGAAGCGTAGTTTTACACCGGGAACAGAGACGGAAGAGAGAAAAGCAATTAATAAAAGCGATAGAGATAAAAGGACAGTTAAGGCGGTTTAGTTTACGGACTCTCCAAGGATAACCTATGATGTGGGAGAGCATTCTGGTACAAGTTACGGTGGGGATTGTGTAAGCTTATCATTTTATTGCCGCCGGAAAGGTAGGCATATCCCTTTTCCAGCAAAGTCTCTATCATTGGAGGAAAAGGGATACGAATCATTGGCTTACCGGAAGCTGGTCAAAAGAGTGTCACAGTTAGAGCGGGAGGGGGAACTTTGGCAGGAGAAGTTTGATTTCTATAAAAAATAAATTGATACTGATAAAGATGAATTGGAGGATATGGCTGTATATGACTTGTAAAAAGGGAACAAGAGTAATTTTGGCGCTGACCATGGCGCTGTCTGTGGCGGCCTGTGCCAATAAGGAAATGGAAACTCAAAAACCGATGCCTGACTCACAACTGGCCAGTACCCCGATACCGATGCCGGATCGGCCATCGGAACTTTCGCAGAAAGCGGGAACAGAACCGATGGAAGATTGGGAAAAAGCATATTTGGAGTATTTGGAGTCACTAGACGGCAGGGATACCTGTACTTACTGCTTCCTTTATGTGGATGAGGATGCGATTCCTGAATTGGAGATCAATACGGGATACAGTGCCGGAGGCTCCCTGCTTTTGACATACCATGACGGGATATTGGATGAGGTGGACATTTACCGTTCCGGATTGTATTATATTGAAAAAGGAAATCTGGTATGTAATGCATCAGGAAATACGGGCTTTTATTATGATTATGTGTATACGATTCAGGATGGGCTCTGGAGACAAATTGGATGTGGCGAATACAGGGAGGATTATGAAAGCCTCACAGAGTATTCCATTGATTATCTGTATGAATGGGGTGGTGAGTCTGTGACGGAGGATGAGTACAGACAGAGGCTTCATGACATCTTTCCGGAAGAAAAATCCAAGGAGCCGGAGGAACATTATTATATTTACAAAGATATTTCTTCCCTGCTGAAAACAGGAAAGGTCGCTTCAGCCACTCATCAATACGAACTCATACAGACTGACATGACGTGGACGGAAGCGGAGGCAGCATGCAGGCGCAAGGGAGGATACCTTGTATCCATCACTTCCTGGGATGAGTTTGAGCAGATTCAGGAACAGATTATTCAGGAGGGAAAAACAGATATTTCGTTTTGGATCGGTGCCGTGTGCGGGCAGGGGCAGGGAAACCATGGATTTCATTGCTTAGAGCCGGGAACGGATTTGGGGTATGATATGCTTTCGCTTTATAATGCATTGTGGTCCGGGTTCTGGTGGGAGAAACAGCCGGATAACGAGCCAAGCTATGAGGGGCTGACAGAAGCCGGCGAAAAGGTGCGGGAAGGCTTTGTGATGATGCGTTACAGTAAGGATGACGGAAGATATTATTATTGGGATATGCCGGATGATGTTTTGGCTGCCAGAGAGTCCCTGACCGGCAAAATCGGATATATCTGCGAATATGACGAATGGCATTGATTCCTGCCTCTTGTGCCGCATTTAGGTTCTGCACGCTGTTAGCGACAAAGACACACTCCTGCGGATTGCATTGCAGATGCCTGAACGCATAAGCAAAAATCCGGTTTTCAGGCTTACGCATACGGATTTCGCCGCTGATAATGCTTTCTTTAAAATATGTTTGAAGTCCATGTAATTCAAATGGTGTTAGTCAGGAAATGGGGTGATGGGAAATTAAAGTCCAGATTATGGGACAT
>CAJTVL010000114.1 GCA_910579425.1 uncultured Lachnospiraceae bacterium | reverse complement strand
TTCCTTACTGGCTGTAAGGGGTATTAACCATAAATATATTGTAGTAGGAGGAAATCTGGCCGGATGGATCCGGGGCGGGAAACGAAAGCGGAAGGGAAGACGGGAAGGAAAGCGCGGGGACAGAAACCGCAGGCGCAGGGGCAGGCAGCACCGGCAAAATTTCCCTTCAGATTCTGTTTTCAAATCCTCGGAATATCCAGGAGAAGCTAAACAGGGTTATTACAGAGAGCGGTTTTTCCTTAGAGGAGGGGACAGAAAACTATATTGCATCCAACGCAAATTGGGCCTATTTATCCGATGCGGCAGGGAGCGATCCTGTAACATTTATGGGAATCGGCATGTGCCTTGTGCTGATTATGGTGACAGGCTATCTGATCATTTATAATATTTTCCAGATTTCCATTACCAGGGATATTCGCTATTATGGTTTGATCAAAACCATAGGGACCACCGGAAGGCAGATCCGGAAAATCCTGCACAGGCAGGCCCTGTGGCTGTGCCTTATGGGAATGCCTGCAGGGCTTTTGACCGGATTTGTGACAGGAAAATTCCTTTTTCCAATTATTTCCAGTGTGGGCCAGGCAGAGGAGGCGGATTCCTTTTCGGTGGCTCCCCGGCCATGGATCTTTATTGGGGCAGGACTTTTTACCGTGGTCACCGTGTTGATCTCTCAGTGGAAGCCGGCAAGAATTGCGGGAAAGGTTTCTCCCATAGAGGCCCTTCGGTATACGGAGTACAGGAAAAAGGGCAAAAAGCAGAAGAAGACCACAGACGGCGGGAAGCTTTTTAGAATGGCGTTTTCCAATCTGGGGAGAAATAAGGCGAGGACGGCGTCGGTGATTTTATCGCTTTCCCTGACGGTGATCCTGATGAACAGTTTTTATACGGTTACAAAATCCATTGACAGGGAAAGCTTTCTGTCCAAAATGATTCTGTGTGAGGATATTATCGGCAATGCGGCGCTGTGGAATTACAGGTATTATCCCGTGGACGCAGAGCAGGCCCGGGAGGTGAGCCTTTCGGAAAGCTTTATTCAGGCCTGCCGTCAGCAGGAGAGCTTTGCAGAGGGAGGCAGGATTTATATGGATATAAACGGAACCGTCATGCCGGTGGAAAGCTGGGAGGTGCCCGATTATATTCTCAAAAATGAAGAGGGAGCCCCCTGCAGATACACACCGGAGGGGTTGACGCCCTACAACGGCTATGAGACGGGAGGCTATCTGGTCAGCATGCACGGGATAGAGCCCTTTGTACTTTCTAAGATGACAGTGGTGGAGGGAGAGACGGACAAGGAGGTAATCTGGGAAAAGCTGCAGAGCGGCGGTTATCTCCTTTATGCGGCCGACGTAGATGACGGCGGGCATGTGATAGAGGACGAGGTAAAGCACCATGCGGGGGATAAGGTGGTCTTGCAGTACAGGGGTAAACCGGCCAGGGAGTACGAGATTATTTCTGTCATAAAAAGACACAGCTTCAGCTTAACGAACCGCGTAGGCAGTACCTTTTCCTATTATATCACGGCGCAGGAATTTAAGGAAAATCTTTCGGAGGCCTATTTGATGAGTTATCTTCTGGATGCCAAAAAGGGGCAGGAGGAGGCTATGGAAGAGTTCCTGAAAACCTATACCAGCCAGGTGGAGCCTGTCATGTCCTTTGAGTCCAGGAAAAGCTATGAGGGAAGCTTTCGGGATATTCTGGGGATCATTATCATAGTGGGGACAGGGCTCTGCGGTATGATCGGGCTGATCGGAATCCTTAATTTTTTCAATGTGACCCTGACCGGAATCGCGGCAAGGAAGCGGGAGTTTGCCATGATGGAGGCCATCGGGATGACCAGGCGCCAGCTTGTGGGAATGCTGATGGCCGAAGGGGTATGTCATGTGCTGCTGGTGGCAGCCGTCTGTCTGCTGTTTGGAAGCGTATTTTCCTTCACGGCGCTGAAGGCGCTGGGGGAGAGTGTTTGGTTCATTCATTATCAATTCACCCTGTTTCCTGTTCTGCTTGCCGTTCCCTTTTTGCTGGTGGTGGGAATACTGGTGCCTGGGAGTCTGTATGCGCTGCAGAAAAAGAGGAGTATTGTGGAGGAGATCAGGGAGTAGGAGGATTAGCTTTGCAAGTTATTCAAGAACAGCAGGAAAATGTCAACCGCAAGCTGTATCAGACCATTTCTGGCATTGCCGATACAGAGCCCATAAGAAAAATGTTGTTGCACTGATGGAAAAACAGCCTGCCCCATGCTATAATAGGCTCATGCAAGCAGTGTATTGCGGCAGGCTGTTTCCAAAGGATAAGAGGTTAAAACAAAGGCGAATGTAGGGTTGGATATACCTGAAAAAACAGGAATTGAGAACATTGCAGGTAAATGCCCCATTTTTCTGAATGGATGGAAGATATTGAAGAGAGAATTTGATGATTATAAATTGCGAAAGGAGAATAGCATTATGATCATACAAAGTAAAAGGGTATGGATTGGCGGTCAGTTTGTGGAAGCCCAGTTGGAGCTGCAGGGAGAGAAAATCAGCCGGATTTATCCGTGGGGGGCAAAGAAAGCGGATGCGGATTACGGGAGGGAGCGGATTTTGCCGGGCTTTATTGACGTTCACACCCATGGCTCCTACGGGTTTGATACCAATGACGCGGAGCCGGAAGGGCTGCGCAGGTGGATGAAGCAGATTCCCCAGGAGGGTGTGACCGGTATTCTGCCAACCACCGTAACCCAACTGCCAGAGGTTCTGACTGCGGCGGTCGCCAACGTGGCAAAGGTGGCCGGGGAGGGCTATGAAGGGGCGGAAATTCTGGGGATTCATTTTGAGGGCCCTTATCTGGATATGGAATATAAGGGGGCGCAGCCGCCGGAGGCGATCGCGAAGGCTTCGGTGGAAGAGTTTTGCAGATACCAGGAGGCGGCCAACGGCATGATCCGCTATATTACCCTGGCCCCGGAGCATGATGAGGATTTTGCCCTGACCAGATACTGCAGGGAGCATGGAGTGGTGGTGAGCATGGGGCATTCCTCGGCGGATTATGAGACGGCTCTGATGGGGATTGCCAACGGGGCCATGAGCATGACCCATGTATATAACGGAATGACGGGCTACCATCACAGAAAACCGGGCCTTGTGGGGGCAGCCCTGCGGGTGCGTGATATTTATGGGGAAGTGATCTGTGACGGATGCCATTCCCATCTGGCGGCGCTGAACAATTTCTTTGCCGCAAAGGGAAGAGATTACACGATTATGATTACAGACTCCCTGCGGCCCAAGCATTGTCCTCCGGGGGGAGAGTACGATCTTGGAGGACATGCCATTGAGATCGGGGAAGACGGACTGGCCAGACTGAAAGGCATGGACACCATAGCGGGCAGTACTTTGAATATGAACCAGGGACTTCGGATCCTGGTGGAGGAAGCCATGGTGCCCTTTGACGCGGCGGTAAACTCCTGTACCATTAACCCGGCCAGGGCTCTTGGGGTGGACGGACGCAAGGGGAGCCTTCGGGTAGGATGTGACGGAGATATTGTGGTGCTTGCAGAGGATTATCGGGTGATTCAGACCTACTGCAGAGGAAAGGCCATGCTCTGATGAAAGTGGTAATCGCGATGGACTCCTTTAAAGGGAGTCTCACCTCCATGGAAGCCGGAAGGGCGGTGAGGGAACTTTAGAGGCCCTTGTGTCAGGAATGGGCGGCGCTATGCAGAGCGTCACCGTGCGGGGGCCTTTGGGGGAGCCGCTTTGCAGGGCAGGGAGCTTTTGTCCTTAAGAGAGTATGAACAGTACATCCGGATCGCGGAGGGGGGGAGGAGGAGAAGGGCATCAGAAATTCGCTGTATTTGTTCTGCCAGTGTATGTATAAGATCACGGGGAAGAAAACGGTCATTTTGATCGATGAATATGATGTCCCGCTGGAAAATGCATATTTCCGGGGATTTTACGGGGATATGGTGGATTTTCTCCGCTCTTTGTTTGAGACTGCTCTGAAAACCAATCATTACCTGCAGTTTGCCGTTATTACGGGGTGCCTTCGGATCTCAAAGGAAAGCATTTTCACGGGACTGAACCACCTCAATATTATATCGATCCTTGACCGGAGGTACAGCGAGCATTTTGGGTTTACGGAGCCGGAGGTAAGAGCGCTCATGTCCTGTTACGGGGTGGAAAGCCGCTTTTCTACCATGAAACAGTGGTATGACGGCTATCGGTTCGGAGAATTACAGGTCTACAATCCCTGGAGTGTGATCAAATTTCTTTATGACCTGGATGCGGACATCAATGCGTTTCCCCGGCCTTACTGGATTAATACCAGCTCCAACGATATTATCAAGGATTTGATCGCCAGGGCTGACCGGGAGACGAAGGGGCAGATCGAAACCCTTCTTGGCGGGGGGGACGCTGGATATTCAGGTGCATGAGGAGATTACCTATGAGGATATGCGAAGCAGAGGGGAGAATCTGTGGAATTTCCTCTATTTTACAGGGTATTTGACGAAAGAGGGCGAATATTTTAAAGAATCCTCTATTTTTTTGCGGGTGCGGATCCCCAATACTGAGGTGAAAACCATTTATCAGAATTCCATTCTTAACTGGATGAGAGGAATGATAGAGAAAGAGGATTTCCATGACCTTTACCGCGCAATGGAGGATGGCAATGCCGGGAAAATGCGGGATATACTAAATGGCCAGCTTCTGCGGACCATCAGCTTTTTTGACAATGCAGAAAATTTTTATCATGGATTTCTGGCAGGAATTTTAAGCCAGAGCGAGAATTATCTGGTAAAGTCAAACAGGGAGTCGGGCAGGGGGCGCTCTGACATCATGGTCAAAAGTCCTTCCTTGCGGGGTAGATCCTTTATTTTGGAAATGAAGGTTTCCGACAATATTGATCATCTGGAGGAGGACGCGCAGAAGGCGTTAGAGCAGATTCAGGATAAAAAGTACAAAGAAGAGCTGCGAAGCGAGGGATACCGGGAAATTGACTGTTACGGGATTGCCTTTTACCGGAAGGACTGCGAGGTAAGGTTTGGAGGGAGCGAAAGAGAGTAAACGTGAAAGCGGATCGGGGGCAAAACGGGTTGTACATTTTTTCCCAAAAGCATATAATAGCGGTATGGGTTAAAATAAGCAGGATTTCAGGGAAAGGATAAAAAGATGTGGAACGGAAAACAAAAGGCTGTGACATTCAGCTATGATGACGGCATTGTGATGGACAAAAGGCTGGTGGAAATTTTTAACCGCTATGGGATGAAGGGGACTTTTAATTTAAACAGCGGCCTTTTCAGTTATGCCGCTTTCTTTCAGAAGGAAGAGGTGGAGATCCACCGTATGAATGCGGAGGGTCTGCCGAAGCTTTATGAGGGGCATGAAATAGCGGTGCATTGTCTGACGCATGCGGATCTGCCCAAATGGGATGATGAGACGGTTTACAATGAGATTCGGCTGGATAAGCAGAATCTGGAGCGGATTTTTGATCGGGAGATCTGCGGCATGGCTTACCCCTTCGGAACCTATGACGAGAGGGTGATGAAGATTGCGGCCGACTGTGGGATCAGATATGCCAGAACGGTAGAAGAGACAGGAGATTTTGAAATCAGTGAAAATCTTCTGGCGTTGAAGGCAAGCGCCCATCATGACAGAGCGGATTTATTTGAAATGATAGAACGTTTTCTTGCACTGGAACCCGAAAAGCCCCAGCTTTTGTATATCTGGGGACACAGCTATGAATTCGAAGTGGAGAAAAACTGGGACCGCATAGAAAAAATCTGCAGCCTGCTTTCGGGCAGAGAGGATATTTTTTATGGGACAAACAGTGAGGTACTGCTCTAACCGGAGTTTTAACTTATTATAAAGTTTTCAATTTAAGAAAGAAGGAATTGCAATGACAAAAATTGATATTGTGTCCGGGTTTCTGGGCGCAGGGAAAACTACTTTAATCAAAAAGCTTTTGGCAGAGGCCCTGGGAGATACGAAGGTAGTCCTGATCGAAAATGAATTCGGGGAAATCGGCATTGACGGAGGTTTTCTAAAGGAAGCGGGGATCGAGATCAAGGAAATGAATTCCGGCTGCATCTGCTGCTCTCTGGTGGGGGACTTCGGCACTTCCCTGAAAGAAGTAATGCACACCTATGAGCCGGAGCGGATCCTGATCGAACCCTCGGGAGTAGGGAAGCTTTCCGACGTAATGAAAGCAGTACAGGATGTGATTGATACAAAGGATGTGGCGCTCAACAGCGCGGTCGCCGTTGTGGATGCCTCCAAATGTAAGATGTATATTAAGAATTTCGGAGAGTTCTTCGTTAATCAGATTGCCCATGCAGGCACCATTGTGCTGAGCCGCACCGGAATTATTTCTGAGGAAAAGCTGAGCAAGTGCATTGAGCTGATCAGAGAACACAACGGGAAGGCAACCATCATCACTACGCCCTGGGAGGAACTGGACGGAAAGGATATTCTGGCCGCTATCGAGGGGGCAGGAGACCTGAAAGCGGAGATGATGGCAGAGCTTAAAGCGAACCGCAATAAGGAGGAAGAACATCACCATCACCACCATCATGGAGAGGAATGCGGCTGTGAGCATCACCATCACGGGGAAGAAGAACATCATCACCACCATGAAGAAGAGTGCGGCTGTGAGCATCATCATCACGGGGAGGAAGAGCACCACCACCATCATGAGGAAGAGTGCGGCTGCGGGCATCATCATGAGGAGGGACATCATCATCACCATGCGGACGAAGTGTTTACCAGTTGGGGAATGGAAACGCCTGCGGCCTACGGCAGGGATGAGATCGAACGCATTCTGGACGAATTGGAAAACGAAAGCAAATATGGTTTTGTTTTAAGAGCAAAAGGCATGGTTTCCGGCAGGGACGGCGGATGGGTGTACTTTGACTATGTACCCGGGGAGAGCAATGTGCGCGACGGCAAGCCGGATGTGACAGGGAAATTCTGTGTGATCGGTTCCAAGCTGAAGGAGGATGCGCTGAAGGCTCTTTTTGAAGGCTCTTTTTAAAGCGATAAGAGAAAAGGTGATGCCGCAGAAAAGGGCGGCACGGAGGATGATAATGAAGCCAGTTTATATCATAAATGGTTTTTTGGAAAGCGGAAAGACGGAATTTATCAGTTTTACGCTGGATCAGCCCTATTTTCAGGTCAGAGGGAAAACCCTTCTGATCCTCTGTGAAGAGGGAGAGGAAGAGTATGACGAGGCTCTTCTTAGAAGAACCCGCACCGAGCTGGAACTGATTGAGGAGGAAGAAGCTTTTAATACGGCGCATTTGCTGGAACTGGAAAAGAAGTACCGGCCGGAGCGTATCATTGTAGAATACAACGGAATGTGGAACTACAAGAACATGAAGCTTCCCTTCCACTGGAAGATCGAGCAGCAGATTACGATTATCGACGCCTCTACCTTCCCTATGTATTTTACCAATATGAGGTCGCTTTTGGCGGAAATGCTCAGAAAGTCGGAGATGATCATTTTTAACCGCTGTGATGATGCAGAGGATTTAAGTCTTTACAGAAGAAATATTAAGGCGATTAATCAGCAGGCGGAGATTGTGTTTGAGGGAGCGGAGGGGGAGATCAACCAGATTTTTGAGGAGGATCTGCCCTACTCCCTGGACGCGCCCGTGATCACGCTGGATGATGAAAGCTATGGCATCTGGTATTTGGACAGCCTGGACAATCCGGAGCGCTATATAGGAAAGACAGTGCAGTTTGTGGCAATGGTGCTAAAGCCGGGAAACTTTCCGAAAGATTATTTTGTGCCCGGGCGCATGGCAATGACCTGCTGCGCAGACGACATGGCGTTTCTGGGCTTTGCCTGTGAGTATGAAGGATGCGATAAGCTTTCGGATAAACAGTGGGTCAAGGTGACGGCTAAGGTGGTAAAAGAATATTTCGCAGATTACGGCGGAGAGGGTCCTGTGTTGAAGGCGGTCAGCGTAGAGCAGACAAAGGCGCCCAAAGAAGCGGTGATCAGCTTTGTGTAAAAAGGTACGGGAGTGAGGTTTCATGGGTCAATATTCCGCTATACAGTGGCTGTTTTTCTTTTATTTTTACTGTTTTTTCGGCTGGATTTTTGAATCCACCTTTGTCTCGGTCAAAAGCAGGAAGTTTGTAAACCGGGGCTTTATGCGGGGGCCTTTTCTTCCCATCTATGGGAGCGGGGCTATTATGATGCTGGTGGTTTCCATGCCTTTTCAGGACAATATTTTTCTGACCTATGTTGCGGGATGCATTGGGGCTACCGCCCTTGAGCTGGTGACGGGAATTCTCATGGAGTCTCTTTTTAAGGTGCGGTATTGGGATTACTCGAATCAGAAGTTTAATTATAAAGGGCATATTTGTCTTTCCTCCACCATAGCCTGGGGATTTTTGACTATATTGATGACGGAATTTGTCCACAGGGAAGTGGAACAGGTGATCTTCCTCATTCCTGCGGGTGTGATTACGGCGGTGACGCTGGCGCTTACGATTTATATTACTGTAGATTTCACGCTTTCCTTCAAGGCGGCTATGGATCTGCGGGATGTGCTGATCGGCCTGGAAAGGGCAAAGCAGGAGATGGAGCGGATTCAGAAACGGCTGGATGTGCTTATTGCGGTAGCCAATGAGGAGCTTGAAGCCCGCCGGCAGGAAAACACCATGCGTATGGACGAGCTGACGGAAAGTATTGAAGAAAAATTCGCTTCTCTGAAAGAGCGTTTCAGGATAAGCCCTCCGGAATTTATGACGGATGTGCGGGAGGAGATCATGGAGCTGCGCAGCAGATATTCTGTGGAAAAGGAGCAGCGCCGGCAGTTTAAGGGCCTTAAGGATTTCTACCAGAGAAGCCTGATCAAAGGAAATCCCGGTATGTACTCAAAACGGTTCGCAGAGGCGTTGGAGGAACTTAAGAAGGCAGCAGGAGAGTGGAAGAAAAAGTAAAAAAGTTTAAAATAGGTATTGACGAATTGCGTCACAAATGGTAATATATCATTCGTGACGTGAGTCAAGCGGAAGTGTCGGAACTGGCAGACGAGCAAGACTAAGGATCTTGTGTGCATTGCGCACGTGTGGGTTCAAGTCCCATCTTCCGCAGTAATAGCAAGAAATCTTGTAAAATCAAGGTTTTTTGCTATTTTTTTGTTTTAGAAGTTGTCGGTTTTGGCACTTCGTTTTAGAATAGTCTTGTGCGTTAGTTTCAATCAAGAAAGGGGCGCACGATATGTTAAGAAGAAGGTCAACAATGATTAGTGAGAGCATCAAAACAAAAGACGCATTAGAAGAGTTTTATCAAGACAAACGCACGGAGAACACGGCAGAAAGCACATTGAAAACCTATGATATGCATAACGGTTGCTACATACTGCAGAAGTGTTCGGGCTTTTATCTATTGGTTGTAAGAAAAGGATAAGATAAATTCCAGCTTGTCTGGTCGAAAAATTGAATTCGGTCAACTGAAAAAGGAGAGGGCAATGAAGCATCAGGGAACGGTAACGCTTGAAACAGAACGGCTTGTATTACGGCGTTTCATAAAAAATGATTTAGAACAGATTTACTATAATTGCTGGAACGAATATGATGTTTGGAAGTGGACTAATTATTCTCCAATGACATGTATTGCAGAGGTATTAACAAATGCAGGAATGTTTACAGACAATTGGATAAATGCTTATGAAAGAATGAACCGTTATAGTTGGGCAATACAGTTAAAAGCAACAGGTGAGGTGATTGGACGTTATTATGGTATGCACCCCGATGACGATGTAAAACAAGTTGAATTGGCATGTGAAATTGGGAAAAAGTGGTGGAACCAGGGATTTATGACTGAAGCCACAAAAAGGATAATAGAATTTTTCTTTAAAGAAGTTGGCATGAATCGTATATATGCATCACATGCTGACAAAAATCCTGCATCGGGAAGAATGCAGGAAAAGGCAGGATTGAAATATGAGGGAACCTTGAGACAGGCAGAAAAATGTAATGGCGGCATTTACGATAAAATTATTTATGCAATATTAGCGGAAGATTATTTTGTTGAGGAGAACTAAAGATGCCATTAATTCCTGGGATATGCTCTTTGTCAGGTAATAATAAAAGGAATTGGGATTTGCAGAGGAATAGGATTATGATAGAATATGTAAAAATGAATGATGATAACATGGACTGCGTGATAAAAAAATATATTGAATATTATAACAATGTTGAAAATGGCTGTTGGTCTTACGAAAAGGCATATAAGCGAATTCATCAAGTAATGACAATGGAAGGTTCCTTATGTTATCTTCAATATGATAATCAGAGTTTGGTAGGGTTTTTGATGGGCTATTATAAGGAGTTTGACGATTTAATGGCTTTTTTTATTGAGGAAATTGTAATATTTGCAGATTGTCATAATAAAGGATATGGAAGTGAACTCATGACAACACTTCAAAACGAAGTCAGTGCTAATGGTGCAGAACATATTGAATTGATTAGCGTTAATGATCTACATCATATACACTTTTACGAAAAACTCGGTTATAATAAAGCAAATAATTTGGTTATGATGGGAAAACATTTAAGTTGATAACTTCCAGTTGTGCGCCCAGCAAAGGGCAATTAACCTAACAGGTGCAAATCCT
>CAJTVL010000113.1 GCA_910579425.1 uncultured Lachnospiraceae bacterium | reverse complement strand
TGTAGGCAGCCCAGAGGAACGTTTTTCGGAGGATGCCTTGCGCATACTGCGCGCAATCCGCTTTTCCGCCCAGTTGGGATACCGGATTGAGCCCCAGACCCAAAAGGCCATAGAGGAGCTTGCCCCCAATCTCAGGCTCATAAGCGCAGAGAGAATCCAGGCCGAGCTCATCAAGCTGGTGGCCTCCCCCCATCCCGAAAACCTTGGGATCGCCTACCGGAGAGGCGTTACCAAAATCATCCTGCCGGAATTTGACTCCTGTATGGAGACTGCCCAAAATAATCCCCATCACTGTTACAGCGTAGGCGAACACATTCTGAAATCTATGCAGGAAATCGCTCCCGACAAGCTTCTGCGTCTTGCCATGCTTTTCCATGACATCGGGAAACCCGGGACGCGAACCACAGACAAAAAGGGGATTCACCATTTTCACGGTCATCCCGCCCTGTCTGCCGAAATCGCCCATGACGTTTTAAGGCGGCTAAAATTTGACAATCACACGATTTCCATGGTAACAAAACTTGTAAAATATCATGATCAAAAGGTTTTGCCTGAGCCCGTATATGTGCGCAGGGCCATCCTGCAAATCGGCGAGGACACCTTTCCTCTTTTATATGATGTGAAACTGGCCGATCTCAAAGCACAGAGCTCCTTCCGGCGCAGAGAAAAGGAGGAAAGCCTGGAGGAAATTTACCGGATCTACCGTCAGATTATGAGCGAGGGGCAATGCGTATGTCTGAAAACTCTTGCCGTATCCGGACAGGATTTAATAGACGAGGCCGGTATGAAGCCGGGCAGGGAGCTTGGAAGGACACTTCAAAGGCTTCTTGATATGGTAATAGAGAATCCTTCCCTGAACACCCGGGAAACCCTTTTAAAAATAGTCATGAACTGTACCCCGGAATTTAAGTAATACTTTATAGCGGTTACTCATATGATAGGATATGACACAATTTGGGGGTAATCGCTGTGAATGACAGAAGCGTCAGTCTGCTGGAAAATTATGATATAGAGGTGCTTCGTACCTGGAAAGGGCGGGGCGCTATTCTTTGTGAAACACCGCAGGGACTTTTGATCTTAAAGGAATACGCCGGCCACAAAGAAAAGGCTGCGTTCCAAAATGCCCTGCTGAATATGGTCACGGAAAACAACTTTAAAAATGTGGAACATCTCCTGAAAAATAAGGAGCAGGAGCTGTTGACCCGGGACCAGGACGGGATTTACTATGTCCTGAAAACCTATTTTGAAGGACGGGAATGCAACGTCCGCGATATGAATGAATGCTCTCTGGCTATGAATGCCCTTGCCAGCTTTCATAATGCTACCCGCACGGACGCTCCTTTTCCCGGCGCTTATGTCTCCCGTCCCGCTCATGTGGAATTTGAACGTCATAACAAGGAGCTTCGCAGGGTCAGAAAATACTTAAAAGACCGAAGCCAAAAGACTGATTTTGAAATATATCTTATGCAATGCTATGACTATTTTTTCAATCTGGCATTACAGATCACCGAGGAACTTCGCTTTTACCAGAATGAGGCCCTTCACGAAAGGGAAGCTCTTCACGAAGGGAAGGCCTGCTTTGTCTGTCATGGGGATTTTCAGCATCATAATATTATGATCTGTGAAAACGGGATTCACCTGGTCAATTTTGAGAAATGTGCTTTTGACAGCCCTGTGAGAGATTTGTATCTGTTTATGAGAAAACTCCTGGAAAAAAATAACTGGGATGAAAAAATCGGGTTTGAATTGGTGGATTCCTATGATAAAATAAGACCTATGGAAAAAGAAGAGTACAGACAGCTCTTCTATCGGCTTTCCTATCCGGAGAAATTCTGGAAAATTGTTAATTTTTATTACAACTCGGGAAAAGCATGGATTCCCGGGAAAAACCTGGAAAAGCTGAAAAAGGTAATCGGCCAGGAAAAGGATAAACAGGCCTTTCTGGAAAAATTTAAGACACGGTATGAATTATCTTAGTCCTTTCCTTATTTCCGGTTACGTGCTATACTGAAAATACAGATTTTTCAGAAAAAGAGGTATCAGAATAAAAATGAAAAAGATTGAGAATATACAAAAGATAACGAAACTTTCCCTTTGCGGTCTGTGCCTTATCCTGACAGGCTGCGGTGCTGCCAGCCTGGCCCAGGAATCCACCTTCGAAAGCGCCTACGAAAACGGCTCCGAGGAAGAAAACATAAATATCTTTACCTCCTCTGCCTGCGTCGTGGTAGCTTCCATCTGCGAGGAGGATCAGGCTCTCTCCCTGTTTAATATAGACGGAAAAGAAGCCATGGTCTTAAGCTATGACGGAGCAACCTTAATACAGGATAAGTACAAAAGCCCCATGTCCATAGCGCAGCTCCGGGAAGGGGATATTGCTGAAATCACTTACAACAAAGAGCTTGAAAGGCTTGGGGCAATCACGCTTTCCGGCGACGCCTGGAGGTATGAGGGAATCTCAAAATACAGCTTTAACCAGGAAAACGGCAGTATCACCATCGGGGATGAAAATTATGGCATGGAAAGCGGCATTCTGGCTTTTTCAGCCGGACGCCCCATCAATGTGAATGAGATTATTCATCAGGATGTACTCTCCTTTAACGGAAAAGGGAACAAGGTGATGAGCATAACCGTAGATCAGGGACACGGCTACCTGGAGCTTCTAAACGCCGAAGCGCTCTTAGGCGGCTGGATTGAGGTTGGACAAACCCTTATTTCCCAGATTGCGCCGGATATGCTGCTCACAATACCGGAGGGCTCTTATACAATCCGCCTGAGCAGCGACGGAATTGACGAGACAAGGGATGTGGTGATTGAGCGGGATAAGGTAACCTCTCTGGATCTGGGAGATATTGAAATTCCTGCGCCTGAGAACGGCGTCGTAATATTTGAGATCACTCCCGCCACCGCAAGGGTTTCTGTGGATAATGAAATAATTAAAACCACCTATCCCGTGAGACTTTCCCTGGGATTACATATGGTAACCGCCGAGGCCCAGGGCTATGACAGCCTTTCGGAATATATCCAGGTTGACGGCGAAAATACCCTCACTGTCAAAATGGATTTATCGGAGCAGACCACCGTTTCCGAAAACAGCATCTCCCCCGAGTCCGAAGTCCAGGAGGCTCAGATTACCATTGAAGCGCCGGGCGGGGCAGATGTTTACCAGGATAACCTTTATATGGGAATTGCTCCTGTGACCTATCCCAAAACTCCCGGCGAACACACCATTACTCTGCGCAAAACAGGATATATTACCAGAAGCCACAATATAATCGTTGCGGACGACGGCAAGGATGCCACCTACTCCTTCCCGGATCTTGAACCGGAAGATACGGTAAGCGGAAACTCCGTCAGCCCAAATACGTCCTCCCGAAAGGACAGCACTGTCAGCGGAAATTCGGTCAGCGATAATTCCATTACCGATAATTCCAACCAGGACTGATCCGGGCGGAATATAAGCTTTATGGGGGTTATTTCACCGGTAAATCTCTTAAAGTGGGCAAATTTGCCTTGACAAACATATCCAAAGACGATATATATAGATATAGGCGTTTCAAAAGAGACATCTAAGAAAAAATCACTCATATAAAGAGGAGGAGTTCAATATGAACAAAACAGAATTAGTTGCAGCTATGGCTGAACAGGCTGGTTTATCCAAGAAAGATGCAGAGAAGGCTTTAAAGGCTTTTACTGATGTTGTTTCAGAAGAATTACAAAAGGGCGGAAAGGTTCAGTTGGTTGGATTCGGTACTTTTGAAGTATCCCAGAGAGCAGCCAGAGACGGCAGAAACCCTCAGACCGGCGAGGTTATGCCTATTGCAGCTTCCAAAGCTCCCAAGTTTAAAGCTGGCAAAGCTTTAAAGGATCTGATTAACGCTTAACAAACAGGATTCTCATAAGACGATTCGAAGGACCTGCCCTGGCAGGTTCTTTTTGTAAATAATAAATGGGGTATCAACATGAGATTAGATAAATATCTAAAGGTTTCCCGCCTGATCAAAAGGCGTACCGTAGCAAACGAAGCCTGCGATGCAGGCCGCGTACTGATTAATGATAAGCCCGCAAAGGCTTCCGCCAATGTAAAAGAAGGGGATGTTATCACAATTGCATTTGGAAACAAGGACGTAAAAGTAGAGGTTTTAAGCGTCCAGGAAACTGTACGCAAGGAAGAAGCCAAAGAATTGTTCCGTTACTTATAAAATTTCTCGAAATCCGATTCTATATTCACCTGTTCCTTAATATAATCTAAGGAAAGGGCATGGTGTATTATGGAAGATTTAACTAACATAAACAAACGGGCACATAAACTGATACTCTCCAACAGGAGAACATGTAATCTAACGGGCGTAAACGACGTTTTGTCCTTTGACGAAAATGAAATCATATTGGAAACGGAGCAGGGAATGCTGATGATTAAAGGTGCGGAGCTGCATGTAAACAGACTTACCTTAGACAAGGGGGAAGTGGATGTTGACGGGCGGATCGACAGCTTTACCTACTCAGAACAATCCGGAATAAACGGCAAGGGGGAATCTCTGCTTTCCCGCCTGTTTAAATAGGTATCCATGAGCCAGAACATCATCAACGAAGTAACCTTCTTTCTGCATTCCTTTATGATGGGTATTGTCATTACCTTTATGTATGACGGATTTCTAATACTGCGCCGTTTGATCAAACACAGCGATATTCTCGTTTCCCTTGAGGATATGGTTTTTTGGATTGCCTGTGCAATCGGCGTTTTTTATATGCTTTATGAAGAAAACAACGGAATCCTGCGTTGGTTTGCGGTATTTGGGGCTGCCCTTGGAATGATCGTCTACAAAAAAAGCCTCAGCGCTCTGGTTATTCGCTCTGTGTCCATGCTGATAGAACGAACATTCCATATTTTGTTTCGCATCCTTCGTCTTTTTCTTTATCCGTTCAGATTTCTGCTGCGGAAAATCACGGGATTTCTCAGGTTTTTCCTACGGAAGGGAAAGAAAGTCGGAAAATGCGCAAAAAATAAGTTGACGCCTAAAATGAAATTACTTAAAATGGTAATATGCAGGCATTAATAAGCAGGCAATGTCCTCGACATTGCAGAAACAGAGGGAACCATGGCAAGAAGAGCAGCATATAGAAAGAGGCGGCAGAACCGTTTCGGTATGTTTCTGGCTTACATCGTGGTAATCATGCTGCTCATAGTGGTAGCCTTCGACAGCATCCAGCTCAAAGCGAAGAAGGACATGTATCGCCAAAAGGAAGCATCGCTTGAAACACAGATTGAAGCCGAGCAAAAACGCGCCCAGGAAATTGATGAATTCGAAAAATATACCCACACAAAAAAATATGTGGAGGAGGTGGCCCGGGATAAACTTGGACTGGTTTATGAAGGCGAAATCCTCTTTAAAAATGAGAATTAAAGCAGGCATTGCCTGCTTTTTTGTTTCTTTTTAGGCCTGCTCGCAAAGGGTACGGAGGCTTGAACCGCCCGTCAGAAAATTTTGTGTAGGCATCGCGTTTTTTTGACATATTTTCCCTCCCCTTCTTTGTATAATATTCTTCTACAAGAGATTATTTTACAATAGGAGGGCATATGAAAAGACAGATGGCAGTTGATCGGGACGAATTCAACAGTATATTACCGGAATATGGCAGAAGAAAGCTCCTCACCTACGCAGATTCCATCAGAGAATTAGCAGAAAGCTTCAAAGACAGCGAAAACAGCAGGGAACGCATGCCGGGCGAGTTCGACTCAGACCGAAGAGATTATATCTGGCAAAAGCGTCTGAATGAAAATAAGGGGCTTATGATAGAACATCTTCAGGAAATGGCCCAGATTATGACCCAGCTTGCGGACGAGTCCAGAAGATGCATCCCCATGGGCGAGCGGCGGTTCAAGCAGATCTCCCATGCCCTGCGCGAGGTGGATATTCAGCTTAAAAATCTCTATCTGATTGAAAATGAAGCCGGACGCATGGAGGTTTCCCTCACCATGAAAAATCTAAAGAAAAATTCTCTTTCCTCAGAGGAGGTGGGAGATCTCTTATCTGTTCTTTTAAATATGCACCTTGTGAGCGCGCAGGATAATGCCTTTTTTGTGGGCGAAGGCTGGCAGACCTACTTCTACGTGGAAGAGGCAAGATTCCATGTCCTTACAGGCGTGGCAAAGGCAGTGAAAGAAACCGAAAAAATTTCGGGGGACAACTATGCTCTTTTTGAAACGGAAACCGGAAATCTCACCGCCGTTCTCTCTGACGGTATGGGCTCCGGGGACAAGGCCTGCACCGACAGTACCATGGTGGTTGAGCTGATGCAGAAGTTTCTGGAAGCAGGCTTTCAGATGGATATAGCGATTCAGATGATCAACAGCGCGTTGCTGGCTGGGGGGGATACCTCCAATATGTCCACATTGGATTTATGCAGTATGGATCTATACAGCGGGGAATGCCGCTTTGTGAAAGTGGGAAGCGCCGCATCCTACATCAAAAGGGAGCATCTTGTGGAGAGAATCTCTTCCGGTAACCTTCCCCTGGGTATTTTTCAAAAAACGGAAATAGAAGCCGTAGGGCGTACTCTCATGGACGGCGATTATATAGTAATGGTATCCGACGGCATATTGGACGCCCTCTCTCAGGGGATCGGGGAGGACATGCTCTCCGAGCTGATCGGCAGCACCAATCTTGAAAACCCCGGGGAAATGGCCAATTCCATACTTAATTTCTGTATTCATCAGGCCCGGGGGCGTATCCGGGACGATATGACGGTTCTTGTCATCGGGATATGGAAAAAAGAAGACTAGAAAAAGGGAATTTCTCTTCCCTTTTTTTCAAAATTCCGTTATATTATAGATATGATCAACAAAGTGCTGGAATATGTCAAAAAGTATCGTATGATTGAACCGGAAGATACCATAGTGGCAGGTATTTCAGGAGGCGCAGATTCTGTTTGCCTCCTTTTTATACTGTTAGAAATCCGCCGCAGAATTCCCTTTTTTCTCCGGGCAGTTCATATCAACCACGGCATCCGCCCGGATGCCGCCAGGGATGCCTGCTATGTCAGAGAACTCTGCGCCCGGCAGAATATCCCCTTTTTTCTTGTAGAGGAAAATGTCCGGCAAAAAGCAAGGGAGCACAGACGTTCCGAGGAGGAGGAAGGCCGCATCCTCCGATATGAAGCCTTTGAAAGAGTTCTGGGCGCACAAAAGGGCAGAATTGCCGTGGCGCACAACAGCAATGACCGGGCAGAAACCATGCTGTTTCATTTATTCCGCGGGACAGGGCTTGGCGGGATGAGCGGAATCCCTCCCGTAAACGGCAAAATCATACGGCCCCTTCTATGCCTTACACGAAACGAAATTGAATTTTGGCTCAAGGAACAAAATATCTCCTTTTGTCTGGACAGCACCAACGCTTCGGATGATTATACGAGAAACAGGATTCGTCATCATATCCTTCCCTACGCGGAAGAAGAAATCTGCCACGGGGCCGTCTCCCATATGAACCAGGCCGCGGATCAGCTTCTGATGGCAGAGGATTTTCTTCGAAAGCAGACGGATTTTGCCATGGAAAGATGCCTGCAGACGAAAGACGCCCCTGACAGGGTTCTGATTCATATTCCTTCCTTTTTGAAGGAGGACGAATTTCTCAGAGGGCGGATTCTCTTAAACGCCCTCAGGCTGGCCTCCGAAAGCAGGAAGGACATCACATCGGTTCACATCAATAGCACCGAAGCTTTTTTGCGGGGAACCGGAAGCGGAGAAATCCATCTTCCCTATGGACTTACCGTTTACAGGAAATATGATTTGGGTATCATACAAAGAGGCAGGGAAATTTCCCCTCCCTGCGCCGGGCCGGAAGTATTTGAAATCTCCATCCCTTCCAGGCTTGTGCTTCCGGGACTTGGGAGAGTCGAATTTACTGTATTTAAGCGGGATTATTCACAAATATTTCCACAAAAAACATATACTAAATGGTTTGATTATGATAAAATAACTTCGGTTGTTGTCTTTCGAACCAGACAGGCAGGCGATTATCTTACCATCAATCGGAACCTGGGGCGTAAATCCCTGCAGGATTATTTTGTTAACCAAAAGATCCCCAGACAGGAACGGCCGCATATTTATCTGCTGGCAGAGAACTCTCATGTGATATGGATCCCCGGCTTTCGGATCAGCGAGTATTATAAGGTAGATGAAAACACCAAAACCATTTTACAAGTAAGGTTTCCGGATAAAGAACAATAGTACCGGTCAGAGGAAAGGAGCTATTATTATGGCTGAGACAATTAAAGAATTATTTTCGGAAGAGGCAATAGATGCCAGAATCAGGGAACTCGGAGCGCAGATCAGCAGGGACTACGCCGGCAAAGAACTCCACTTAATCTGCGTACTCAAGGGAAGCAGCTTTTTTACGTGTGAGCTGGCAAAAAGGATTACGGTTCCCGTTTATCTGGATTTTATGTCCGTTTCCAGCTATGGCAGCGAGACTACTTCCAGCGGTGTCGTAAAGATCGTCAAGGATCTGGATTCCCCTCTGAAAGGAAAGGATGTCATTGTGGTGGAGGATATTGTGGATACCGGCCACACCTTAAGCTACCTTATGGGCATGTTAAAAGGCCGGGAGCCTGCAAGCCTGCGGCTGTGTACCCTTCTGGATAAGCCCGAGCGCCGGGTGGCAGAGGTTTTTGTGGATTATATCGGTTTTACCATTCCTGATAAATTCATTGTCGGATATGGTTTGGACTATGATCAGAAATACAGAAATCTTCCCTATATCGGGACGGTAGAATTTGAATAGACAATGCAGCTTCGATAAGTGAGGTAGTAATATTGAATAAGAGAAATAGAGGATATAATGCATATTTTATACTGGTGCTTCTTTTGCTGGCACTTTTGGTAATTCCCAGTCTTTTAGACAGCGACCAGGTGGAATATACCCGGGGAGAGCTGATACAGGATTTAGAGGACGGAAAAATAGTCTATGCCAGCATTTCCCCCAGCCGTGAAACGCCTACCGGGGAAGTCAACTTTATACTGGACAGCGGCCTTACCAGGACTCTCTATGTGACGGACGTTTCGGAAATAGAACAGCTTCTTATTTCCTACGACATAGACCCCGAGGTCAAAAAGGTCCAGGAGGAAAGCTGGTTTCTTACCAGTGTATTCCCTGTGCTTCTGGCAATCATTGTAATGGTCTTTTTCTTTGTGATGATGAACAGCCAGAATGCCGGCGGCAGCAACAAAATGATGAATTTTGGAAAAAGCCGCGCCAGACTCTCCATGGGTGAGGGCAAGATCACTTTGAAGGACGTGGCCGGCCTGAAAGAAGAAAAGGAAGAATTGGAAGAAATTGTAGAGTTTTTGAGAGATCCGGCCAAGTTTACCAAGGTGGGGGCCAGAATCCCCAAAGGCGTCCTTTTGGAAGGCGCTCCCGGTACCGGTAAAACGCTGCTTGCAAAGGCCATTGCCGGAGAAGCGGGCGTCCCTTTCTTTAGTATTTCCGGCTCCGACTTTGTGGAAATGTTTGTAGGCGTAGGCGCCTCCAGGGTCCGTGACCTGTTTGAGGATGCCAAAAGGCATGCTCCCTGTATCGTATTTATAGACGAGATCGATGCCGTGGCAAGACGCCGGGGAACCGGGATGGGCGGCGGCCACGATGAACGGGAGCAGACCCTGAATCAGCTTTTGGTTGAGATGGACGGATTTGGCGTCAATGAAGGCATTATTGTCATGGCCGCCACGAACAGGGTAGATATTCTGGATCCTGCCATTCTCCGTCCCGGCCGTTTTGACCGGAAGATCAGCGTTAATCGTCCCGATGTGGGCGGCCGGGAGGACATCTTAAAGGTACATGCCAAAAACAAGCCTCTGGCAGAGGATGTGGACCTTAAGCAGATTGCCCAGACCACTGCAGGCTTTACCGGCGCGGATCTTGAAAATCTTTTAAACGAGGCATCTATCGTAGCCGCCAAAGAAAACAGAAGCTTTGTCATTCAGGAGGACATCAAAAAAGCTTTCATCAAGGTGGGAATCGGAGCCGAGAAAAAGAGCCGTATTATTACCGAAAAAGAGAAAAAGATTACTGCCTACCACGAGGCCGGGCACGCAATCTTATTCCATTTACTTCCGGATGTGGGGCCTGTCTATACGGTGTCCATCATTCCCACCGGCTTAGGCGCTGCCGGTTACACCATGCCCCTTCCTGAAAACGATGAGATGTTTATTACCAAAGGGAAGATGCTTCAGGACATTATGGTATCTCTCGGCGGCCGGATTGCGGAGGAGATTATCTTCAGCGATATTACCACCGGGGCTTCCAGCGATATTAAAAAGGCCACACAGGCAGCCAGGGATATGGTAACAAGGTACGGCATGTCCAAGAACATCGGCGTGATCAATTACAACAGCGATGACGATGAAGTGTTTATCGGAAGAGATCTGGCTCATACCAAGAGTCACAGTGAACTGATTGCCGGCGAAATTGACAAAGAAGTAAGGAGCATTATTGATGACTGCTATGAAAAGGCAAAGGCAATCATTGTAGAGCATACGGAGGTACTTCATAGCTGTGCAGACCTGCTTCTTCAAAAGGAAAAGATCGGAAGAGACGAGTTTGAGTCCCTGTTCCATCAGCCTGACCATTCTCCCGAAGCCTTTTTCGAAAACTGATTGGTGATTATGCACAAAATCACCTATTCAAATTTGTGATATTTGTTAATCGTGAGTATTTACGCAAAAGAGGTCCTATGGTATTATAATACTCGTAACCCCCCAATACATTATATAGTTTTTTGCTATACCCCATAAGAAAGAAATA
>CAJTVL010000112.1 GCA_910579425.1 uncultured Lachnospiraceae bacterium | reverse complement strand
ACTGGTTGCGGCCTGCGTAGGCCACAAAACTGGAGCCTGCCCTGAACATACAGGCAAGAGCCTGGGAAAAACGGTAAATGGCTGCCGCATACTTCATCAGGGCTCCCACCGTGAGAGCCCCCGAGACCGCCCTGACCACCACAAACAGGTAGGCAAAGGCCTGCAAAAGCCCTGCCGATCCGCCGCTCACCAGACCTCTTCCACTTTCCGAGGCGGTGGCCTTTTTGATCCATCTCTCCCGCATATCCTCCCTCATATAGTTCTCGATCAGCCCCTGCCCTTTGTAAATCCTCACATCCTTTCCCATTTTACAGTCCCAGGAACGATACAGAAAATATTCCAGATAGGTAAACTCATTGCTGTTCTCGTCCAACAGTCCAAAAATCCTTTTCGTTGCTTTCAGCAAAAACCATGTGGAAAAAGAAATGATCCCCACAAAACCAAAAACCAAAGCCAGTGTCAGCGGCGTCCGGAACACTTCGCCGTCTGCAAAAAGCGGCAGCAAAACCAAAAAGGCGGCCACAAGATTAAAACACGCCTGCACAAACAGGTCGGCTGTACCGATAACAGAATAAAATCCCGCTCCCCAATTGCCATCATTGTGTATTCTGGTGCGGAGGTCATTGACCAGCGGGCTGTCCAGCAGTTCATAATCCATGGTCAGCGTCCGCCTGCTCCTTTCCATATCGTATCTGTGCGCGCAGACATCCGTTCGTATATCCATATGTTTTTTCAGATAGCTGCTCAAAATCATGAGAAAAAAGACCAGCCCTACGGCCATCAGAACCACTGTAAGAAGCTCCTCCTTTTCCTGCCCCGTCCCCAGTCCGTCCAGCACATAAGCCGACAAATAAATCCCCACAAAAGGGATCAAGGCCTGAATCATGGCATTTGCCATCGTGAGCAACACCAGCATCCGGTCAAGCCGCCACATGATTGTGATCATATCCTTACTGTTTTTCATCGTATTTTTCATTGCCCTATCCACACCTCCTCCATGCTGTCTTTTTTGTAATACTGGCTCTGAATCTCAAACATCCGGGCGTAGGCTCCGCCTTTTTTCATCAGCTCATCATGGGTTCCCCCCTCTTTGATACGGCCATCCTCCAGCAGCACGATCCTGTCGCAGAAACGGGTGCTCGCCAGGCGGTGAGAAATGTATACCGCTGTTTTTCCAAAAGGATATTTTCCCCCGGAAAAACGGTGAAAGTCCTCGTAAGTCTCACTTTCCGCCACTGGGTCCAGGGCCGCCGTGGGTTCATCCAGGATCAGCACCGGGGCATCCTTATACAAAGCCCTTGCCATCAAAAGCTTTTGCTGCTGTCCGCCGGAGAGCACAATCCCGTCATGGACAGCCTTCTGCATATAGGCATGAATCCCTTCCGGATATTCACAGATTTTTTCATAAAGGCCCACCTCCTTCAGGCAGCGGATCACCCTTTCCATATCCGTATCCCTTTCCGGCTGCATAGACACATTTTCTGCCACCGTAAAAGGGGCAATATAAATATCCTGAAAAACCGTGGAAAACAGGGCAAACAGCTCTTCTCTGCCAAACTCTCGGATGTCCCTTCCGTCTATCAGAATCCGACCCTCATCCGGCCTATAAAAACCGCACAAGAGCTTTACCACAGTTGTTTTTCCTGCTCCATTCACCCCCACAAGGGCAACCCTTTCCCCGCCCCTGATATGCAGGGTAAAATTCTTAAGCACAGGCTCCCTATCCGGCTCAGGCGTATTTTTTTCGTCGAAATCTTTTGCCCCAAAATTGGGGGAGCTGCAGGACTTTCCATAGGAAAAGGTGACATTTTCAAAGTCAATCCTGGGGCCGGAGTCTGCTTCTTTCTTCTTTTTCCTTGTCCCGGCCCTGCTGCCCGGAGACGGGAAAGCCTCTTTTTCCTCTGCCCCCTTTTCGGCCTCATCAAAAAAGGCCCGCATATCATTCATTTTAAGATTCGCCTTATGAAGCCGGTTCAAGTTGTCGGCGATATTCCCCACAAAGGCAGAGAACCCCGTAACCGCCCCGAAATACAGCACGAAATCTCCCACCGTAATCTTCCCCGCAGCCACGCCTGCGATCAGATAAGCATAGGCAATCCCGTCCCTGAGAAATAAGGTTGCCCCATTTACGATTCCGGCTCCCAAATACCGGTTCTTAATCTTATTGCTCAGCCGGGTATAGGAGGAGAGCACCTGCTCCTGTATTTGGGGGAACCATTCTGCCATCCCGTAAAGCCGAATGTCCTTGCCGTACTGGACGTCGTTTGCCGTGCCGGAAATATAATTCAGCTTGTTTGAGAGCCCTGCCTCCTCATCCTTTTGCCGAAACTCATAGCCGTTGGCATACCTTACCGCCAGGAGATTGACCAGGGAAAGCCCCACCAGCAGCAAAATCACGCGAACGTCCAGCATGGAAATGATACCGGAATAAATCGCAAACCCCCCAAGATTTATAAACAGCTCGATCACTCCGTTGCACATCGTTGTGGTTCCTGCGCTGTCCCCCCAATCCACAGCCCCTCTTGCCCGTCCATATTTCCTCTGCCCTTCCACGCTCTCAATCTGGTCATACCCGCAGGAAAGAGAATCCATAAACAACTGCCTCATATACTCGAAGCGTATATTGTTCAGCATCATGTATTTCCCCATATTCGCCATGGACGAAAGCGCCATAGAAAGGAACAAAATAAGCCCCATGCCCCCTAGCTCCAGCATGATTTCGGAAAGCTCCGCCCTCCTTTGTGCCAGCTCCACCGCTATCCTTGGCAGATAAATCCCTGCCACCGGGCCAATGATGGAAAACACACACTGTATCCCCATCATCACCAGCAGCATCGGATAAACCTTCCCGATTCTTTTCCACAAAAAAAGGACATTCTCCGCCGCCGAATAGGCAGGTCTGTCCTTCTTTTTCTCTTTTCCCCATTCTGATTTCAATTTTGTTCCGCCTCCCAGCCGCTTATGCGCATCATTTCTTTTCGTCGCCAGCCGGTTTCTTCTATTAGCTGGGACTGGATTTATTTTCCCATATTATATGAAAAAAAGGATTTTTTTGCACCAACGGTATCTGTGAGAGCGCCAGTGGTATTTGCAAAAGCGTCTGCAGTATCTGCAAAAGCAGAGGCGGTGTCTGTGAAAGGCCGACATTCCAACCAGCCTACCTAAGAGGCAGCATTACTTCCGTGACGAAAGCTCCCTCCTCATTCTGCCGATTGATATAGCCGTGATATTTGTTTACAATCCGGTCAATGCGCATGAGCCCGTATCCATGGCCTCTGGTTCCCTTCGTTGACAGGTATCTTTTTCCGATTTTACTCACTTTTCCATAAGAAGAATTGGCTACGGAGATATAAAGCTGCCCCTTCAGTACTCCAATATAGACCCGGATGAACGGCCCCCTCACAGGGCCGGCCTCTTTGATATTCTCTCTCTTTTCTTCCTTCTCCAAAAGGCAGGATTCCAGGGCATTGTCCAGGAGATTTCCGATAATGACGCACAACTCCACCTCCCCGATCCCTGTCCGGGCCGGAACCGAGGCTTTCACTTTTAAGGGAATTTCCCTGGCCTTGATCAGGGAGAGCTTGCTGTTTAAAATGGCGTCCACCATCACATTCCCGGTTTTCACTACCGTATCCACCGTGGTCAGGTCGTCATCCAGACTGCACAGATACTCCTCCAACCGAAGAAGCGCACCGCATTCCCCCGACTGCTGCCGCACCTGCAGAGCCATCACCTTCATGGCCTGAATATGGTTGTGGTAGTCATGCCGCCAGCCCCGCATGGTCTTATAAATATTCTGCACCTCGTCGCAGTGCCTTTCCATCAGTTCGTTCTGGTAAGCGGCAATCCGTCTGTCAATCGCCCTGCCAGCCCAGAACATTGGGCTGCATGCCTGGCAGAAATTTTTTATGTTTAACGATAACAACCCCATCATGTATTTTCCTCTTCCTGCCTGTAATAACGGATAAACGCCTGATTTACCACATCATATTTTCTGCGGGATAACGGGATTTTATCTCCCGTATCCATCTCCACATCGGTTCGGGTGATCTTCTGTATATATTTCAGTGAAACCAGATAGGAACGGTGGCACCGGACAAACCCGTCCCCTAACCGCTCCTCCAGCCCGGAAATCGTCTCATCCAACCGATAGCTTCCCCCTTTTGTCACCATCTGGACAGAGTGGGAAAAGGCCTCCACGCTCACAATCTCAGACACAGGAATCCGAATACTCTCCCCTTCTCTCTGAAAAATCTCGTACCTCTCCTTCTTATCCAGATTTGCCGCCGCCCTTTCCAGCACCTGAAAGAGCTTCTCCTCCTTCAGCGGCTTCATCAGATAATGCAATGCTGACACCTCATAGCCCTCGGAAATGAAATCTGGATAAGCGGTGACAAACAAAATCTGTATCCCGGTATTTTCCCTGCGCACTTTCCTTGCCAGCTCCACTCCGTTCATTTTTCCCATTTCAATGTCCAGCAGCAAAAGATCAAAGTCCTTTTCTTCCTCATATTGGAACAAAAAGGCCTCCGCGCTGGGGAAAAGAAAAATCCGGACACGATGCCCCCTTTTCTTTGCCCAGTTCTGCACCAGCTCTGATAAATACGCAAGCTCTAAGGCTTCATCATCGCAAATCGCCGCCTTGTACTCCATTTCCTATTCCTGCTCCTTCACATACCGCTCCCACACCCAGGGAAATTTCTTCCTCACAAACCTGGCGTAGGAACAATCCGGCGTTTTGATCATATCCTTTTCTTTGAGGTAACCGCATAAGTCCGACCACCACCACGCAAGCTGTCTTTCTGTCTTATCCTCATAGCGGGCAATACGCATCTTTCCCTGCTCCAGATACTCCTGAAACAAATCCCATGCATTTTTGACTTCTGTGCATCCTATCACTTCTATCGGCTTTGTCCCAAGTCTCGCACAGGGAATATTCTTAAATGGAATCACCTGCTCTTGTGCGGCCTCTACCTCATAAATATACCCACAGACCCCTTCCGAAACTTCCCGCAGGGCATTGGGATACAACTCATGATAAATGGGGACTTCCATATCCTTCTCGAAGCCATAGGGAAACCAGTAATAAGGCCTCTCTACTGCATTACACAGATAAAAAGCCGCCACAACGTCTATGGTTGTGAGATAAATATAGGGCCTGTCATGATCCGCCTGCCTTGGCTCCAGCACCCTGATCCCCGGCGTATTGCTTCCATGAAATAATCTCATAATCTACCCCTCCAACTCTGATGATGATTTTATTTTTTTGATCCACTTTCCGCTGCGCAGACGGATCACACACCACACGGCCTTTAAGACCTGATCTACCTTCAGGAAAAAATAAATCCAGAACGCCGGGAGATGGAGTACCAGCCCTGCAAGGATTCCCAGAGGTATGGAAGCCACCCACAAAAAAATGTTGTCGGCCACCATCAAAATCTTCGTATCCCCGCCGCCCCGCAAAACGCCTTTGGTCATAATGGAATTGGTGGCCTGAAAAAGAACAATCAGGCTTATGGCTCTCATCAGCTCCCTGGCAATTTCCTGGGTCTGGGTGGAGAGATTGTAGGCAGTGATCATAGGCTCTGCGATCAGCATGATAATCCCCGCCCCGATGGCCCCGAACAAAATACCGATCCCCAGAAATGCATACCCCTGCTCCCGGGCCTTGTCCTTGTCTCCCTCCCCCAGGGTATAACCTGTGACAATGGCCCCGGCCTGGGAAAATCCCTGAATCACCGTGGTGCTGAGCTGCTGGGTCATTGCCGTCACCGCGTTGGCCGCCACAAAGCTTTCCCCCAGACGGCCTATGACCATAGCCACCGAATTGTTGCCAATGGCCAGAATCCCATCAGAAAGCAGAACCGGAATGCTGATCCGTATGTATTCCCTCCACAGGTTTCCAACCTTTTGAAACACATCGGAAATGCGGACGCCGATCTCCTGATCCCTCAAAAACAGATACCCGCAGATCATCCCAAATTCAAAGACACGGGCAATCAGTGTTCCCACCGCCGCTCCTGCCACACCCATTTCAGGGAAACCGAATTTTCCGAAAATAAAAACATAATTGGCCCCCACATTGATGAAAAAGGCTCCAATGGAAGTGTAAAGGGGAAGCTTCACCTTCTGCACATTGCGCAGCACAATGGTGGAGGTCAGGGACAGCCCCAGCAGGAAGTAGGTGATCACCGAATATTCCAGGTATCGCACCCCATTGCTTATGATGGCATCCTCCACCGTATAGATCCCCATGATCCATTCCGGGAAAAAAGCAGTGACCAGGCAAAACAGGGCCGCCATTCCAACACACAGCCTGACCATGATGGCGACCGTCTTTTTGAGGGAATCCCTATCCCCCATCCCATAATACCTGGCTACCAGCACCGAAGCTCCCATCCCGATTCCCATACAGAGGATCTGATAAATACTGATAAACTGATTCGCCAGCGAAACCGCTGAGAGCTGGGTTTCCCCCACAATACCGATCATGAGCGTATCCATCATATTGACGCCCGTTGTAATAAAGCCCTGCAGCGCAATAGGCACGGCAATACCGGCCACCTGCCTGTAGAACTTTTTATCCCTGGAAATCAAATTCATATCGAAACTCCTCTTTTACTGCCTTTCTTAAGCAGCGGGCAGCACGCGGCGCCAACTGTCCTTAGTTTTCGGTCCTTATGTTGACAGGGTGCCGCGCCCCGCGCCAGTCATCCCCTGTTAAAAAGTGCGGCAAGCGACTCCTTAAAAGGCGCCCTGGCAATGCCGCGTTCCGTGATGATGGCTGTGACCAGCTCATGATCCGTCACATCAAAGGCCGGATTGAACACCTTCACGCCCTCCGGCGCCATCCTTTCCCGATACCACATTTGTGTCACTTCCTCCGGCGGGCGCTGTTCAATCTTAATTTCTCCCCCGGTGGGCGTTGCCATGTCAATGGTGGATGTGGGTGCGCACACATAAAACGGCACGCCATAGCGCCTCGCCACCGCAGCTACTACGGAGGTTCCGATCTTGTTCGCCACGTCGCCGTTTGCCGCCACCCGATCACAGCCCACAAACACGGCGTTTACCCAGCCATTCCTCATAACAGTGGCCGACATGTTGTCGCAGATCAGAGTAACGTCCACCCCCGCGCTGGAAAGCTCATAGGCCGTGAGCCTTGCCCCCTGCAAAAGCGGCCTTGTCTCATCCGCAAATACCCTGAAATTATATCCTCTCTCCTGCCCTAAATAAATCGGCGCTGTGGCAGTGCCGTACTTACAGGTGGCAAGCTGCCCGGCATTGCAGTGTGTCAGGATACCGTCCCCCGGCTTGACAAGACTCAGCCCATACTCCCCGATGGACCTGCACACCCTGATGTCCTCCTCTTTGATTTCTGCGGCTTCCCTTCCAAGAACTTCCACAATCTCACTTACCGTCTTTCCCTCCTCACGGGCCTGCCTGCACACCCTGTCCATCCGGTTCAATGCCCAGGAGAGGTTCACCGCAGTGGGCCTGGCGGAATCCAGATAGTCCTTCTGCTCCTTAAACTTTTCGTAAAAAGCGGCAAAAGCCGCTTCTTCTCCCTTTTGGCCTTCTATCTCACTGCCCTTTTTCATATCTGCCTCAATGGCTTTCCCGTTTTCTGCGCCAACCTCTTCGGCAATCTGTCTGGCAAGCACAGAAAGTCCAAAGGCAGCCGTCACTCCAATGGCCGGGGCCCCCCGCACCTTTAGCAGGTAAATAGCCTCCCATATTTCCTTCGCCGTCTCTAAACGGATGATCTGCGTCCTGCCGGGAAGAAGGGTCTGGTCGATAATTAATATACCCTTTCCGTCTTCGTCCAGCGCTACCGTCTCGTAATCCATGATATTTTTGTTCATAGGGATCTTTTCCTTTCTATCGTTAATTCTCTTATTGTAAAGATTCAGGATCAGGCTTTTTGGCCAAAAACTTCCCCAACGATAACGTTTTAAAGGTAAAGCGCCTGTCCCCTTTTTCCAAAACCTCAAGCACCGAAAACACTACCGTTATTAATATCACCAGATAAGATACGGTTTTTTCAATTCTTCGATTGATGCGCTTCCACCGCTTTTCTTTCCATTTCTGCATCTTTTCGTCACGCTTTAACATCGCTTTCTCCTGCTTCCACATTCTTTTTACTGACAACAGTTCCCGTCTTCTGATCTTTCTTTTCCATCTTCGAATTTCTCTCTCCTGCTGCCTGCGCATCCTTCTATTTATTCGCTTCATTTCGTCTCCTGCCTTCTGCTTTCTTCCTTATATCCCCTCTATATAAAGACTCTTAAAATGAAAGCATCAGCCTGTCCTTACTGATGCTTCCATCTTCCCTTTTAAGATCACTGAATCACTTAATCAAAAGACTTTAACTCCTCCAAGAATTCCTGATACTCCTCCTCAGACCAATAAAATGTCAATTCCTCCTCCGTGTATTCTTCCGGTTTATCCCGCATAAAATTTTCACCAATGTCATAATCAAATTTTCTTAATACTGCCTGCGCAAATTCTCTGAAAAACATTCCGATACCGGTTATGACATTACCGTCTTCCACGACTGCTTTGTGTACAAAGTTTTCTTTTTCAACAAAAGGGAATGTGTCTGCCATCTGCATAAAATAACCTGAAGTAAATTTCCTGCCATCTAAAATACCTGCCTTTGACAATAAGATCGGGGCAGAGGAAATCGCCGCAAAGACAACGTCTGTACCACGTCCGCTCTTTAAAAAACAGATCAGCGTTTCATCGAACAGCGCAGGCAAAGGATTGATCGTGCCCGGCAAAATTACACAGGCATAGTCCGTTATTCTTGAATCGGCAACTGTTTTTGTGGGCCAAACCCGTAGCCCTTCCTCGCTTCGGTACTCCTTGCTTTCGCTTGCGATGAAATCAATTGTCTCTCCAAACCAGAGAGTCAATGCAGATGTAAGGCAGGTTATCTCCTGCAAAGAAAAATCGGGATATAAAATCACTGCAAATTTTCTCATTATAACTCCATTCTACCGCCGTCAGGCGACTATCAAATCAGGGTATCCTTGTACGACAACGCAAATCCCAGGTTGAAAAAGGCCGTAGCCTTTTTTCAACCTGTTACTTTCCCATCAACTTCAATTGGACAAACAAATAACCATTATACTCTTTTTCGTTCATTGGCATCTGTCATCACCTGCTTTCCAGCTATCTTTCACAAAAATATATCAGAATAATTTTATTATATCAAAGCCCCAACACTGTGTAAAGCCGACGCATGCTTAAAACTCACCCTTAAAAATCAGTTACATAGCCCACTGATACCATTTACCGGAGCAATACACGTATATCCTGTACCTGCCAGCTAATCTAATTTGAAAGGAATATCATTCTGTGCCAGAAGAGCTTTCAAGTAATTAATTTCAGATGTCAACTGGTTATTAGATGCAGCCAACTGATTATTAAACGCAGTAAGCTCATTAAGCTTAGGCAGGTAATAAGCGTCCGATTCTTCCTTTGCGCGTGCGATGATCTCCTCGGAGCTTGTACCAAATAAATTGAAAAGTCCCTCACATACCATGTCTGATCCCCTTTCCACTTTGATGTTTGCAGTTGTTATCTGGTGCAGGTATTTCGTGTAGACATCCTGGCCTTTATGCCTTATATAATCCTCTGACAGGCGGCAGATACGAACTCATAGAAATTACTGGGCTCTTCCTCCTCATCATACAAATCCCGATACATCCTGGTTTCAACCAGACGAAACCCCGCTCCTTCCAGGGTTTTGCAGGAGGCAATATTTTTAACATTGGCTGTGGCAATCAGTTTTTTCAGGTTATATCGGGCAAACAGGTAATCTACAAAACGTTGCAGCGCTTCACAGGCATATCCGTTTCCGCGGCTGCCCGCACCAATGAAATAGGTAACGCCAACCTCCCCAAAATCCTCGTAGTACGAGCTTCCGACAGAACCGATGATCAGATGGCTTGTCTTATCCTCTATGGCAAAAGCCAGATATTCCCTGTATGGATTATCTTCCGCTTCAAACTTTATGGCGTCACTTATAAATTCCCCCATCCATTTACAGCACTCGCTGCAATCTCCATAAATTTCTGTCAGGCTTCCATCGGAGGCCATCTCGATCAATGCCTTCTCATCAGATGGGCACAGGCTTCTTATTATCAGTCTTTCGGTCTCTAAAAACATATCTGCCTCCCGTAACTTCCTTATACGCCCCTGCGTATAAAAATAACAGATGTCAGGCCACGCCGGACATCCTCATGTTGTTTTGTATCAGTTCCAATGTCCTGCTTCTTCTTATAGATATTCTTCTGCTTCCTCCTTGGAAAGCCCATATCGCTGCATAATAACGTTTTTAATCTCTAAGTCTCCGTGCCCAAACTCTCGCAACGTATCAACAGTTCCCTCTATCCTTCCTTTTTCTATTCCCTTTTCTATTCCTTTTTCTATTCCCTTCTGCTCCCTTAACAGCAATTGCGGCTCCATAATCTCCATTAATGCCTGACACATATCACCATCTCCCATCAATTCTTCAATCACCTGTTTATTTGCCCCTATACTGACCTCCAATACGGAATCTGCAAATTCCTTATCTGCCTTCTCTGTCAGCCCCTCTACACTTTTCAGCAGCCTGACCATGCTTTGCTTCTTCATCCTCTCCGACAAAGCCCCCAGCCAGATATGCGATTCCTCCTCTAACTCCTTTGTTACAACAATCTGGGTTGGAAACAAAACATTCCCTTCTATATAGTATATTCCCTGATATGGATTCGACACGGAATAACTATGTTCTTTAAAATACCGAAACAACCCTTCCGGTTTGGCTTCCCGCACAAGCGAAACCGTCACATCGTCAGCCCTCACTGCATCTGTTGTTCTCCCGTAAGATTTATAGAGACTTGCATAGGCTCCGGCTTTGTAAAAATCATCTATATCCAAGCTATCCTCAGGGGATTTATACTCCATGATATTATGCCCTTTAAAAAGAATCCCTATTTCATTGGAAATCCTCACAGAACTGTCTTTCCTTATTACAAGCAGGTCTATTTCCAGAGGTTTTGTATTCAGGTTATATTCCTTTTCAAATATAAGCCCTTCTCTGTCTTTTGCAAATTCCAGGTTCATTGCCGCCACAAATCCAGGATGCCATTGTATTTTTGTATCTTTCATGGAAAACTCCTTTGTATTGGTTAAATTATAACACATTTCCATGGCATTACAAATAGCTGTTTCCCGCATTTTTCTAAATATGCGGCCATAAACAATCTAATAAAACAGGGAACTCCATCCCCCGAGTTTCGTAAGCGCAAAATATCCTGACGGAGTGACAAACACCTGATTCCATTCCATAAT
>CAJTVL010000111.1 GCA_910579425.1 uncultured Lachnospiraceae bacterium | reverse complement strand
GCGGCATTCTCCTATCTGCTTCGCAGTCGCTTGGCTCATTGCCCGCAGAAGTCTTTATATAGACTTGTGAACTCAAATAAGAAAGAAACAACTAAATTACTTTATCAATATGCTGTGGTCTGCGGTAATTTTTTGTATTTTGTATCCGAAACTGCTTTGGCGTAATATTCTTGTATTTCCGAAAAGTCTTAATCATATGACTACAGTCAGCAAACCCCGCGGCCTGACTGATATACGTCATGTCATAATCTGTATAAAGCAACATATCCTCTGTCTTGATAACACGAATATATTCAATGTATTCCTTACAAGAACGACCATAAATTTGACGGAATTGTTTGGCAAAAAAGGAGTAGCTCATATTACAACGAATAGCAAGCTGTTCTACCTTTAGCGGCTGATCGGAATGTGCGTCAATATATTCTGTAATTGTCTCTATAGAGCTGCCGGAAGGAGCCGAAACCTTATATGAGGGCGTAAATCCACGCCTGCGCCAGATACGGAGCATATTGACAAGGATGCAGTTGAGGTAAGAATACATAATCATATAATAACCATAATGCATGGATTGTGCTTCTTTCACACAACCACTAATAAACTCCATAACCGGAAATCCTACAAGCTCTTTTGCGGAAAAAAAGAAAGAGACTTCTGGATCTTCCATCGCCTGCAACACTGCACTTTTAAGCTGCGGCACATACCCAATATTTTCCCGAAAACGATTTAAATCAAATTTAATTACATAGTAAATTAAATGTTCTTCCCTTCCCGCTTCATGACAAATTGCATGGATGCTTTTAGGCGGCAGGGCAGCCATATCACCCGGATGTAAAAGATACTTTTTCTCATCGCTTTCAACGACTGCAGTTCCTTCCAACATCAGAATAATCTCCATATAATGATGCCAGTGTGAGCGCACTGGAAAACAATGTTTTTCCGTATCAAAAAGGAGTGCCTCATAGGGAGAATTTAACAGATCTCCCGGTTCAAACAGGTTGTACATATCTCAATCCTCAGTTACAATGCAAGTGCTTTTACTCTCACCGTAAAACAGCATTGTAGCCCGCAATTATCTCGGTGCTGCATCATATTAATTTGTTATTTTTGCTATTATAGCATGGATTATTTGAATTTTCCAGCGTATCTTTTATTACTTTTCACGCTTATTTGTTTTTCGCAAAAATTTAGATATTGTTGACGTAAACAACAACTATTTTACACACAAAAAATTAAAAACAAACATTTTAGTACATGACGTTCACTCTTTTTGCAGAGATACAAACAGTCACCTATCTTTTTTTGTACTACTGGAAATTTAAAAAATATATTGACAACCATATGTCGGTAGTGTATACTAAAATTCGTTAAATGCCCAGATAGCTCAGTCGGTAGAGCAGAGGACTGAAAATCCTCGTGTCGCTGGTTCGATTCCGGCTCTGGGCATTTAAAAACTCTTAAATACTGATGAACAGTGTTTAAGAGTTTTTTAGTTTCTATTGATTTTTTTTTGACTTTATAGTATTTTGGTTAGGGAAATGGTAAAACTGTTTTATTGCATGGCCAAAACAAATATAAACAAAAATAAAAGGTGGAATCATGAGGAATCGTATAAAAAACTATGGAAAACATCTTGAAAAAATAAGAAAAAGATATGATCAGAAAAAAGAGTTTTATTTATTGTTAAAGAAGTATGCACCCGATATTATGGAATCGGAGAATTTTCAAAATACCCGGTACTATATCCAGCATGGAAGTATACCGGTGAGAAGGCATTGTATTGATGTAGCAAGGCAAAGTATAGCAATCAGCAAATTTCTCGGGATTACCTGTAATGAGAGGGATCTGATCAGAGGGGCATTGTTGCATGACTATTTTTTGTATGACTGGCATGATAAAACAAGAAAAAATTATCAAAGATTACATGGTTTTTATCATCCGGGAATTGCGCTCAAAAATGCCAGTATGGAGTATCCGCTGACATTGCGGGAGAAGGACATTATTAAGAAACATATGTGGCCTCTCACGGTAGTTCCCCCTCTTTGCAGGGAGGCATGGATTGTGACAACGGCAGATAAGTACTGCTCTTTGTTAGAAACATTAAGACTGCGAAGAGGTGCGAAGAGAACACAGGTAAGAGTAACAGGATGAGAGAGAGACTTTTTGAAAGTTTAAAGACTTATTCTAATAGCGGCTTTTATCCGTTTCATATGCCGGGACACAAGCGAAATCCGGAAAGCGGACCGCTTGCTGCGTTTTATCAATATGATATTACGGAAATAGATGGGTTTGATAATCTGCATCAACCGGAATCATTGATTAAAGCGGCGCAGGAAAGAGCCGCAAAATTATATCATTCGAAAGAGACATATTTTCTGGTAAATGGAAGTACGGCAGGTCTTTTGAGTGCAGTCTCAGCAGTGGCCGCACAGGCCAGGAAGCTAATTATTTCCAGGAACTGTCATAGAGCCGTATACCATGCGGCTTTTTTAAATCATATGGAGTTGCACTATGTATATCCGCAGAAGCTGGAAGGTTATGAGATTGCCGGACCGGTTATCAAAGAAGATATAAGAAAAGAGATAGAAAAAATTCTGAGAATGAACGGAACCGATGCAGTGCAGTCAGGGATAAAAAAGGCTCGGGAACTGATCGCGGGGGTTGTGATTACTTCACCGACTTATGACGGAGTAGTATCCGATATAGAAGGAATTGCCAGGCTGGTGCACAGCTTTGGATTACCTCTGATTGTAGATCAGGCTCATGGCGCTCATTTTGGCATGCATCCGGGTTATCCGGCCAATGCAGTGAGTGAGGGAGCCGATATTGTGATCCACAGTGTTCACAAGACTCTGCCGGCGCCGACCCAGACTGCGCTTATTCACCGGAACGGAGAGCTGGCAGACGGAGAGCTTCTGAAAAGGTATCTTCGGATTTACCAGTCAAGCAGCCCCTCCTATCTTTTGATGGCAGGAATCGATGAGGCGATTTCTTTGGTGGAAAGGGAAGGGAGGAGCAGGCTGGAAAGGCTTCTTACCTGGAGAAATTTGTTTCTGAAGGAGATGGAGGGATGCAGGAATATCTCGATATGCCCTTTGACGGAGCCGGGTAAGCTGGTGATATGTGTGAGGGCCTCTTTCATGACAGGACAAAAATTGTATGATGTTTTGCGGGAAAAATATCATTTGCAAATGGAAATGGCAGCGGGAAATTATGTGGTTGCCATATTAACCATGATGGATCGGAAGGAAGGAATCCGGCGCTTGCTAACGGCTTTGCAAAAGATCGATGCAAAGACAGCCTATATGGATTCGAAAAATCGGAAAGCGGATTGGTGGAGAACAGAGTTTCATCCTGTTATAGATATGAATTTGTGGGAGGCATACACAATGCCCTGCGAGGAGGTAATATTGGAGGAGGCAGAAGGCAGGACGGCGGCTGAGTTTATTAACCTATATCCGCCGGGGATACCGTTGCTGGTGCCCGGGGAGAAGGTAGAAAAACAGTTGATGGAGGTTGTCCTTGCGTATTTAGCTCAGGGCTATACGGTTCAGGGTGTCTGTAATAATAGGATTAAGGTATTAATGAGCTTCTAAAATAAGCAATCAGGGAGAGGAGAACAATTTTAAATGCGCAAAACAAAAATAATCTGTACAATCGGGCCGGCCAGTGAGTCGGAAGAAAAACTGAGGGAATTAATGCAGGCCGGTATGAATGTTGCACGGTTTAATTTTTCCCATGGAACCCATGAGGAGCATAAGAAAAAATTTGACAGAGTGGTGAAGGTCAGCAATGAACTGGGGCTTCCTGTGGCAACCATGCTGGATACCAAGGGGCCGGAGATTCGTCTTAAAAATATAGAAGGCGGTAGAACAGAGCTTGTGGCAGGGCAGCAGTTTATTTTGACCACGGAGGAACTTCTGGGAAATAATGAAAGGGTTTCTATTACTTACAAGAATTTAAAAAATGATGTATCGGCCGGAACCACCATTTTAATTGACGACGGACTGATTGAAATGGTGGTGGATGCCATAGAAGAAACCGATATAATATGTACAGTGATAAATGGCGGCCCTGTCTCTGACCATAAAGGCGTAAATGTTCCAGGCGCAGTATTGTCCATGCCGTATATCAGCGAAACCGATCGAAGTGATATTATGTTCGGCTGCGATATGGGGTTTGATTTTCTTGCAGCTTCTTTTGTGAGAGGAAAAGAAGATATTCTTGCGGTGAGACAGATTCTTGCGGAACAGGGAAGCGATATGAAGATTATTGCCAAGATTGAGAATATGCAGGGAATTCGTAATTTAGAAGAAATTATTTCGGTGTCGGATGGGATTATGGTGGCAAGGGGAGATATGGGGGTTGAAATTCCCTTAGAAGAAGTACCCGTTATACAAAAGCAGATGATCAGGATGGCTGAAAAAGAAGGAAAACACGTGATTACGGCTACTCAGATGCTGGAATCTATGATCAAAAATCCCAGGCCCACCAGGGCGGAGGCAACTGATATTGCCAATGCAATCTACGACGGAACTACAGCTATTATGCTTTCTGGAGAAAGCGCAGCAGGGAAATATCCTGTAGAAGCAGTAAAGACTATGGCAAGGATCGCCGAAAGGACAGAACAGGATATTGATTACAATGGACGGATGAAGCGCAGAGAACTCGGCAAAGAAGTGGATGTGACTACAGCGATTTCCCATGCGACCTGTATGACTGCTATGGATTTAAAAGCGTCTGCTATTATCACGGTGACGATTTCCGGATTTACGGCAGGAATGATCGCGAGGTATAAACCGAAATGTCCTGTCATTGCATGCAGCGTCAGCCCAAGGGTATGCAGACAGCTTGGCCTGGCATGGGGCGTAATCCCTGTTTGGATTGCGAGAGAAAGCACGGCAGATGATCTTTTTGAGGTAGCGGTACATGCAGCAGAGGAGGCAGGATATATTCAGAAAGGGGATAAGGTTGTTCTCACTGCAGGGGTCCCGCTGGGCGTGTCAGGAAATACCAACATGATTCGCGTTGTAGAGGTTTAATTGTTATGGGAAAGATGATATACTTAATGGGGAAGAGTTCCTCGGGAAAAGATACTGTTTACAGGCATCTTCTGGAATGGGAAGAGGTTTGTCTGAAAAGAGTAGTGCCCTACACCACCCGGCCCATACGTGCCGGGGAGGCGGAAGGGGAAGAATATCACTTTACAGATGAGGAGGGATTCAGGGAGCTGGAGGTCTCCGGAAAGATTATCGAATCAAGGGTATATAATACATATCACGGCTTATGGCGCTATTTTACAGTTGATGATGGAAAGATCGACTTAAATCATGATAATTATCTGATGATCGGAACAATAGAAGCTTATCTGAAAACCGCAGAATATTTCGGAAAAGAGAAAATAGTTCCGGTGCTGCTTGAGCTTGATGACGGCATACGACTGAAGCGGGCGCTTGAGCGGGAGATGCAGGAGGAAAAGCCAAGGTATCAGGAAATGTGCAGACGGTTTTTGGCGGATGCTGAAGACTTTTCTGAGGAAAAAATCAAGAAAGCCAATATTGTCAGAAAGTTTGTGAATGACGAGTTGAATAGTTGTCTTGGAGAAATCAAGAAATATATCGAAAATGAAATCGTTAATGTGCGGTAAAAACCTGGAAAGAGGTAGTTAAAGTGGACATTAAAGTGAATCAGGCCGCTCCTGTAGCACAGCCGGAGGCGCAGGCTCCTGTGAGGGAAACTGACGGGGCATTTAAATTTACACTGGTTAGCCATATTGAGGAGCAGGAGCTTCAGGCCCGGCTGAGCACCCTTATGGAGGAAATTACCATGCAGGGGAATAAGCTGGCAAAAAAGCGTGACATTAAAGATATGAAGAAATATCGTGGATTAATTAAAGAGTTTATGAATGAGATAGTCAGCCGTTCTCATTCCTTTTCACGTGAAAATTTCCTGGACAGGAAAGGAAGACACAGGGTTTATGGAATTATCCGGCTGGTGGATGAAAATCTGGATGAATTGGCTCAGGAACTGATGAAGGATGAGCAGGATCATCTTACAATCCTCAATAAAATAGGAGAAATCAGGGGGCTGCTTCTTGATATTTTAACCTAAGATAAATATAAGACCGCTAAGGGCGGCAGAATGAGAGGGGTATATGCGCAGATTTGCAGATATTGTGGGGCAGGAGCATTTAAAGGAACATTTGGAAAATGCAATTAAAATGGACAAGGTGTCTCACGCCTATATCATTAACGGGGAAAAAAATGCCGGAAAGGAATTTATTGCCAAAACATTTGCTATGGCGTTGCAGTGCGAGAACAGGCAGGGAACAGAGCCTTGCGGCGAGTGCCATTCCTGCAGGCAGGCGCTTAGCGGGAATCACCCTGACATTATTTTCATTACCCATGAAAAGCCCGGAACTATTGGAGTGGACGATATACGCCGCCAGGTGAATAATGACGTGGCTATAAAGCCATACAAGGGCCCAAAGAAAATTTACATTATGAATGAAGGGGAAAAAATGACGGCGCAGGCACAAAATGCACTGCTGAAAACCTTAGAGGAGCCCCCGGAATATGCGGTACTGTTGATTCTTACCGGAAATGTCGATTCCCTGCTGCAGACCATACTGAGCAGATGCGTGGTTTTGAATATGAAGCCCGCAAAGGATGCACAAATTAAAAAATATCTGATGGAGACAATGGAAATTCCGGATTACAAAGCAGATATTTGTGTAGCTTTTGCGAGAGGAAATGTAGGAAAGGCAAAGCTTCTTGCAAGCAGTGAGGAATTTGATAAGGTAAAAGAGGAAGCCATTACCCTGCTAAAATATATCAAGGAGATGGAACTGAATGAAATCGTTGCTGCTATTAAGAAAATCACCGAATACAAATTTGATGTAAACGATTATATGGACATTCTTTCCATCTGGTATCGTGATGTGCTTTTGTTTAAAGCAACCCATGATGCAAATTTATTAATTTTTAAGGAAGAGATACAGCACATCCGAAAGGTGGCTGATAAGAGTGCGTATGAGGGCATTGAGAAAATCATAGATGCTCTGGGGAAGTCAAAACAAAGGCTGAATGCCAATGTAAATTTTGATTTGACTATGGAGCTTTTGCTTCTTACAATCAAAGAAAATTAAAGTGAGGTTTATAGATAATGGTAAAGGTAATAGGAGTACGTTTCAGGACCGCGGGGAAAATATATTTTTTTAATCCCGGCAAGTTTAATATTAAGCGTGGAGATCATGTGATCGTGGAAACTGCAAGGGGGATTGAGTATGGTACGGTAGTGGGTGATCCCAGGGAGGTAGAAAACAGCAAAGTAATTCAGCCTCTAAAGCAGGTTCTCAGGATTGCCACCGAGCGGGATGACGAGCAGGAGGCAGGAAATAAGATAAAGGAGAAAGAAGCCTTTAAAATCTGCCTGGAAAAGATACAGAAGCATAAACTGGAAATGAAACTGATTGACGCGGAATATACCTTTGATAACAATAAGGTGTTATTTTATTTCACTGCTGACGGAAGAATAGATTTTCGGGAACTGGTGAAGGATCTGGCGTCCGTGTTTAAGACAAGGATCGAACTCCGCCAGATTGGTGTAAGAGATGAGACAAAGATTTTGGGAGGCATTGGAATCTGCGGCAGAGAGCTGTGCTGTCACAGGCATTTGTCAGAGTTTGTGCCGGTTTCTATTAAAATGGCAAAAGAGCAGAATTTATCTTTGAACCCCACAAAGATTTCAGGAGTTTGCGGCAGACTCATGTGCTGTCTCAAAAACGAGGAGGAAACCTATGAGGAGCTGAACAGGAGGCTGCCTAATGTAGGAGATCATGTGACTACTGAGGAGGGGCTGAAAGGCGAGGTTCACAGTGTCAATGTGCTTCGGCAGTTGGTAAAGGTGATTGTCGATGTAGGGGATGAAAAGGAAATACAGGAGTATCGTGTGGAGCAGCTTCGGTTCCGGCGCAAGCATAAACATAATAAAGTGGACGTTCAGGATGAAGCTCTGAAGAAACTGGAAAAGCTGGAAAAAGAGGAGTCCAAGTCAAAGCTGGATGACAATTAGGAAGGCGGAAGGAATGGCTTGGCACGTAACCGTTTCGTGTCGGATGAGGATTCAGAACAGAAGATGTCAGAAGAAAATTTGTTAAAGGGGAATGAGAGAATAGACGATCTCCAGCGAAATCATTACAGGATCATACAGGCTCCTGACAGATTTTGCTTTGGAATGGACGGAGTGCTTCTTTCCGGCTTTGCCAAAGCAAGGGAGGGAGCAAGGGTCCTGGATTTGGGAACAGGGACAGGCATTATTCCTATTCTTATGGAGGCCAAGACCAGAGCAGCACATCTTACCGGACTGGAGATACAGCCGGAAAGCGCAGATATGGCCCGGCGCAGTGTCCGTCTCAACCATCTGGAGCAAAAGATAGAAATTGTTACAGGCGATATTAAGGAGGCAGTGGTTCTTTTTGGCGCTGCTTCTTTTGATGTTGTGACCAGCAATCCGCCCTATATGACGGAGCATCATGGAATTACAAATCCGGAGGAGCCAAAGGCAATTGCGAGACATGAGCTGCTTTGTACCTTAGAAGATGTAATCAGCCAGGGGAGCAGACTGCTAAAGCCCGGAGGAAATTTTTATCTTGTACACAGACCTTTTCGGTTAGCAGATATAATGGTATTGCTCAGACAGTATCGGCTGGAGCCGAAGAGGATGCAGCTTGTGTACCCTTTTGCAGATAAGGAACCCAATATGGTATTGATCGAGGCAAACCGGGGCGGGAGGGCCCGTATGAAGGTAGAGAAGCCTTTGATCATTTTCAGGGAGCCGGGGATTTATACGGATGAGATTACGGAAATATATGGATATTAGCAGGAAATTGTGTGGTTTGAAGAGGAAGGAAAGATGACGGGGACCTTATATTTGTGTGCAACGCCTATTGGAAATTTGGGGGATATTACCCCGCGGGTATTGGATACCCTGCGGGAGGCAGATCTGATTGCGGCAGAGGATACGAGAAACAGCAGGAGACTGTTGACTCATTTTGAGATCAGAACGCCTATGACCAGTTATCACGAGTACAATAGGGTGGAAAAGGCAGAGCAGATTCTGTGCTGGTTAAGGGACGGAAAAAATATTGCGCTGATTACAGATGCAGGGACGCCGGCAATCTCCGACCCGGGCCAGGTTCTGGTAGAAAAGTGCCTTAAAGAGGCAATTCCTGTCACCTCGCTTCCGGGGTGCTGCGCCTGCGTTACGGCGCTGACGCTTTCAGGGCTTCCAACCAGAAGATTCTGTTTCGAGGGATTTCTTCCCTCTGATAAGAAAGAGAAAAAGCAAGTCCTGGAGGAATTAAAGAAAGAAACGCGGACCATTATTTTGTATGAAGCGCCTCATCACCTGAAAAAAACCCTTACAGAGCTATATGAAGTATTGGGGGAGCGGCGCATTACATTGTGCAGGGAGCTGACCAAGCGGTTTGAGACGGTTTTCCCGACGACGATCGAAGGAGCAATTGCTTTTTATGAGGAAAATGATCCCAGGGGGGAGTATGTTCTGGTAATGGAAGGCATGAGCCGGGAAGGATTAAAAAAGGAGGAGCAAAAAAAGTGGACGGAGCTTTCCATGGAAGAACATATGCAGTTCTATGAAGCGCAGGGAATGGAGAGAAAAGAAGCCATGAAAAGGGTGGCGGCGGACAGGGGAATCGGCAAGAGGGAGGTTTACCAGGCGCTGCTTTGAAGCTGTATCGTTTAGAAATAATTCGAAGGAAGTCGGCATAGAATTCTAAAAAAAGAAGAGAGCTTTTTATGCTGAATTATATCTGGGCCTCAATGATCGTTTTGGGCATCCTTTTTGGTGCAGTAAATGGAAATATGGAGGAAATTACGGAGGCGGCTTTGGACAGCGCCGGGGAGGCGGTGTCGCTCTGTATCGCTATGGCGGGGATCATGGCTTTTTGGGTAGGGCTTATGGAAGTGGCTCAGAGTTCCGGGCTGATTACCAGACTTACGGATATGCTTTCTCCGTTTATTTCGTTTATGTTTCCCGGATTACCGAAAGGGCACAGGGCGAAGGGATATATTTCCATGAATATTATCGCCAATGTGCTGGGGCTGGGGTGGGCTGCTACGCCGGCTGGATTGAAGGCGATGGAGGAACTGGCGAAACTGGAGGTGGAACGGGGGAATCCGGCATACTTGGATGATGGCAAGGGTATAGTTGGAAAGCGAGAACGGATTGCCAGCAATGAGATGTGTACGTTTTTGATTTTGAATATATCTTCTTTGCAGTTGATTCCGGTAAATATGATTGCGTACAGGCAGCAGTATGGGAGTGTGAATCCGGCGGGGATTATCGGCCCGGCGATTGTGGCAACGTTTGTGAGCACACTGACGGCGGTGGTGTACTGTAAGGGGAAGGGCAGAAAGCGGAGGGCGTAACGCTCTCCGCTTTCTGCCAATTTTGTATACCCAAAGACTTCTTATAATGATTTATCGTATACAAAATTTTTGGAACAGGGTATAATACAAACAGAAAACAGATTATAAATTGGTTGGAGGCTGGACTAATGGCAATTAAAACGATTGAAATTTTAAATGTAATGGTATTTAAGCGTCATTTGAGAAAGAATAATGCCGCATTTAAGTCTATAGAAGAAGGGGATTCATTTAATGATGGATTTAAGATAGAATTTTGTGATGGGATAAATGTTCTGATTGGTGAAAATGGAGTTGGAAAGACAACCATTCTGAAAATGATTTATGCTGCAACACAATGGTCAATTAAGCAGACGGATCAGGGAAAGACAAAAAGACTAATACAATTTTTTTCAAACAGCCTAAAAGATAGCGATGCTTTAAAAAATGCAGAAAATAAAGAAGATTATTGTTATTATAAAGTATCAGACGGAACGCATAATTTTGAAGACAGCCTTTCACATAAAGGTATATTCAATTACGATCAATGGCTTGGATTAGATATACAATCTGTCTTTATTCCTACAACAGAAATGTTGTCACATGCAAAGGGATTCCTGGCTATGAATCAGAAATATAATATGCCATTTGATGGAACGCAGATAGATATTATTGTAAATGCTTCTTTACCAGAGACGCGGGAAATCCCATTTGCCATGAGTAAAATCCTTGATAAACTAAGCGCTGTAATTGATGGGACTGTTATTTTGGAAAATGATTCTTTTTATGTATTAAAAAAGCCGGTCAGAAAGTTGATTTTTCATTAGAGGCAGAAGGATTGCGTAAATTAGGTCTACTTTGGAAATTAATACGCAATGGTCTTTTGGAAAAAGGATCAATCCTTTTGTGGGATGAACCGGAAGCGAATC
>CAJTVL010000110.1 GCA_910579425.1 uncultured Lachnospiraceae bacterium | reverse complement strand
TTTAATATGAAAGTCCCGGTCCCCTCCTCGTTATAATTCAATGCGGAATTTAGGTAATAACTATGAGGTGATTTTATGAAACAGTTAAAGCGCTATACCATAATTGGAATCCTCTTTGTCCTGATTTCCGGATCTCTTGCCCATTTTTTCTATGAATGGTCTGGTCATAATCCTATCGTCGGTCTCTTTACGCCGGTAAATGAGTCCATATGGGAACACATGAAATTACTCTTTTCCCCCATGCTGGCTTACTCTCTCTTCATGGTTTTTAAACTAAAGGCCGATTATCCCTGTATCCGTTCTGCCTTATGCTTTGGGATTCTGGCCGGAACCTTATGCATTCCAATCCTCTTTTATACCTACACGGCACTCCTTGGAAAAGATATTTTTATATTAGATATTGCTATATTTATTTTCAGTATCATAATCGCATTCTGCCTGGCCTGTCAGCTTACATTGTCCTGTAAATCGGATTCTAATTCCTTTTTATCTGGTCTTTTGGTGTGCTTTCTTTTGATCTGCTTTTTAATCTTCACCTATCATCCTCCGACTGCCGCGCTTTTTCAGGCCCCCACGGTTTCAAAAAGCGGATAAGGCATACGCTTAAGCCATACCTCCTACAGCGGGCATTGGTATCTTGGTTTTCCCTTACTCCTGTTTCCGTATTCAATGGCTTCCTTGGGGCATTTGCAGATACAGGCCATACAGTGGGTACACTGATCTCCCCAGAGAAGCTTGCCGTCCTTTAAGCTTACATTATTATCATACCCTTTAATCTTATCGAACAGGTTGAGGACTTCATCTTCTATCTGTTCCCCCACTTTCTTTGCCACATATCCACTGTTGCCTGTTCCTGTATAATACAATACCAAAATATCTTCCTCCTGTCTGCAACAGAAATGGAAAAACACACCTAAACGCTGAATTTAAGTGTGTTTTAATCTTATGTTTTCCTGAACTTTTCTTTTTGCAACTTCCAAAAGACAAAAATGTTTCCCTATACGTTGTCATATTTGCTTCCGATCGCTTCTACGGACTCCATTGCAATTTCCGTCTCTCTTTTCATTAACATAAGGACAGTTCGTGAAGCGTGCTGTCCGTTGTTTTTCCTCTTTTGCTTTTTAGTGGTTTCTACCTTTACGGTTTTCTTTCTACAATATAATTATATGAAAAAAAGCCTGTTTTACAAGGTTATCCTTCATTTTTTACACACTTCGCACACCTCTGCCTTTCATCCCCAAAATAAATCTCTTCCACAGCTTCCGGAACTGTCAGTTTATTATTTTCAAATTCACAGTTCAGCGCAATCGTCCCTTCCTCCCTAAAGATCACCACCGCTGTCTTCTGCCAGGTCTGGCATGAGCGCACCCACACGTAACGGGAAAGGGAACGGTCATAATGCCGCGGGTAACCGTGAGTGATCTCATACCTTTTCTCCATATCCCCATCAGAAAGCTGCATCAGCATCCGCCTGATAGCAGAATCGCCCCCGCCCACAAAGTAATCCGGCTGATAGCAGGAATAAGACTCTCCCTCCTTTGTGATCTTGGAAAAATTCGTCATATACCCGTTCCAGGAGCTGAGAAAATAGTCCGCTTTCCCCGTCAGAACACCCATATAAAAATCCGCTTCCGCACGCCAGATGCCCCACGCATGTCCGGCACAAATCCCAGGCCCGGTTCCGTCCCCCTCCCATATGGTCTCCCACCACCGCATGGTGGACATAAAAAGCCGCACATCCGGTGTATAGCAGCGCCACCAGTCATGCAGGCGCAATACTTTTTCCGCAAAAATGACGTATTCTTCCACATACGCTATGTACCTGCAATAATAGAGCAGGGACAGGGCCGTGCAGGAGATAGACCCCTCCTCCATCTCCTCGTCATTCTGCTTGCCCACGATGCCCTCCGTCGGGAAGTGGAGCCCCCGCCCCACCAGATAGCGCACAGCCCTTGCCGCACTTTCCGAGAAATATTCCGCCTTGCCCTGGTCCACCTCCCGGAGTTCCCGCGCAAGGTCAATGATGGCAATGACCGGGGCGCACACCGTGGTATAGTCGCTGCCCTGCTGCACAAATGCGCCGTTTTCCTGCTGATAGACCCGGATCACCGTTTCTGCCGATTTTACCGCAAAATCAAGATATTTCCCCTCACCAGTCAGCTTATACTGCTCTGTCAGGATGGAAATGCCAAAAAACTGTTCCTGGATTCTCCGGGACTTGTATACATGGTAGGCCGGAAACTCTCCCACCGGGTACGGCACGATGGTATTTCGCGCAACAAGCCGCTCCCCTTCCCCCATCATGGTCTTTATGGCTTCCTGTGTCATTGCCCGGTATCTGTCACTGTTATGGGTGGTCATATAGGCAAGCAATGCCCAGCACCAGGTCATTCCCTCGCACAGGTTCTCATCGTTATGGTACGGCTTTCTTACCGTGTCGCAGCTTTTCTCAAACAGCCGGTCCATATCCCCGCCAAACCAGATCGTTGTATCAAGCCCCGGCCTGCCATCCCTACAGGGCACAACATGGCAGAGCCCGTATCCGGGGGATGTTACCCGCACCCTGCCGTCCGTCACCGGAAATCTCCTCTCCTCTTTTCCATGCAAAACCATTACATAGTCCGCCTCGCCTAGAATCTTCACGTCGATATACTGACCGAATGTGCCTGTCATCTCAGAATACAGCATGGGACAGCCATAGCTTTCCTGGATCCTGCGATAGCATTTTGCGATCGTGTCCGCAAATGTGATCTCCAGGGCCAATGTGCTGCTTCCCCCTTTCCCGTACCTGTCATCCAGTGTGGACAACATTTGAAAACGCTGAATGAAATGCCCGAAGGAATATTCCGAGTAACTGATCTTCCATGCCTTGCAGGCGCTCTTTGCCATCACGATACAAAACCCACAGCCAATCACCGGCATGATACAGTACATTTTATCCCCTTCCCGGGATGTATAGGGGGAACTGGGGAGTAGCTGGCCGATATAAGTGCCGTTTTTCTTACCCAGGAAGTTCAGGTTCAGGTCTATCCCAAACTGTGAGATTTCCGGGTTTTTGGTATGGGATTCTATCAGAAGCCTGTCATGCCCCAATGTATAGGCCGTATCAATGGACAGTTTCTCATTTCTGCACCTGACCCTGTCTTTCTCTGGGATTATGCTGTCATAAGAAGCAAACCGTTCTTCATAGGGCGTCAAGGGGCGTTCTGTCCGTATATCATCCCCCCTTAGCGTATAGCAGACGCTTCCCATGCCATCTGGATCCGCAATATTGTATGCCCCAAATCCCGAATACAGCCCGCAGATCAGGCCGTCCTCTTTCCTGATGCGGATTTCCAGCCCCTTACTCTTTCTTGTTATCATTTATTCTGTCCTTTCCTTTTATCCCAGCTGTGCTCCCGGATAAATTGTTATATTTACGTCTTTTTATTGTTCTATATCCGCTTTTGTTCTTATTGAATTTCGTTTTCCGGCATTATATAATACAATCATAAAAGTTATTTCGTGAAAGGAAGGGATATCGTGCGTTCCAATACACCCATCAGCATGCGGAGACTTCTTTCTGCAGCCTTTCTGTGCTTTTCGCTCCCTGCCATGGCACTTTTGCTTGTCCTGTCTTTCTTTACTGTCCGGCGCCAGTCCGATGCGGAAATAAAGTCATACCAGAATAGTCTGGCCACCTATGCAAGCAATCTGGAACGTACCCTTTACAATACCAATACACAGCTCTCCTATACTGCCTTCACCAATCCGAAATTCCAGATCTTTTCCTGGTCGGACTCCCTTTTTGAGAAGCATAGCTACGCTTATGAGATCATGAGCCCGTTTACGGTGATCCTCAACCAGGAACAGCTCATCGGCGGTTTTTTCCTTTACAGCGCTTCCCCGTCCTACTATTATCCGAACTATCAGATAGATTACCCTTATGAGGACAAGCAGGCAGTCTATGCATTTTTATCGGAGGCAGCCAGCCTTCCTGCCGAGGGGGAAAACTGGGCTGCCCTTGAACTCTCAGACCGGCTGGTACTCATCCGTACCAGCCGCGCCGGGGAGAATTTGTGCGCCGCCATGATCGACCCTGCCCTGGATCAGGCTGTGACCTATGCCTCCAACCCTCAAGAGGGAATTCTTTTCTTCTATGCGACTAAGGAAGGGGAGGTTTTTTATCCCAAGGAGTTTCAGGCCCGGTGGGAAGAGGGCTTTGACTCCTCCCCCGTCAGGAATGTAGATTTCGGCGGCCGTCCCTGCTGTCTGATCAAGACCCCCGTGAAAAACAGCAGTGTCTTTTTATGCTGCCTCATCCCCCGGAAGGGATTCTGGCACATCTTAAGCCCCTCGGAAAAAATTATCCTGTTGCTGATCCTTTTGCTGTTCTGCCTGGCCCCCTTTCTGTGGATGGCCCTTTATAAGCAGCTCCTGGGGCCTCTGACCGTCCTCTCCAGCTACATGAACCAGATTGCGGACGGCAACTACTCTCTGCTCGTGCCAGAGAACCAGAAGATCACCGAGCTGCAGGATTTCAGCCATACGCTGAACCACACTCTGCAAAGCATCCGCCGGCTGAGGGAGGAATCCTATGAGCGTAAGCTGGATCTGCAGCAGGCCCAGCTCCAATACCTCCATCTCCAGATCCGGCCCCATTTTTATATCAATTGTTTGAATAATATTTACAGCCTGGCCAAGAACAGGGAGTATGGTGAAATCCAGGAAATGATCCTGTCCCTTTCCGATTATTTCCGCTATGTTTTCCGCAACAGCCAAAAGCTGGTTACCCTCACCCAGGAGCTCCACTGCGTCAAAAGCTATATCCATCTGCGGCAGAAGAATTTTTCCACGGTGCTCTCGCTGACCATGGATATCGATGCGGCGTCCGCGGAAATCCTCATCCTCCCGCTTTCACTGCTCACCTTTGTGGAGAACAGTGTCCAGCATTCCAGGAACCTGACAGGCCTGACAATCCACATCAGATCCTGTCTGCTGACCACACCAAGGGGAAGCTGTCTGAACCTGACTGTCTCCGACAATAACGGCGGTTTTTCCGCCGAGGACTTAGAATATCTCAACCATATTGGGGAGCGCAAATCCCTCTACGACGATTATCATGTGGGTATCTCCAATATTTATTACCGGATGAAGCTCACCTGGCATCAGGAGGGTATGCTGTTCTTCTATAACCAGAACCATGGAAGCTGTGTAGAAATCATTATCCCGGCCGAGAAGGAGGAAAAGCCAAATGACCATTTTGATTGTTGACGACCAGCCCAATGTAGTGTCTGCCCTGAAAACGGGAATCCGTTGGGAAACACTTGGGATCACACAGGTTTTTACCGCCCTGAACGTCCCCCAGGCCAAAGAGACCATCAAAAGCCACCCTATCGATATCCTGATCACCGACATTGAAATGCCTGTGGAAAACGGGCTGTCCCTGCTGCGCTGGTGCCGCCATAATGATTACGGTTTTGAGTGTATCTTCCTCACCTCCCATGCAGATTTTTTCTATGTGCAGGAAGCCCTCCAGCTTGGCAGCGCCGACTATATCCTGCAGCCGGTCCGCTACGAAGATATGGAAAAGCTCCTTGCAAAGACCATCCGAAAGATCCGGGAGCGCCAGACGGAACAGACCTGGTCCTCCTGGGGCAAAGCCGTCTATTCCCAGAAACCGGCTTTCCTAAAAAGCGTGCTCCACGAATGGTTTGAAGGGGCGCAGGCCAATGCGGAACAAAAGCTGGATATCCTGCGGGAAATGGGCATCTGTCTGACTCTGCAGGACGAAGCCTATCTTTTCAGGATGCAAATCCTTTCCTGGGTGTCGGAACCCCTGCCCTTTTCCCAGTGGCATCCGCTGGCGGAGGAAATAATCTGCGCACATTTTTGCAGCCACCACTGCGATGTCCTCTCCTACTGTCCGGATGGCCTTACGCTTCGCGGCCTGGTCTACAGCGCCGGGCAGGCCCCTATGCCCTTTGACCTGTACCGTCTCCTTCTCGAAGCGCTTTTGTCTCAGCTTGAGGGCAGGCTGGGCTGCCGCCTGGCACTTTATTCCGCCCCTTCCTTCCCCCTGGAGGCGCTGTCCCTGTGCGCTTCGCTGATCCGCAAAAAGGCAGCGGACAATGTCCTGCCTAAGCCGGGGCTCTATCTCCATGTGCCCCAGGACTCTGTTAAGACTGTCACCTATTGCCCTCCAGAGCTTTTGGAATTTTTCAGGCTGCAGCTTATCGCCTGCAATACTACTCAAATCCTGGAGCGTGCCAGGGAATATCTGCATGAGCTGAGCACTAATGGCCTCCTTGATTACGCCACTTTGCTTTCCTTCTGTAAGGATTTTGAGCAGACCGCCATCCAGGCTGCGGACTTTCTGGGGCTGGACATCCACTCCTTTCCCACCCGGGCTGCGGACGGCCCTTGCAACAGCCCCTCTCCCCTGACGCTGGATTCGGCCCTTCTGTTTATCCAAAAGATTACCGGCTACTTCCAGGAGACGGCGGCGCAGTCGGAAGAGCCCGAGCGGAACTTCCGGCGGATCTCCAACTATGTCCACCAGAACCTGGACAAGCCCTTAAAGTGTGCCGACATCGCCCGCACCGTTTTCTTAAGCCCGGACTATGTGACCCGGCTTTTCCAGCGGGAAAAAGGGATTTCCTTAAAAGAATATGTAACCCTGGAAAAAATGAATGCCGCCAGGGAGCTGCTGCAGACCACCACGCTCCCGATCAGCGCAATCGCCATCCGGTTGGGTTACGATAACTTCTCCCATTTCAGCCAGGTCTACCGGCGTGTTATGGGGATTTCCCCCTCGGAGGAAAGAAGCTTCCGACCGGCCGAAAAAGAATGAGCTCAAAAAGGAATGCTCGAAATAAGCCGCCGCGCGAATCGCCTGCGCGGCGGCTTCCTTTTATTTGCTGCTCATGAACTCGCTAAACTGCTTCTGGTATTCCTCCACATATTTATCCAGCCCCGCTTCCTTCAATTCCTCCAGTACTGCCGGGAAATCCTTCTCATAATCACCCACTCCCCAGGCAATAGGCTTCACTTTCTCACTGACAATAGCAGCAATTTTTGCGCTTTCCGCCGCCACGGGCGTCTCGTCGAAGGCAAACCCTACTTTTTTGCTGTAGATAGCCCCGTCGTCAAAATGGATAAATGCATCAACCTCCTCCGCATCAAACCGTTCCGTCGATATCTCGTCATAGAACAGAGTCTGGTGCATCCATGGATAGAAGAAAGCATCCTGGGTAAGGGTCTCCACAGAACCGTCCTCCCGGTACTGCCAATCCTGGCCCTCCACACCGTACAGGCAGAGCATATAATTTTCCTTTGAGGCATACATCCAGTCAAAGAACCTTACCCAGTCCCTGACCTTGTCCTGTTCCGGCTTTGTAAACATCCACGCACTGTTGGAATCCGACATCAGGAGATTAGGCAGCGTATCAATCTTCAGGTACTGCACATCCGCCTCCTCCACATTGTTTAACACATGGTCATAGACCGCATAGGGATTCCCGTACTGCATCAGGCAGTTCCCGCTGTCCCAGGCTGCCGCGGCCGCAGTGGGATCCGTCAGATTTTCCGTGGTAAGGTAGCCAAGCTCAAACCATTCTTTTGCGACAGCACAGTAATTCTTAAAGTAGTCTGATTCCAGCAGGCTGATCACCTCGTCACTGTCGGGCTTCGACTCATCCACCACGCAGACCGCTATGGGAGTATCCTTGATCAGCGCGCCGTCCGGCGCTGCCACCGAGATCAATCCTTTGAAAAGATTGTCCGCGCCTTTCATGATCGTCATGCTCGGATAGGCAGCATGTACTTCCGCGATCGCCGCCATCAGGTCGTCATAGCTCTTGATCTGCTCAACATCCCAGCCCACCTGATTTAAGATGTCATTCCTTATGGCAAAATTATCGTTCTGTGCGCTGGACGGATAGGCCCCGCAGGGGATGGTCAGGATATCTCCCTTGTACTTTGCACAGTCAAATCCGCGCCCCATACGCGCCGCCTTATAGTTTGGCGCCAGCTCGTCGAACATCGCTCCCTCAAAAACCGCGGTCAGCCCCTTGTTGATATAGGCATAGCCCTCTGACACGGTGGACATAAAGGCAAACCCTTCCCCAGCAGCAGCCATCGTCATGATCTGGTCGCCTCCTCCTCCCCAGGGGACTAAGTCCACCTTCATATCAATGTTCGTGTCCGCCAAAACCTTTTCATGAAATTCATTTTTGAAAAATTCCACATTCCGGGATCCTGCATCCCCATACATGACGATCCGCAGAGAAACCGGCTCCATACCATCAGAAGAAACTTCCTCACCGGCCTGGTCAGCCTGTCCGTTCTCCTCTTTTTCCGTCTCCACAGGAGCCGCACCCTCGTCACTGCCGCTCGAAGCCGGCTTCACATCCTCCTGCTTTCCACATCCTCCCAACACTGTCACCGCCATGGCTGTACACAGCAATAACGACATGACTCTTTTTTTGATTCCCATAACTCATTTCTCCTTCCTACATTCCTTTGTGTATGTTTCACCGCACCATTTCGGTACGGGCAACACCTGTATGATTATCCCTTAATACCGCCCACGTTGATTCCTTTGACAAAATACTTCAGGGCAAAAGGATACAGAACCGCCAGCGGCAGTATGGCAAGCACCGCCACCGCCATCTTCGCCGTCTCCGCAGGGAGCGTAATATGGTCATAATATGCCGACATCTCGCTGTTGTGGAGTAGCTGCTGGGCATTGGAAAGCATACTGTAGAGTATCTTCTGCAGCGTCTGGTATGCGCTGTCGGTGATCAGCCACTGGGGCAGGAAAAAATCGTTCCAAAACCCGAAAATATTAAACAGCGATACGGTCAGGATCCCCGCCCTCGCCAGCGGGATGGCAATCCGCGTAAAGATCTTCCCATGGGATGCCCCGTCTAAGCGGGCCGACTCGATCAGCTCCTCCGGGATTTCCCGAAAGCTCCCCCGCAGGATAAACATATGCCAGACGCTCATGCCGTAAGGGATAAACAGCGCCCAAAGATTATTTTTCAGCCCGTAATACTGTGTACACAGGATATACCAGGGCACCACCCCTCCTCCAAAGATGGAGGTAAACCATGCAAAGAACGACAGCGGGCGGGCAAAGCGGAACACTTCCTTCTTCTGGGACACGGCATAGGCAAACAGCGCAGTGACACTCACCGAATACAGCGTCCCCAGGGCGGTTACCGTAAGGGTTATCCCGAAGGCTTTCAGGAGCATTTTCCCCTTATTCCCCACCAGGAAGATATAGGTATCCAGAGACGGCTTTAAGGGAAGCAGGTGGTAGCCAAATTCCTGCACATACTTCTCATCCGTAAAGGACACTGACAAAACCATAATCATCGGGAACAGGCACAGCAGGCTTAACACGGCGAGAGCCACCTGACAGACCCTGCTTTCCCTTTTCAGTTGTTGTTTTCCATTCATTCCTATCCCCTCCTAGAAAAGCGCGTAATCCGGGTCTATCTTTTTTGCCAGCAGGTTTGCCCCCAGTACCAGCACAAACCCGAAAACAGACTGGTAAAAGCTTACTGCCGAAGCAATCCCAAATTGGCCTGCGCCGGTTGTCGTGCGGTATATGTAAGTGGCAATGGTATCGGTTGATTCCAGAATCAGAGGGTTCATTTTCGTCATACCCATGATCTGCTCCAAGCTCCCGCCCAGGATCCCGCCAATATCCAGAAGCAGAAGGATAGCAATGGTGGGCTTTAAAAGCGGCACCGTGATACGCGTGATCCGCTGCCAGCGCCCCGCCCCGTCAATCTCCGCCGCCTCATACAATCCGGGGTCGAAACCCGTCAGCGTGGCGTAATAGATAATGCTCCCATATCCAAAGCTCTTCCACAGCCCCGCAATAATAAGGATCGGCCACCAGTACCAGGCATTCAGGCTCCATCCTATGGGTTCCCCGCCCAGGGACTGGATACATTGGTTGATGATGCCGCTCTTATCATTCAGGATGGTATCCGAGATTACACCTACCACGATCCAGGAGAGGAAATTGGGAAATATCATGATGGTCTGCGTCATCTTCCGATAACGCTCGTTTTGGATTTCCCCAAGCATCACCGCCACAGTGACCTTAAGTATCGTCCCTAAGAAAATCCCGCCCAGATTGATGACTACCGTATTTCTGGTGGCCCGCATGGCATATTTGATATTGTCAAAGAATATTTGAAAATTCCGAAGCCCCACAAACTCGCTTCCAAACAGGCCGCCGTCATAGGAATAGTTCTCAAAGGCCATATAAATACCCGCCATAGGGAGATAGCTAAACAAAATCAGCGTAATGATCCCCGGTATGGGAATCAGGTAAAAGAATTTATTCCTCTTGATCTCCTCCCACAGGCTCCTCTTCCGCGTTCTCCCTACCGTCTGTACAAAATGGTCATCCCTTTTCCACTTTGACATATTTTCCGTCCCTCCTCTCTGCCACTATGCTTTCTTCCATTTGAAATTATTTACTGTTTATATACATTTTAAACAAAATTTCACCTTCTATCTATCGTTTTTCATTGGACTTACTGTTCAATTTCCGCTGTAATCCTAAAACCAGGAATCCACTGTCCAAAATCCGCTGCCTGGCTATTCAAATAACGTCCGCCGCAGGGCGAAGCGCAAAGAGAGGATATGGGCAGAAAACAACGGATACCAGGCTTTGCCAGGCATCCTTATGTTAAGAAAAAACACACTTAAACCCTGTATTTAAGTGTGTTTTAATCTTATGCTTTCCTGAACTTTTCTTTTTTGCAACTTCCAAAAGGCAAAAATATTTCCCTGATATATCATCATTCAGTCAATCAAATGGTATTCCTTATATAACCTCTTTCTTGATTCCTCATCTGAAATGTGGTCCAGGTCGCCGAGCCTGCCATCCCTCTTTAAAAGGCCGACAAGCGTTGCCAGCAGATTTTCGCCTTCCTGCATCCCTTTCTGCATCCCTTCATTCATAATGCTCTGTCCCAAGCCGCTCATCTCATCCACTCCCTTCAATACCTTTTCATTTCCTTCAATATCCACATATTCTGCAATCTTCTCTTTGTCGCAGTGAAACACTCCCGACAGATAATCAAAGATCGGGGCATCCGTCTTCTTTCCTCTGCGGATTATGATCACATCCATCAGGTCATACTCTTCCTCCGGCTCCTCTGCTTTCCCTATCATATCTGTTTTTTTGATAGAATACATCGTCACCGTATTCTGTAGGCTAGCCGGGATCCTCTCATTACAGATCCAGATACTGTAGGCTTTCTGGATCTTCCCATAATCCGTCTGCTCTGTCAATGTGCCCAGCTGATAGCTGATCTCCCTTGCGGCATAATAGATTGCCCTCTTTATGACTGAATAGGATGGGGATGTGGGCCTGTAATTGTTCTGAACCTCCAGATCAATATGCAGGTGTATGCACAGGCTCTCATTGCTAAGCATGGGGTTCACTGACTTAAAATGTGTGTCATACCGGATCAGCTTGTCGCTGGTTGAACTCATTTCCGTCTGCAATTGCTCTACCTCTGCCGGAATATCTCCCACGGGAATGTCCCGAATACTGTCCGCATCGATATACCGGATAATTTCTTCCACTGTGGAATTTTTATACTCCGGCACTACTTCTTTCAATACCGGCGCTATGATCTCCCTGTTCCAGAATAAACGCATGAATGAATATAACGGCATATCAGCCACAAAAATTGTGCAGA
>CAJTVL010000109.1 GCA_910579425.1 uncultured Lachnospiraceae bacterium | reverse complement strand
AGTTTTTATTGAATTTTCAAGGTGCATAGCATTTATTCAAGTGCGAAGTTTGAGTTATTGAAAAAAAATGTAAAATTCTTGTAAATGGGTTCTGCCCACGGACTTCCAAATATTCCTCCTTTGAAATTGTAATCCTTAAATACAAGAACAATACCGGCCATAGGGAAATAGGAAAACAAAAGCAATGCTATCACCCCCGGCAGCGCCAGGATATATAAAGGAATATCCTGCTTTAGTTTCCTGAAATAATTGTTCCGGCTCTTTTTTTCTCCGCGCATTCCGCCCTCTCCTTTCCATCTGATTATTCAGGTAGCTCTAAGTATACTTTCTGAATTGTTTTCAGGAAATAAAAAAGATACGCATTCCTTTCACTTTTCTGGCAAAAAGCAAAGAAAATGCGTATCAATTTCATGTTTTTATGCAATTTTTATCTATTCCGTCTCATAGCCGACGGTGAAATGTTATATTTCTTCTTGAATTGTGCGGAGAAATATGACGTCCCGCCATATCCGCAAATCTCCGCCACCTTTTTAATACTGATATCCTGATTGGACAGGAGAACCTCCCGGGCATACTCCAGACGAAGATCACTGATAAATTCCGGGAATGTAACTCCCACATATTCGTTAAAAAGCTTGGAGAAATAGGATACCGATATACGGTATTTCTCCGCCACCTGTTCCACCGATATATCCGCATCCCGGTAATGCTCCTGTATGTAGCTGACTGCATCCAGCATATTCATGCGGATAGTCTTTTCCTGATAAACACTGTTTTCAAGACATACTTTTACGATGAGCTGCTCCAGATAGCTTTCCAGCTCCCTTCTGTCATACAAGGAAGTAAGCTTAATATAATGATCCAGATAATTTTCTCTCCCTTTCCCACCTGATCTTTCCAGACCATAGGTGCATTCCGAAATCCGAACACACAGGGCGGCCAGGGAAACCAGCGCTTTTTTTATCTCATAATCGGAAAGGTAATCTACAATCTCAGGAACCTTTTCCGCAGCTTCTCCCTGTTTTCCCTTTTTTACCAACTCAATAATCTCATCATAGATTCCCTGCGGCACATCCTGTGATATTTTGTTTCCCAGCATCATTGCATCCATGCAGGCACTACTCTGTCCCAGAAGATGATATTTGGCAATCGTCTGTAATTCTCCAAACTGTACCCTCAAATCCTTATCCTCTTCAATCAAGGAGGAAAGTGCGCAGAATATCTCCGTGCCAAATTTGTCCCCAAGTTTCATACACTCTCTTCCCAGAATTCTCTTCATATCCTCTCTGTTCTTCAGCCTTTCCATAGAAGAAGCTTCCTTCACAACTGTCAGGAAGCAAAAGGACTGAGGTTCTTCATAAAAATGGACTTTACATTCTGCATAGTCCCTTTCCATTGCCATATAATTTTCTTCCTTAATCTCCCTCTCAACAGTTGGCTGCGAGGTCCAATACAGTACCATGATACAATGCTCTTCCCTGTCATTCAAGCGCAGTGCATAAGGTATATCCACATCTTCCCCTTCACTGCCGAGGAAACGCAAAACCTTATCGGAGTGATATTGCCGGGATATTCTGTGAATTTGATTGAGAATCCTCTCACTTGTTATCTCAGCCTGACGTTTACTGTAGCTCTCGTCAATAAGCAGTATATCTGACTCTGAAAGCCGCCTGAAAAAATACTCCAGCGGGAAATACAATCTGTTTGCCAGCCAGAATGCCAGTATAAAAACAATAATAAAGCTGGTGCCTACCACCAGATAAACCCTTCCTCCAATCTCACTCATCTGCTCTCCAATCATCTGATAATCCTGGAGCATCACAAAATAGATTTCCTTATCTTCACAAAAAATGCCATTGGAAAGATACTTATTTCCTTCCAGAGTAATTTCTCCGCTCCATGATGGTATGGAATCCCCCTGAACCTCTACATGTTCCCATAACTGTCGGCAAAACTCCCTTGACATCCCACTCTGTAAAATAACCGTTCCGTCTTTTCCAAAGGCTAAAAACATGGAATCTTCCGCATCCTGAACCACAAGCTGTTTTTCCATTGCTGCCAGATTGATAGCATAAATGATACCTTTTTGAGGCTTTCCGCCCATACTGCTCCTCTCTGTTAAAAATACGCAGAGACTCCGCCTTTCGTCCGTCTCTACAAAGAACATCCGGGCATCATTATCCGTTTCCATAATCTTTTTTTCAATCTGCTCTCTCTCTCCTCCTGTTCAGGATAGCGCCATCCAAAATATTTAAATTCATTTTCATTGCGAAACAGGCAGGTGAAATTCTCCACCCCGTTATTAATACTCATTCTATAAAGATAATGACCCGCTTCATACTCCTCTTTCCAGTGTTCTTCATTAGAATATATATATTTTCTGATCGTCGATTCATCCCATGCCGTCTGAAGCTGCTTGCGCCATGTATCCAGATTATTGTCAATGATATTGTCCAGGTTATTCAGCTGTGTGATTGCCATATGATATATGGTATCTCTCGTGTACACATTAAATAATCCCACAACCCCTACAACCACAATTGCTACTGCCACAGTAGCAATTGTACTGTAACTCAATAACAGAATATTTCTGTATTTTTTATTTGTAATGTCAAGTTTGATCCCCGTCATTTTCATATCCTTCTCTTCTGTTATACTACTCGCCCTGTTTCCGACATAATCAGGAAACTGTCACTTACTATTTTACACATTTTCAGTCGGATGTAAATTGGTCTGTTATTCACCGTCAATATCATTTTCAGAAAAGGGGTTAACATAAAGCCCAAAATGTGCGGCTGCTCTCGCTGCTGATTATCTTTTTTGAGGTAGCGAGAGCGACCCTTGAAATTGAAAACAACAACGTCATTTCAATTTCAAGGTAACTATATGCCTTTCCCTCAAAAGGTCAAGTCCGCACTCTGGGTTAAAGCATTTTACCCGTGACCGGAAACTGGGATTTGTCCAGCATCGACCGTAATTTACACTTTTATTTTTGCAACATCTTTTGTATTTCTTACCACTTCCACATGGGCAAGGATCATTTGGATATATTTTCTTTGTAGTCCAAATCGCTGTTTGCTTTACATACTTTTCACCTTTCAAAACTTCTTTTTTAGTGCATTGTGTTGACAAATTACGAATTATGTGTTACTGTTCCTCATATAGAAAGGAGCAACTTATGGCAAATCTAAACATACGCGTAGATGACAATTTAAAACAGCAGGCGGAATTAATTTTTTCTGATCTTGGCATTAGCCTTTCAGCCGCCACTACCATGTTCTTGAAGCAGGTGGTGCGATACAACGGCATTCCCTTTGAGCTTCGTGCCGACCCTTTTTATTCCGCAGAAAATCAGGCCCGCCTTTCAATTGCTAAAAAACGTATGGAGCAAACCGGCGGCACCGTTCATGAATTGATTGAGGTGGAGGATGATTAAATCATGGGATGATTTTGCCTGGGAAGATTATCTATACTGGCAAAAACAAGATAAAAAAACTTTAAAACGCATCAACCAATTATTGCAGGATATCGACCGCAACGGATATTCTGGTATCGGTAAGCCTGAACCTTTAAAAGGTAACCTGCAGGGCTATTGGAGCCGCAGAATAGACGATGTCAACCGTCTTGTTTACCGGATTGTTGACAATCGAATTGAAATTCTGCAATGCCGCTCTCACTATAACATCAGATAAATACCTGTATATTAGTTGATGTAAAATATTTTATTGGCCACCACAAAAATTTTGTTACTATTTTTTGTGAGAAAAGCAATACAAAACAGGGCTGATAAATTGTGATTTTTTCCACAAGTTTATCAGTTTGTGGTCGTTGCAAGTGACAATGGAACAAATAAGGAGACGCATCAACATGACACAATTAGGACAGCTTTATGAGAAAGAAACTGTATAATTATCAGCAAATGTTCGTAAGCGCTTAGTAATCCTACGAATGGACAAAATAAAGCAGTCCCTGCATTATAGAATGTAGGAACTGCAAGTATTTTACTCTATCTGATCTTGCAAGACGCATGCACTTAACTCTACATTGCGCCAGAACACTTGCTGATGATCTCTGCATCCCACGGAGCCAGTCCGGATAATTCACTGTCTCTCATCCTGGTCTCCGGCAGATGCTCAAGCAGATAATTCAGATATTTATAAATGTTCAGGTTATGGGCTTTCGCCATCTCCACCATGGTATAGACAATGGCACTGGCATCCGCTCCTTTCGGTGTATCGCTGAACAGCCAGTTACGCCGGCCCATAGTGAACGGGCGGATGGAATTCTCGCTTAAGTTATTGGAAAAGCTGCACCGGCCGTCCTCAAGATATGTCATGAACTTCTCTTTATGGTTTTGGGCATAGTTCACCGCTTTCTCGAAACGCGTCCCCTTTTTTGGTGACTGCTCCGAGACCCATTCCCAGAAAGCATCCAGCACAGGCTTCTCTTTTTTCAGCCGGTATTCCTTCCGCTGTTCACAGGTATGCCCCTTTTCCCGTGACTGCCTCTCATGCTCAAACAGCTTATTGCAGTACTGCACCCCCTGGGCGGCGGGATTGCTGTAATCCAGTTCTTTCCCTCTGGGCACCGCTTCCGCAAAGTACCTGCGCAGGTGCGCCCAGCAGCAGCACCGCTTTACATCCGGCAGGGAATTGTAGCCCTGGTAACAGTCCGTTTCCAGATAGCCTTTAAACCCTTTCAGGAAATCAGCCGCGTTAAATCCCGCCCTAGTCTGCGTGTACTTATAAAGGATGATGGGCGCAAGGCCGTCCTCCCCTGTGCGGAACAGCCACATAAACGAATCCGTTTCCGCATTCCGTTCCGGCTCTTTCAACACCTGGACCCTTGTTTCATCCGCCATTAAGAACTGCCTCTTTATAAGTTCCCGATGGAAGTAATCATACAGCGGGGAAAAATAATTCCCGGCGCAGTATATGATCCAGTTGGCGAGTGTCGTCCGGTTCAGGGTGACGCCCATCTGTTTCCAGTCCTGTTCCTGTCTGTATAAGGGCATGGAATTCGCGTATTTTTGGTACATTGTCCATGCCACGGCGGATGCGGATGCATAGCTGTGGGGGATCAGCGTCTCCGGCACATGGGCCTTGACGAATGAGACCGCTCTTTCCATGGCAGGGGCCTGGCTGCACACCGGGCACTTCGCTGTCTCACGGTAGATGTTGACGGCCTCGCCCTTTGCAGGGGTGAACCGGAATTCCCGGCGGACAAACTCCCTGCCGATAACCTCCATTTCCGCCCCGCAGTCAGTGCAGCGCTTCTGTTCTTCGGAAAGCGGGATGACCTCATCCTTTACAGGCACACCACTGAAAAGCTCCGCATATGTGCCTTTTGCCTTGCGGGTATGCTCTTTGATGACTGTTTCTTCTGCCTCCTGCTCCGCCTCATCAAAAAGGCTCATCTGTCCCTCCACGTTTTTCGATTTTTCACTGGATGTGCCGAAGAGCTTCTTTGTAAGGTAATCGATCTTCTCGCTCATCACGGCCATCGCCTCATGATTAGCGTCAATAGTCTGGCGCAGGGAAACAATGAGTTCATTCTGGCTTTTGACCGTCATATTCAGTTGGCTGATCGTATCCTTATACTCCATGATCCTGGAGTCTTTCGGTTCTTTTGCCATGGATTCCCGCTCCCTTCCGGATACTTTTATTTTACCACAAAAAGCGTCTTTGGAAAAGCGGAAAACATGCAGTTTTGCAGGGATTTCGGATGTTTCCGGCACCTGTCAGGAAACTTTTGAAGTGCTATAATGACTCCATGAAGGAGAACCTGCGGTTAAAACGGGAGAATGAAGAATTACGGAAGGAGATTGCATTCCTAAAAAAAGCGGCGGCATTCTTTGCAAAGGAAATCGATTAGAGGCTTATCGATTTATTGATGATCATCAGGAGGAATTCGGCGTCCGCTGGCTCCTGCGGCGGCTAGGGATCTGCTCGAATGCCTACTATAACTACCGGAAGCATCGGAATATAGCATACCGCACAAAATTCACAACGACAGCCTGTAATTCCTCCCCCTGATCCGTATATCTCACACTCCTGCATTCCCCGAAGACATTGTGCATGGCTCATTGCCTGCTCGCAAAAAGCCGGTTAAGAGGCATGGAAATATCTATGCCTCTTAACCGGCCCTGTTTTTATCTCATTCTCAGTCCAATCTGCTAATTTACAATGCTCGTTGTCCACGTTATGGTATCGTCCTCGACTTTTTCTTCCTCAACGGATACCATCTCTCCAACCATATTATCCAGTGCAGATTCCGTTACTTTCCGCGAAGTGTCTGTAATAAGCCCTAAAAATGTCTGGTCATACCGGGAAAAAGACATATTTATAATTTCTCCGTTCCCACCGATAACATCCACTGAAATCGTCGGATCGTTTCCTGAATATCCCTGGCAATTGTACTCTATCCTGTCTATCGAACCATCTATCAGTTTACATTCTTCCGTTTTATTTCGGGCCGACTGCGCATAGATTCCGCAGTCATCTTCCAAGGCGGCATCATAACCGAGCGGGACGCTTACATCTAACTGTCTGTCGTAGCTAATATTGAAAAGCTCTCCTGTCACGGCATCTATCATATAGGTCCATCTCGTACTTTCCGGTGTCCGCTCTTTCTGAAACAGAACATCGCCAGCCCAGAAAGCGCGGGGGAAAGTTACGGTTCCCGGATTATAGCTCATGTATACATAAGCCCCCTCCAAATCCAGAACAAATATATCCCTTAAATACTGCGCTCCTGCTTCTGCCGCCTCTTCCATTGTCAAATCCGTATCCGTCGGTGTTCCCGTATTCATGCTGTCCATACTTAGCGTATAATTTACTTTTACGCTGCCACTTTCTTTGTCCTTCCCGTTCTCCGTAACCTTTGGCAATGTCGTTTCCGAGCTGCCCGAAACCTGATAGGTGGTAGGCACCTTTTCCACCTTTCCATTGTTCGCCGCCAGAACCACCTCTGCCGCCGAATGGAAGAGTATGGTACCCACCCCAATAATGGCAAATGTCGCAGCCGTCAATTTTAAAATGTTTTTCCGTTTCGTGTTGAAATTTTTCATGGTGAAACTCCTTTCTGATTTGTTTTGACAGATACACTATAAAACCTCTCTGTATCAGAAAAATTTCCATGTTATTGCGGACTTGTAAAAATTCTCCCTTCTGTATAGAATTTTCATCATACCGGAAAAGACAGTTTCACGGTTGTTCCCGCTCCCGGTTCAGATACAAACGACATATCGGCATGATGAAGCTGTATGATCCTTTCGCAGATGGCAAGCCCAAGCCCTGCCCCGCCGCCGGCGCGGCTCCGCGCCTTGTCTACGCGATAAAAAGCCTCTTTTATATGTAATATTTGCTCCTTCTCCATACCGGCTCCATGATCCCTGACCTCCATCACAACAGCAGATTCCTCTGCATATGCACGGATATGAATCTCATCCTCCTGTCGGCTTGCCTTAATTGCATTATCGATCAGGTTATTGAGCAGTATCAGAAGCTGTTCCATATTTCCCCTGACAACGTAATTGGGGGGCAAAACATAAGTCAGCCTTATTTTCTTTTCTGATGCTCTCACATGCATCACCTTTTCCGACTCCGCAAAAAGTTCTTTCACAGAACAGTCGCTGTCTTTCATTTCATCTCTGCGAAGCAATGCCATATCAAGAAGCTGATACGCCATATTTTGAAGCCTGCTGCATTCCGACATGATAAACTGCGTACATTCATAACGCTCTTCCTCTGACATGAAGGCTTTTTGGATATATTCTGCATATCCGTAAATCGCAGTCAGAGGGATCCGCAGTTCATGGGAAAAATTGTCAATAAACTGCTGTTTCTGCTCCGAGGCCTCCTTGAGCTGCCTGATCTGATTTTCTATCTGTTCCGCCATAAGATTAAAATTGTGCGCCACACCGGAAATTTCATCCTTTCCCCGAACCGAAATCCTGCTGCCGTAATTTCCGTTTGCAATCTTTGCGGACGCACTGGAAATTTGCCTTAACGGGCGAAAAATAATATTCAGGAATTGAAACAGAAAAAATGACATCATAAGTATTACCGCAATGCCTGTAAGAAAAAGAATATTTTTCGTATGACGCCATGAAGAAACGGTATCGCTCAGGTTCCCCGTATACATAAGACCGTAATCCTGCCACGGAGCCGGAAAGCTGCCGTAAACACACAGGATGGGTCGATTTCCATTTTCCATATAAACAAGCCTTTCCTGACTGTATCCTGTATCCGGCGGAGAAATGGTGTTTTCCCCCGATGCAAATGCAGGGCTTTCGTAAATCCATTCCCCTGAAAAAGCCACTGCAAGCCCGTTTCCCCTTCCCTGCAGATACCGCGAATACAAACGCATCAGGTTATCTATATTTTCTTCCACAGGATTTCCCCTCTGCTCCAACGCCTGCATATCTCCAATCAAGGATGATGCAATGACATAATGCTCTGCCAGACATTTGTCCCGGACAGTCGAAAGTTTGTCTCTCAGGATAATAATTGAAACCATCAGGATCATTGAATTGAGAAATACACTAAAGAGAATCAGCGCAGCGAAAAAAATCTTTTTTTTCATTCATGAACCTCCAATCGGTATCCCAGCTTATATACTGTCCTGATCTGATCCTCCAAATGTAGTTTGTGGCGCAATCTCTGAATATGCACGTCCACAGTACGGGTGCCTCCGTCAAAATCATATCCCCACACCATGTTAAGCAGCTTTTCCCTGGAAAGGGCAATGTTCCGGTTTCTGATCAGTACCTCCAGCAGTTCATATTCCTTGGGTGTACATTCGACCACTGTTCCATTTAGAAAAACCTGATGTCTGTCAAAATCGCATTTCAGGCCGCCCATCATAAACTTTGATTCCGCTTTTTTTGTCCGCCGCAGTACCGCTTCCACCCTTGCCGCCAGTTCCAGCATCTGAAACGGTTTTGTAAGATAATCATCCGCCCCCATAGCCAATCCTTTCAGCTTGTCAGTCAATTCACTTTTCGCTGTCAGAAAAATGGTGGGCGTCCCCAAAGCTCTCTCAAACACCTGATAACCGTCCAGGCCGGGCAGCATAATATCCAGCACCACCAAATCAAAGCTTCCGTTTTCCAGCAGGTCAACCGCGGATCGTCCGTCAAAAGCCTGTGTGCAGTGATGCCCCGTAAGACCCAGATTTCTGCGGATCAGTTCATTAATGGAGAGTTCGTCCTCCACAATTAGTATTTCAGCCATCTTTTATCAACCCCCTTTTCAAATAAGTATACCTCAAAAATGTTTCCAAATTGTAAAATAATTTAATTCCTCGCTGTCATAAGGAACATTAAGAAAGCGTTCCCCTGGTTTTGTCCAGGCAAACGCTTTCCCGCCTTAATGCCTAATCCGTCACATGAATTTCCTTTGAAATGACAGCCCTGTCCGCGGCGCTGCTGTTCATTCCTTCCTGCTCCATCAAAGTCCAGTCGTCGAGACTGTCAAAAATGAAGACATGCAATGTTTTGATCTCTTTTCCCTGAACGGCAAATCCGGCTCTGCCTGCCATTTCCGTATCCGCGTAAAGCATTTCCCCATCCTGATTAAAACAAATTGTATAGCAGGGTTCATAAGACCACCCAAGAAGCTCAAGCATCTCGGCATCCGTCATATCAGGATCTTTTGAAAGCAGTTTTTCCCTCCTGTCGTCTGTCAGTTCTCTCTGCTCCCCCGGTGTTGTCGCATGGACAATTACCTGATACGGAGATACCACGATGTCTTCCAGCATAATATTCCCCTTTTTCTCACCCACTTCAATTGTTTTGACGTCTGCTGCGTTCATTTCAAACGGAATGACTATATTCCAGCCGCCATCCGTCCAGTGAGACGCCGATATTTCCCCGCCGTCAAGCATCCTGTCATCATCGTAGCCAAGGCCGTTTACATTTAAGTTGAGTTCGCCGCTGCCCACATATTTCTCCGCAAGGTTTATCTTCAGCATGCCTGCAAATGTGTGGCTGTCGATTACCTCTCCTTCAAAGGTATTTTCCAGCCATTCGGGCGAGCTTCCATCCACACTCCATGTCCCGTTTATATAAAACCCTGCGGCTGTCCGGTGATCTGCCACATTCATGCCTGTATAGTGTTCCGGAATATGAGTAAAATCCGCTTCTTCCGATTCAATATTGACAGTAAGGAATATGGAATATCCGTCACAGTAGGCTTCTGATGCGGTCAGTGTGATTCCCTGGTCAGATACGGTATAGTCCGATGTATCCAACTTTCCCGCATAGTCCTCATTTGTCAGCACAGTTTTCTTATCCGCGTAGTCTCCGGAATAGGTGGCATCATCCCCAACCTCCTCGAAAATCTTTCCAATCAAGGGAATCTTTGCCGCCAGCACCGGATTAAAGTATCCCAGTCCAAGGGTTCCAATCACCGCCGCTGCCGCTGCTGCTGCCGCAGCTTTTGCTATTTTGCCAAATTTCTTCATTTTATCCTTCCTCCTTCTATGTATCCGGATTTCTCTTTCACTGATTTCAGGAGCAAGGGCCTGCTTTAAGATTTGATCCAATTTTTCATCTGTCATATCCTATCGCCTCCAATTTTTCCTTTAACTGTTTCTTTGCTTTCCGCATCCGGCTTTTGACGGTCCCCTCCGGCAGTCCAAGAATCCTGGATACCTCATTGATCTGCATATCTGCCGAATAATACAGATAGATTGGTATCCTGTACTTCTCCGGCAGGGCCTTAACGATTCCCTGAACCATGTCTATCTCATTTTGCTTCAGTACAATATGTTCCGGGGAGACTTCCTCATCATGGTCAGAAAACTCATATCCCTCATCAGACATCTCGTCCATACTGTCAATCGGAACCAGTCTCATCCTGTTTGCGTATTTTTTCTTCCTGTTTTTCCAAAGATAAATTGAAGTGGATAAAGCGTAACTCTTTGTATTCTGCATAGAGTCCAGTCTTTTCTTTTTCTCCAGCAGTTTGAGCATAGTGTCCTGATACAGTTCGTCCCCATATTCCGCATCTCCGGCTGTCATCCGGCAAAACCGCAGAATATCCTTTCCAAACTTTTGGACAAACCGCTCGAATTCGTCATTATTCATAGCAGCCATCCTCCTTCTTGATTTGCCCTTGTATGTATATATTGTCATGACGCTGGAAAAAGTTTTCAGATTCTTAAATAATTTTAAGATTTTCTTTTAAAGTCATATGAAATAATGTACAATAAAAAAACAGGAGAATTGGCATGAAAAAGAAAATATACAGTATCATTTATTTATGCAGTATTGTTTCTGTTGTGTTATGTGCATGTAGTACACAACACAATTTAGTGGAAATGAATACAAAAGAAGAGAATGGCTATGTTGCTATTATATGGGATGACAAAACCTATGTCCCCTATTGTGCATTTTCCAAAAGTGACTGCGGGAGGCAAATAGGTATTGTCGATGGCGATAAAGACGACAAGGTGTTTGAATACAAAGGATATTCTTCCGATGAATGGATTATAAATTACTATGCTAATAACATGGATACGATAATGCTGCTAAGGGAGATAGATGTGACTGACATCCCCGATAACCTTCACTCAGAGTATGAATGGAATATAAATCAGGAGAACAAAATGTGATTTGTTCATAGGTACTGCTGATTCAAATATTGCGGTTGTTTTTGCACTCCATCCTCAGTGAAATTCCTTTTCAAGGCTTTTTCTGTCGGGAAAATGGATATTATTAAAATTGGACCTATGTCAATACGTTGGACAAAAAAAGTCGAAAGATTATGCTGTTTTTTT
>CAJTVL010000108.1 GCA_910579425.1 uncultured Lachnospiraceae bacterium | reverse complement strand
GTGCGGCTTTCCTTCCGCCATTGGGATCAAAGGTAATGAGATAAGTAATCTCCGCCTTTTTCTCATAATGCGCTTTCAGAATAACATCACCAGCGACAGTATATTTCTCCCCTGCCTGCCCTGCACAGGTATCCCCGTCATACCAGCCCGTAAATTCATAGCCCTCCTTAGAGCAGGCAGGAAGCATAATGATATCGCCCACTTTTGCGGTAATGTCACCGCCTTCCATCTCCCCACCGTCCGCGTCAAAGGTGATAGTGGCTTCCGGTTTTTCCTCCGGCTTTTGGTCTTCCTTTTCCCAGCGGGCGTAAAGCATGGTATCTTCCGTCACGGTAAATTCCGTGTCCATTCTGGTACCGCCCTCCTTCGCTGTATGCCAGCCAAGGAAAATATATCCTGCCTTTTCTGCTTCCGGCAGCTTAACCGCCTTTCCTTTTTCCACTTTCATGGGTGAAATTTCTTTCCCTCCGTCCGTATCAAAAGAAACAGTGCATACGGGCGCTTCTTTCCTTACATAATGGGCTTTCAGGATAACGTCATCGGCGACAGTATAATCTTCCCCTGCCTGCCCGGCACAGGCATCCCCGTCATACCAGCCCGTAAATTCATAACCTTCTTTGGTACAGCCGGGAAGGGTAATGGTATCGCCAATCTTTGCGGTAATATCCCCGCCTTCCATCTCTCCACCATCTGCGTCAAAAGCGACGGTTGCTTCTGTTTTCTCCCATGCGGCGTAATAGGAAGCGTCCTGCCGGGGTGCAAAATGCTTCTCCCCTGCATTTCCTGCAAATACAGTCAGTTCCTCGTCTTCATACCATCCCTTAAAGCGGTAGCCCTTTCTGGAAGCCTCCGGGAATACCGTATTCGTGCCGGGAATGACCTGCTCACTTTCCGTCTCACCCGTGCCGCCATTATAGATATAAGTCAGGGTGACAAGGTCTTTTTCCTGCCATTGTGCGTAGAGGTAAAGGTCATCTGTCAGGCTGATTTCCTGTCCGGGCACATAGCCTGTCCCTGACCCGTCCTTCTCCGTATTCCATCCGGCAAAGTCACAGCCGAACTTCACAAGGTTTCCCATAAGGGGGAAAAGCTCTTCTTCACCCATAATAGTTACGGTATCTTCGCTGGTATAGTCATTAGGGTCTGAGCAATAGACGCTGTCGTATCCGGGGGAGCTGTTATTCGCATCATAAGTCACCGTATAAGCCTCCGGCACTTCCGCAAGGTAAAGGTTCTCTCCCCTTTTTTCCGTCCGATAGTTCCTTGTGTGCCATACAAACTGTTCCGGGCTGGCATCCTTATGGTAAAGCGTCCCGTCAATTAAAACCCTGCCCGGCTTGATCGTGTCATAGCCGCCCAGCACAAAGGTGGAATCGCTTTCAAAATCTTCATCTAACAGAATGGAGGCCCCTGTATTGTAAAAATAATGGATATCGCAGGGTTCATAACCCACGGAAAGGTTATCTTCCATGACGATATGCCCGGATAAGATAATCCCCGTCTCGTTCATGTAACAGACCGTGCCCCCTGCATGGATTTTTTCCCCCGAACGGTTCCCTGTAATCGTGCAGTCGCGGATGACCAGTGGCAGTACGCCTTCCCCTTTGCCCGTCTGGACTGCACTGCCCCTTGGGGCTTTATTTCCGGTAAGGGTACAGCGGATCAGCTTCGCCTGGCCCCCTGTAGACATATAGACGCCGCCACCGTCATAGCCGGAACTGTTCCCTTCAATGACACAGTCCGTCATGACCAGGGATAATGTTGACCACACCGCACCCCCTGTTGAATCGGAATGGTTCCCGCTCAGTTCCATGTCTGATGCTTCGGAAGGCCCCATGAGCCCAAGCGCCCCGCCCCATACAGCCGCACAGTGGCGGATCGTGCCCGATGTGATCGTAACTTCCGCGGTCTTGGCAGACTGGATGCCGCCGCCCGCCCCTAATGTATAGCAGTCCTGTATCAGGCCGCCATCCATGGTCATGCTTGCGTCCCATGCGACATCTACCGCCCCTGCAGTCCTGACGCTCCTGGAACTGTCTGCGCTTTCAGAATAATCCGTGTTATAGTTATTCTGAAGGACAGTCCCTGCTCCCATGGCATAGGAGCCTTTCACATAAATAAGGGGGCTGTCCCAGACCTGCCCGGTGTTGTTAAAATCCTTATCCAGCACCGCGCCTCCGTCAAGGATAATATCCTGCGTGGCAAGGCTGCCGCTGCTTATCCCGACCAGAACGTTTCCGGCATCTCTGGCATAGCTTTTACCGGCAAACTCCTCTTCCCTGCGGATGGTCACCGGATTTTCCGCGTCTTCACTCTTTAAGGTAATGTTATCAGCAGTGACCTCAAGCGTCTTTGACACGCCGCAGTCCTTAAGGACTATAATCGTGTCGCCTGCCTGTGCGTTGGCAAAAGCCTCTTCCAGCTCTTCATACTGAATATCCCCGATCCTTGCCTCATAAATAGCCGTAATATCCTGCTCCTGTTCCGGCTTCCAGTTGGCATAAAGGTTCAGGCTCCTTTCCGGGGTGTACTCGTTCCCGGCCCATCCTATGGCTTTAAATGTATGCACGTTCCCGTTTTCGGTCACTTCTACCCAGCTTTCCAGATAATGCCCCTCATAGGATGCGTCTGGCAATATGATGCTTTCCCCCTTTGGCACGGAAATGCTTTCTGTCTCACAGATCCCTTCATAGGCCTCAAACGTGACCGTGTAACTGTCCTCTTCGGCCGCCCTGGCAGGCAGCGGGACGCTCCCAAGGATTCCCGTTGCGACCGTGGCTGCCGCCGCAAAGCATGTAAGAAGCTTCGTCATGATTTTCTTTCTTCCCATACGTCCTTCCTTTCTTCCATATTTCTATAAATATTAAACGTTCTGCCTGTGTCCCTCCCAGACCCGTTCCTGCCCCGGCTTCTGTTTCCGCGGCGTTCCCTCCTGCCAGGCGCGCCAAATGCACACTCATCTGCAGGATATCAATCTGGGCAGGCTGTGAAATTGTCAAGGTTCAACGAAAGGGAATTTTGTATGAATTGAAAATGAGATTTATTTACCCCTTCACTAATAGCAGGCGGGAAGGAGTGAAAAATAAACAGTTTATAGAAATTTTAGAAATAAAATTCTGCTGTCGGTTTGTCTTAATATCTATCCGTCCGTACAAATCTCCATTAATAATATTGTGTATTAGTCCAAAATTGTGTTAGCAGATATAATTTGTTGCCTACACATTCTGAATTTGCGGTCTGAAAACGAATAATTTTAAGAACCAACACATTTACTGACTAATACATTTTGGCATACTGATTTAAAGCAAGATTATATTTTATGTGGTGACTGGTACAGAAATAGTGTATAATAATGTAATTGTTGGAAATGAATGGGAGGGAAATTTATGCAGGAAATTTTGTTGGATAATGTAAGCTATTCAAAACTAAACAACTTAATTACTCATGCAACAGCTTATACTTGTGAAGAAGACAAAGTAATAGATGAATTAGGGATTTGGAAAAGGGAAGATATTATTGAGGCAATTAGATCAGGGAAAAAAATATCAAGGGCATCTGTCACACGCAACTATTTAGGCATATATCTTGGACAGCGTATATGCCATGTGATAACCATAGAAACAGAAGGAGAAATATATTTAATTAATTCAGATTATCGTAATCGTTTGGAAAAAGAAGATATGATAGAAATGAATGAATGGTTGAAGCATGATAGAACTCATTGATCATTAAAGTCTGGTGTTAGTCCGTAAATATGTTGGCATTCAAAATTCCCAGTTTTGATTCGCATGAATACCGGAGATATAGAATGCAGATTATAGCACCAACACACTTTCGGACTAACATCTCTTTTATCAAACATAGCTTTCGTTTAATACGAATTTTTTTAGAGAAAAAGGTGATTGCATGCAAAATCAAACAAGACTGTATGGTATAGTGGAAGGATATGAAAATATTTCTTTTGTAATAGAAGATTTCCAATGTATCTTCTTTCATTCAGACCCCCAGCCTAAATCTCCTATTATCCTTCCCCAGCAACAGGGATTTATCCTGGGACGTACTCCCGAAAGAAAATATGTCTATATCTATGCCAATCAGGAATTAAAAATATGGCATGAACTGACACTTAACACCTGGACATACTTTGTCAGTAGTTTTCCCGATATTAGTACCTATAAAATCCTTTGTTTTGAAAACGGTATTCTCAATAAGCTTTTCTTCCCATCTTCTGTTATATTTGAATATACTGAAAAGGCAGAAACGAAAGTTAAATATCAGGATGACAGCCTGACCTACACGTTGGCAGGCAAAAATGTGAGAGGGAATATCTCTATCCATTCCACACCTCATGACCGGAGATCAGCCGAAAAAGGCGATTCCATTTCAACGGGAGGAATTAATTTAGAAATCACATTTGATGAAGAAAAAGAAATCCAGACTTTCCCCGAAATGTTTGGATATATATTAAACATGTGCCAGTTTATGGCATTCCGCCGAAATATAAGTTTTGAAAAAATAACATTCAGAGATTTTATTGATAATTTCCCAGAAATGACTGACTCTGTTGCAGAATGCTATGTTAATTATGAGCATGTGCATGATACAAATAAAGGAATCCATAGTTGCCTGACTTTCAATATATTGCAAGAATCCGTTACCAGCCTGTTAAGCTCAATCGTAGACAACAAACCTAAGAAACCAAGCTTTAACATTGGATTTATTCCTGATGACGATAAAACCGCTGCTTATATTACAAGCATAAAGATAAGGGAAATCTGTTCCGCACTGGAATCAGAAATGGAATTATCTAAAGTCCAGGTACAGCAGGAGAAAGCTTTTGACAGCCTGGTAGAAAAACTAAAAAACACCGTGAAAGAAGACCGTGATGGAATCCACTCTCTAACCGACCCAAAATCATATGACTATATCCTCGGCACTCTCCGGCATTTGTCAGGTGCCCTTGCTGACAGGATTGAAAAATGTTTCTCTGAATACCAGCCATTGATAGGTGAATACATATCCAGAGAAGATATTGATAAACTTGTACAATATAGAAATACCATTACACACGGTAATTTCATGCCATTAGACAATAAATTAGCAGAGACTGCCTTTGTACTTATAAAACTGGTATATTGCTGCATCTTAAAACGGATAGGGCTGACAGATAAGGTGATTAAAGAACTTTTTAGGCGGCAGCTTACATCATAAAAAAGGAAAGCCTTCCGGGGGCTTAAGGCGCTGCCCTAAGAACCCGCAAGGGACCTGTCCCTTGATCCTTTGCCGGGCTCTGCCCGGACCCGTCCTCGCCGGAAGCAGGAAAAGGAGCAGCAGCCCCTTTTCTACTGCACAAGGATAATCCGTGAACCTTATGTCAAGAGGCTTTCGCGGCATATCCTCACGCTTCGCGTTCCGGTATTCCACGGTCCTCCTGACAACGGTTCCGCTCCGTTGCCGGCATGGGCGTTATCTCTTTTCATGGAGACGTTTCTGACATCATCTTTCTTATTTTTTCCAATACCTTTTCCCTCCTGTTATGGATTGTTTTTCTGCTGCACCCGAATATTTCCGCTGTTTTCTTTACTGTCATATCCTCGAAATACAAAAGCCTTACCAGACGTTTCTCCTGTTCAGACAGTTTTTTAAGGGCATTTTCCAGCCTGTCCCGGCATTCGTCCTTTAAAACCGTTTCCAGTGTCGTATCCTTAAGGTAATTTGATTTTTCAGGATAATATCCTTTTTCATGCAGTTTATTGATACTGCACACACCATGCTTCCTGTCGCATTCCCTCTGGTACCGCTCCCTCCGTTCTGAGCGGTACCATTCCAGATAAATCTCCCTGCCCACTTCCACCAGCGTACTGCCGCCCAGACGGATAAAATATTTTTCCCGTTCCTTTGGCTGCTTTCCCCTCATACAGCCGCCACCGCCTTTACCGCCTGCTTCCCGTCCGGGTATTGCTTCCGCAGTCTCCGGGCTGCCTGCGAAAGTATGGCTGATACTGCCGGGCTGGTGATCCCAAGCTCTTTTGCCGCTTCTCTCCGGGTCTTCTGCTGGAAAAAACAAAGCCTGGCTGCCATTCTCTGCCGCTCCGTCAGGCATTTTAGCAGCTCTTCCATGTTTTCCCTTTCCAGCAAATCTTCAACTGTTTTCGCACATACGTCTTCCATCGCTTCCCACTCTTCCGATATGGCGCTGTAGGAAACTGTCCTTTCCTGCTCTTTTGCCCTCTGGTTACGTTCCAGCCTGTCCTCCCCTTCAAGGACAAGCCGGATATGCCATGGTTCCTTCGCAAAAAAATGTTCCGGTAAATAACTGCTTATCCCGCTGGATGCATACAGATAATCTCCGCATGTATGAACCGGGAATACGGTGGAATGACCACCGGCATGGTATAATGCATAGCCATTCTGATAGGCTGCAATCCATGTGTCATTTTTCAGCTCCTTTTCTGCCACCAGCCTGCCTGTATTCCTTAGATTCCTTGCGGTGGGCATTTTTCTTCCATGTTCCGGTATTTCGGTAATCTCCTTCAATTCCTGCAATGTCAATTCTGGCCGCCTTTCCAACGGGCCGTGCCGGAATTATACTGGCTGCATTGCCTGCACCATCGCAGGACAGGCAGTAAAAAACAGCTTCCGGCTTACCCGTTTTTTTTAACGGGGCTGGAAACTTTTCCTTACTGCCTGTTATCTTGTGTATATTTTAACGAAACCAGCGGCCGCTTTCCTCACCGGTCAGGTAGAAATCCACTTATTTTCCCACCATATCCGTAGAATCCTTTCATCTGCCCCTCCGCAGGCTTTCCACCAGCGCCTCTATCGTCCGCAGCACGATCTCCCGCTCCGGTTCCCTTAAATGACTGATGCGGTGGAATATATCCCCATGCCGCTTTTTCCCCGAATCGGAAATAACGCCCAGAAGGCTGTCTGCGTCTGCATCCATTGCCTGTACCAGATTTATGAAAGTCCCTATGCCCATGGCCATTTGTCCTCCCTCAATCCGGCTTACCGTGTTGGCGCTGATCCCTGCTTTCTCCGCAAGCGCTTCCTGTGACAGGCGCAGTTCCATCCTCCGTTCCCGTATACGTTCCCCAAGGGCTGCCAGTTCTTGTGATTCTACACGTCTGCCCAACACGGTTTCCCCCTTTCCTTACAGATTTCCATTCCCCGGTCCCGGCAGCAAAGCCAGCCAGACCATACGCAGGCTGTCTTTTTCCAGAGATTATGTATTTGCATTGACATTGTGGCCGCTATCCGCTCCCATATAGGTCGTGGTTCACCTCCGCCCGGTAATAATTGCCTATGGTCAGTGCTGAATTATAAAGCGATGCCAGCAGGTACGCTTTGATATTCCCCACTTTGCCGGTATTCCCCTGCAGGCAGGCAAGCACATAGGCTATATGCGAATCGTCCAGCTTCAGGAACCGCTCCTTCACAACCGCCGCCGGCCTTTCCGCCCCCGCTATCCGCAAAATTGCATGGTCAGGCATCATCATCACATCCACCATCAGCTCCACCAGCTCGTCCAGTTCCTCCCTCTGGCAGCCCCTGGCACCCAAAAAACACTCATACGAGATATTTTTCCGTATGGCGGTACGGTAACGTTCCATCTGTCCTGTCACATCAGATGGATAAAGATTGACAGGATCAGTCTCACTGAAATCAGTTTTATTAAATTCAGTATTATTAGGTTGTGATTTTGGAAATTCTTGAATTGCGGCTTTCACTACTCCTGAATTGTGATTTTCATCATTCTTGAATTGTGATTTTAATAATTCCTGATTTGTGGTTTCCACAGTTCTCCTGTCATAATTGCCGGCTGCCCTGCTTTCCGGCGTTCCTGTCGTTTCCCTTTCGTCAGGGTCTCCCCCTTTCTCCGGCAATGGCGGCTCTTCCCTTACCATGAAATTCTTTACATAGATCACGTTAGGCCTGCCCAGTCCCAGGCGCTTTTTCTCTATCAGCCCGATGCCCTTATCAGAATCCAGTTCCTTCATCAGCTTTACCGCTTTCTGCATTCCGCAGTTCATCAACTCCGCTGTCTCCTCCACCGTAAAGACAATGTAAACCCTGTCCTCTTCATCGATCCACCTGTTTTTAATGCTGAGCCCCATGCGGTCCAGCATCAGCCCGTATAAGACTTTCGCTTCACAGGAAAGGCTCCTGAAGCACTCCGCTGTGAACAGCATTTTCGGGATACGGTAAAAGCTGTACTGCCCCGCTTCCATCCCATGGAAATAATCAAACTGGATCCTCTGCATCTTCCACGCCTCCATTCCACACAATCTTTTTATGGTTTTCTCCACATAAAAACAGAGGCAAAATTCATCCCTCTGCTCTTATGTGGAACAATATTCTGTTTTTCTGACGGAGCATACCGCTCTGCCAGCGCTATTCCCCCTGCTCAAATCTCCACCTCTTTAAGAGGCCATAGATCACTTCCTCTATCTGCTCCGCCGAATAACCAGCCGGAAAATATTCGTTCAGCTTCTTTCTCTGCAGCCTGACTGCCTGGGCTGCCGGTTTTTCATCAGAAAGGATGATCTCCATTCCGTTTTCGTCCAGTTTCCCTTCCCTGCCTGACTCCTTAAGCTTCCTTGCCTGTGCCAGATTAGGGAATACGCATAAACGCTGCATTGTCTGGCAAAGAAGCTCCTGCACTTCCGGTTCCAGATAGGATAATTCCACCCCGGCGCCAAATGCAATGCGTTTTTCATCTACATAATTGAGCATAGGCTTTATAAGGAAAGTCAGGCGGATATACCGCTCAACCTGTTTATAGCTCTCCCCGCTTCCTTCTGCTGCCACCTCTGTGGATTTCTTCCCCAGATAATCAGGGACAACCTGTCCCTCTTTTTTAGGCCTGCCTTTTACCCTGTCTATCGCATCCAGCTTCATTTTATAGGCGTAAGCTTTTTCGCTGTACAAAAGCTCTTCCCTCTGGATGTTGGAATCCACCATCGTCACGGTGGCTTCTTCATCTGTCATGCTGCGGACAAAGCATGGGACCGCCTTAAGTCCCAGCAGTTCACAGGCCCTTTTCCGCCTGTGCCCCGATATGATCTCATACCCGCTTTCCTTCCCCGGACGGACGAGCAGGGGGCTGATGATCCCATGCTCCCTGACGCTCTCCACGGTCTCCTGCATTTTTTCATCATCCAGCACCCGGAATGGGTGGGAATCAAAGGAATGCAGCTGGTCAATGGCTATATCCTCTACCTTTTCCGATAACCTGCCTGTGTCCTCTTCCAGCCCAAACAAAGCGTTCACATCTGGCATTTTGATATTGGAAGCGCTGCTTTTTCTACCTGCCATGCGCCAGCACCTCCTTTGCCAGCATTTCATATGCTGCCGAGGCCCGGCCTTTCGGGTCATGTGCAAATATGCTCTTCCCCTCTGCGCTTGCTTCCGCCACACGCACCGACAAAGGGATATAATTCTCAAATACCGGTATCCTCTGCCCGTAGTTTCCGCGCACCATCTCCATGATCTCCCTTGCATAGTTTGTCCGGGCGTCCACCATGGTCAGCAGGATTCCCTCAAAATCCAGCGCCGGGTTAATGCGCTTCTTTATCCTCATGATCGTTGCGGTCAGCTGTTCCAACCCTTTTAAGGACAGATATTGTGCCTGCAGGGGTATGAGTACCGTATCCGCCGCCGCAAGCGCATTGATCGTCAGCATCCCGAGGGATGGCATGCAGTCTGTGATAATGTAATCAAAATATGGTGCCACCGCCTCTATGTACTCTTTCAGCATATACTCCCTGCTCATGGCGCTGATCAGCGACACTTCCACTGCCGCAAGGTCAATGTTTGCCGGAAGGAACCGCACCCCTTCCCCGTGGGTGAGGATTCCATCCTCCGCTTCTATTTCCTGCCCTTCCATGATGGAGGTAAGCACCGTGGCAAGCGTATTGTCCAGCCTGTCCGGCTCCCTTTCCCCCATGCTTGCGGTAAGGCTGGCCTGTGGGTCGGAATCTATGAGCAAAACCCTGTTTCCCGCCCTTGCAAGACCAATCCCCAAATTTACCGTAGTGGTTGTCTTTGACACACCGCCCTTTTGGTTTGCGAGGGCAATGACCTTACATCTTCTTCCTGTTGTTTCCATATATCCGCTCTCCTTCCTATCTCACACGGACGTTCAGCCCTTCCATGGGGATATCTTCATATCCCATGAGATAATAATCCTCCCCGTCATGCTCTACTTTTGTCTGCACCCAGCAGGGCGCTTCTTGGGAATCTTCCTGCAATAAAGCTTCAATCAGGCTTCCGCTGCGGTAACAGTATCCTTTCTCCGTCCTGTATTCCCCGTTTTCATCCCTGTGCAGGGTACTGGTCTCCTGAACCGGGCGGAACAGGTATTCTATGCTGCCGCCTACGTCTGCCAGCTTTTCCATAATTCTCCTCATTTCCCTTAACTGGAACATCTGATTGTTGTCCTTATGGTCCGCATGCAGCCCCCTCAGGTCTGCATGTTCATCATAAGTGGTGACATATAAAATATCATCAATCCGGCATTTCAGCCCTTTCATCTGCACTAACGCCATACTTAACTCTTCCATACTGCCCTCCTTCTGCACTTTACGGTTTTAAATCCCAAACTCTGATAAATCTATCGGGAAACAGTATTCCGGATAGCGTACTTTAATCGCCTCCCAGAAATATACTGCGTATTCACAGCAGAACAGGTCTTCCACTGTATACCGCCGGCACTCTTTTACCTTTTCTTCCCCTTCAAGGGCATACACGCTGGGCGCACCGTTGCAGAAAAGGTTGAACGCCATGCGTACCACCCTTGCGCTGCCGCTGGTGATCCAGTCTTCCCTAAGACATTCTGTCTTTATGAAATCTTCCTCAAAGTCATAAATACGTTCCACATTCCGTCTGGTATCCCCGTTAATCCCAATGCAGTAAGCCAGCGCCTTATGGTATGCATCCCCGGACTTACAGTTCTGCAGGAAGTTCCGATAAAACATTTCATGCTCCTGGTCCTTAAAACTAATTGTACGTTTATTTCCTTTCATCATACCCATCGTCATACCGCCTTCCCCTGATATTCTGCATCTTCCGCCACCATCCCTGCCCCTTTGGGGTCAGACCATATCCTGCCGGTCTTTTCCACGATAAGCCTGCCGCCATCACAAGTTACTGATATCCTATCACCCGTGGAAAAACCCAAGTCCCGTAGCCATTTCCCCTGCAGCATGATCAATGGGTTATTCGTTCCTATGCTGGTTCCCCTTGCCCTATAAACTGTCATCTCTCTTTGTTTCATATGCTCTCCTCCTTTTAATCTGAGATAATTTCTACAATCCCATTGTCTTCAAGAATTTCCTGAATTTTGTTTATGCCGTCTTCCAGACTGCCGGAAGCATGGACTGTATCCATAATTTCCCCTGCTATGAATTCCATGCTTTCCCTGGTAATCCGATTGCCCATATGCACCCTCCCTGTGATAATAAAAAACAGGGCTAAACCAGCTTTCCCCTCTCTGGGGTTCTGAATTTAGTCCTGCCTGAATAATTCCAATATTTTTTTGCACCAAAATACAGTTTCCACCTCCCTGCCCATATGGCATAAATCCCCGCCGGAACCCTGGTGCTCCATATGCTTTTGTGAGATATCTGACCGAAAAAACAGCGCCGCCTTCCATCAATATCATGCTTCGTTGCAGTTTTGAGAAAGGACTAAATCAGCTCAAACCAGCGTATTTACTGGGTTTGTCTAACTTTAGTCTTATTATAACGTGGTCATCTCCAATCCTCATTCCTGTCCAGTAAAGGAGCAAGAACGCCATTTTTGTTTCCG
>CAJTVL010000107.1 GCA_910579425.1 uncultured Lachnospiraceae bacterium | reverse complement strand
TAAATATGTAGTTGTCAATGTGCCGGGACAATAAGTCTCACGGATTCAGGTATAATTTGGTTCATTTCAGGCATAGCATACACTATTCATGATGTCAGATAAAGGATATTGGGAAAATATACCTTCGTGAATATGCACAATTTTTACTGAAATATGCTCATAAGTTCATTCATGCGTTTATTCTGGAAAAATCCTGATAAAAATAAAAAGTGGTACTCTACTGAAAAGTGGAGGTGAATAAAAAATGGAGTACTTTGGAAAACTGGTGTTTTCAAGGCCTGAGAGTTTCCGAGAGTACTCTGAAAGAGTAGGGAGGTAAAAGAGGCGGTATTAGTAATAGTGTGTAAGAAATTGGGAAAAATCCCCCCTTTTATAGACCTGATGTCAGACATAGTATATAATAATAGAGAAATCAGATGATATAGGTGGCGTCTCCGGGGGTCTTAGGAGGCGTCCGTTTTTCTTATCCGCAAGTCATTGGAGCCGGGATAACAGGATGTGAAAGGATAAAAGGGATATGATGGAAAACGGAAGAAATGTAACAATTTATGATATTGCCAGGGAAGCGGGGGTTTCTGTTGCAACTGTGTCCCGGGTACTTACAGGAAACGCAAGGGTGTCGAGGGAGAAGAAGGAGAAAATAGACAGCCTGATCAAAAAGTACGATTTTAAACCCAATGCATTGGCAAAAAGCCTGAGAGAAACCAAAAGCCGTGTAATAGGAATGATCATGGTAGACTTTACCAATCCCTTTTATGCAACCCTGCTTTCGGTTTGTGAAAGGGAGGCAAGCAGCAGGGGATATTCCATGATCGTCAGCAGTACTATAGGAAGGGCTGAAATGGAAGAAAAATATCTGGATAATATGTATGAACACAGAGTGGCGGCGATCGTTAAGGTGGGAGGGCTTGTTGACAGGTTCATCCCGGATATGAAGCACATAGAACACATGAACCGGATTGCAAATTCTATTCCGATTGTAATTACAGGAAAGGCAGACGGGGCAGATTGCTATCAGGTCAATATAGACGAGATGAGAGCCTGCGAGCTTGTAATGGATTATCTTTTGGCGTTAGGGCACAAAAAGATCGCCCTTGTGGGCGGTAGCGGTGAAGTGCGTCAGACGGTAGAAAAAAGGCTGAAGTACAAACAGATACTGCAGAGAAGCGGTATTGCCTTAAACAGGGAATTTATAGTAGAGGGGGATTATAACGATCAAAGCGGTTATCAGGAAATGAAAAAACTGTTTGAGCTGGATATACATCCCACAGCAGTGATTGCGATCAATGATTTTACGGCCATAGGGATTATTCGTGCGGCATTTGAAATGGGATTGAGGATTCCGCAGGATATTTCAGTGGTCAGCTTTGATGACACATTTGTGACAAATATATGCCATCCCAGATTGACTTCGGTCAGCCTAGAATATGAAGAGTTTGGGAAAAAACTTGTGGATACGGCGATTGATGCGGTAGAGGGAAGAGAACCTGTGCGCAAGCAGACAATTTTACCCAGATTGATTGTCAGGGATTCCTGCAGACTCCTGTGAAAATGCATATGCATTCACGTGAAGTATGATAAAATATCGTTATTCTTACTTCAAAGCCGAATAGAAGAAATGTGAGTGGAGAAAATGTGGATAGACAAAGACGGAACAGGTCATTTTTGATTGTGTGAAATTATAATATTATAGTTGACAAACCATATATGGGATGATAATATGTGAATATGAAATGGATTTCAAAACATCAGTGGTAGACAATTTGCTCAAAAAAATCTGCAGGGCTTCAGGATATTGGAAAAGTATGGTTAAAAATTGCGGATTTATGAGAGCAGGTACGTAAATATTGTCTGTTGTATGGGAAATACCATGGTTTTTAATGCAGGAGAAGGGTATGAGAACTCTTTTTTTATCCGCTGGTAAGAAATCGATTTCAAAAAAATAATATTACTCACCTGAAGGGAGGAACGGCATGAAAAAAAGATGGCTGGCATTAGGGATTGTGTGCGCGCTCACCATCGGAACGATGGCTGGATGCGGAGGAAAAAATGACAGCGCCTCTGACAATCAGCAGAAATCTACAGAGGTCGAAAAGACAGAGGATTCCGGGAAGCAGGCAGAAGAATCCAAGGAACAGGCGCAGACAGAGGGCACGGGAGATGAAACGGTAATTACCATGTCTCACTGGGGCGGGGAGACAGATGAGAAAACTTATCGAGAGAGGGCGGATTTATATGAGGCATCTCATCCGGGTGTGAAAATTGAAATCAATTACATGCCGTCAGACCATATTCAGAAGCTGAATACCATGTTTGCCGGCGGGACAGCGCCGGATATTGTGGTATTGGCAGAAGATGTTCACAGCTTTTCATCAAAGGGGCTTTTGCTTCCCTTGGACGATTATGTTGAACAGGCCGGAATTGACGTGACTGCACGTGTAGGACAGACAGCGGTTGACACCTATTCCTATGACGGCAAATTATATGGCATTGCCGACCGTGGCGGTTCTATGGTTCTCTTCTACAATAAAGATATGTTTGATGCGGCAGGGGTTGCTTATCCTACCTCGGATTGGACCTGGGAGGATATGTTGGCGGCCAGCAAGGCTATGACCGGCGGCAGCGGAGAGGATGAGACCTGGGGATTTGGTTCGGAAACATGGTGGCCTTACTGGATGAACTGGATTTACCAGGCAGGCGGGAGAGTCATTGACGATGACGGAAATCTTGTGATTAACTCTCCAGAGAGTGTAAAGGGCCTTACCTTTTTGCAGGAGCTGACAACGGTTCATGATGTGATGCCTACCAGAGAAGAATATGCAAATATGGGTTCAGGAGCATCGGCTGGCACAGTGTTTGCTCAGGGAAGAATCGGTATGGTGGAGAATGGACTCTGGTTCTTCAGCAGCCTGCAGGATGTTGACTTTAACTATGACGTAGTGGAAGCCTTTGGCGGAGACAAAAAGGTAACGGCTCCCTTCGGCAGTGCTATGACGATTTCGTCAACCTGCAAAAATCCGGATATTGCGTTCGACATTATCAACTTTATGACGGATGTGGAGGCACAGAATGTGATCGTGAAGAATTTAGAGGATGCTCCGGCGAATCTGGAGGTATTAAATTCTGACACTTTCAAAAATGCAAACTGGACGAGCGAACAGGTTGACTTAGGGGTATTTGGCCGTTCCGGTGAAATGGTATATACGCCTCCTGTTGGGCCGAACTGGTCTTCCTGGGATACCATATTCAGTGATGAAATGGCCGGAGTATTTGACGGAACTGTTGACCCTCAGACTGCGCTTGACAATATCGAAAAAAGGATCAACGAGGAATAAAAAAGAATTGTGGAGTCAGGGGAAGGAGGGAAGCATTTCCCTCCTTTTTCTAAGTGTGCCCGGTGGGCTCACTTATTACAGGCTTTTAAGGCATATTTTATTTATAGAAAGAAGGGATTAATTCATGAGTAAAAAGAGGAGGAAGCTGAAAAGGAGAGAAACCCTGTGGTTCTGGTTTTTTGTCAGTCCATGGGTGATCGGTTTTTGTATTTTTACAGCGGTGCCGATGTTGACTTCCTTTTATTATAGCTTTACAGACTGGAATATGTTTCAGACAGGAAGTTTTGTAGGGCTGAAAAATTATGGGAAGCTGATGTCGGATGATATGTTCTGGAAAGCCCTGTATAACACCTTATACTATGCCATAATCTACATGGTTCTGAGTACCATACTGTCCTTGTTTGTGGCTGTATTGCTGAACTATCCGCTAAGAGGCAGCCGGGTATTCCGGACGATTTTCTATATCCCCACCCTTGTGCCGGTGGTGGTAACTTCTCTTCTGTTTTTCAGAGTGCTTGCACCGGAAGGGCCTGTAAACAGTCTTCTCGGGTTATTTGGGATACAGGGGCCAAAATGGTTTTTGAGCGCCCAGTGGTCAAAATCGGCGCTGATTATGATGTCTCTGTGGGGGCTTGGCACTGCGTTTATCCTTCTTCTGTCAGGGCTGCAGGGTGTTCCGGCAGAATTATATGAATCGGCCAGGATAGACGGAGCGGGAGAATGGACGTGCTTTCGTTATATTACGGTGCCAATGCTTTCTCCGGTTATTTTTTATAATGTGGTGATGGGGATTATTAATTCCCTGCAGGTTTTCACGCAGGTATATGTGATTGGCACCAACGCGCTGATGCCCGGGGGAAGCACCGGAAGCGGAGGCGGGCCGGAAAACAGCCTTTTGTCTATCGTACAGCTCTTATATATTAAGGGATTTCGGGATTATAAGATGGGATATGCCTCTGCGATTGCGTGGGTTCTTCTGGTCATCATTTTGTTTTTTACCATGCTGGTGTTTAAGTCTTCCGCGTTATGGACGTATTATGAGGAGGAGAGAAAATGACAAAAAATATCTCACATTTTCAGAAATTGATCATTTACGCTGTCCTGATTTTTTTCAGTATCCTTTTTCTGATCCCTTTTGTCTATATGATAAGTATTGCTTTTGCCAGTGATGCTACAGCCAACAAAGCAGCCTATACGATCTTTCCCCATGAATTTGAGATCGGGAATTTCATCAGAATTTTCACGGAGAGCGACGTACCGATCTGGCTGGGAAACAGTCTGATTCTTACCATTGCAAATACGGTGTTTACGCTGATTTCCTCATCTATGGTGGCATATGGCTTTGCAAGATTTCGGGCAAGGGGAAAAAGTGTTACGTTTATGATTTTGCTCAGTACCATGATGATACCCACACAGGTGACATTGATACCGCAGTTTATGATTTTTAAGAAGTTTGGCTGGATTAATACCATGCTGCCGCTGATCATCCCCAATCTGTTTGGCTCGCCCTTTTATATTTTTATGCTCAGACAGTTTATCATGAGACTGCCCATCTCCCTAGACGAGGCGGCGCAGATAGACGGTATGACATATTGGGGGATCTATACCAGGATTATTCTTCCGCTGATCAAGCCAGCACTGGCAGCGGTGGCTATTTTTGCAATTATGGGAAACTGGAACTGGTTTTTTGAGCCTATGATTTATCTGAACCAGACGGAGAAGTATCCGCTGTCCATTGGTGTACAGATTCTTTCCGCAGTGGGACATGCAGGCCAGCTTCCGCTGTGGAATCTCATGATGGCGGCTGCCATGATCCTGGTAATTCCCATGGTGCTTCTGTTTTTCCTGGGACAAAAGCATATGTTTGAAATCAGCATTAATGCAGGAAGCGATGCAATCAAGTAGTGTGATAGGAAGGAGAATTTATGAAGCCTGTTGAATTAAAGGAAAATGCTCTGATGATAAACGGAAGGCCGGTGATTTTGCTTTCCTCATCCCTTTTTTATTTCCGGATACCGCAGGAATACTGGGAGGAGAGAATGCGGCAGTTAAAGGCATGCGGGTACAATGCCATAGACGTATATATCCCATGGAATTTTCATGAGCTGACGCCGGGAAAATGGGATTTTTCAGGGATGAGAGATGTGGATCGTTTCCTTGCGCTTGCCCGGGAAAATGGATTGTACGTGGTGGCGCGTCCCGGCCCTTATATATGCTCTGAATGGGATGGAGGCGCGCTGCCTGCCTGGCTTGGGCTCAAACTCAGGCAGGAGCAGCTTCGCCAATATGACAGTGCCTATTTAAAAGAAGTAGAAAAATGGTTCGACAAAATTTTGCCGATTCTGGAACGGCGGCAGCTTGGGAGGGAAGGAAGCGTAATCCTGTTACAGCTTGAAAATGAGCTGGATATTTATCAATGTAGGGAGCCTAAGCTGTATCTGGAGGCTCTGGTCAAAATGACGGAGAAATTCCAAATCCAAATTCCCAGGGTGGTCTGCACCTCTTCCCAGTTGGATATGGATTACAGCGGCGCGACGGCAGAGAAGGTTTACCCCGCATTTAATATCTATTCCGCGCCGGAGTATCCGGCTCTTGAGGAAAGACTGCAGATCATCTGGAGCAAGCTGAAGGGGACAGAATGGCCTCTTCTGACCACAGAGACCATGCGCAGGCACTATTTCTTGCGACGGGAGCTGATCGGGGGGATCAGGCTGATCAGCCCTTATTGTCAGACGGCCAGCGCAAACTATGACTGCTATAATGGAATCAGTACCTGGGGAAACAGCAGGGAGAAACCGGTTTCTTATATGACCAATGACTACGATCATGGCGCAATGATAAGATCGGACGGAAGGGTCACGGAGGAATATCTGGAAGCGCGGCTGATGGGGAATTTGATTGCCGCACTGGGAGAAGAGCTTGCGGCGGGGAGCCCTGTATTCGATCGTGATATGGAGATAGAAGAGAATTATACAGGCAGGGCGTTTCGTAAGGCTGTGATGGAGCTTAAAAGCGGAGGAGCTCTGCTTTGTATTCCCAATGTGGGAGCGGATGGGGGAGAGGCTTCCATAACCTTTGAGGGGATGCGTTTGACGACTCGGGTCGAGGGAGAATCAACCCTGATCCTGCCGTTCAGGGTTCCGCTTACGATATGGGAGATGGATGACGCCGAGATTATCTGCTCTTCCATGGAACTATTGTCTGTGGAAAAAACAGGAGAAGCGAGCTGGCTGTTGATTCTGTATGGAGAGGGAAGCGGCACCCGGATACGGATCGGAGAAAAAGAGTGGATGATCCGGCCCGGGCAGGAGCAGGTGCTGACTGCAGAAGACGAAAGACAGCTTCTGGTAAAAGCGGTTTCCCGGCAGGAAGCGGCCAGAATGAAAACGGCGTATCTGCCGGCCTTTGAAGAACTGTTGGAGGGACAGAAAAAAACGACAAAGGCGGATTGGGTAAAGACGGAAAGCTTTCATTTTCCTGCTTGTGCCAAAGCCTGCAGGATAGCCCCTATGGAAAACTACGGACTCTATAACGGTACGGTTGTCTATACCTTTGAACTGCCAAAGGGCACAGAGGAAATTCTTCTGGACGGCGCAGCGGATATTGTGCAGGTCAGTGTGGACGGCAGGCCCTGCCCGGCACTATACGGAAAAGGAGGCATGCTGTGTATTCCCGCCAGAGGAAGCAGGGCGGTTGTGCGGACGGAAAGCTGGGGGCACAACTGTGGCCACGGGATCGGTTATCCCGTGATTGTTCTTGGGAGCCTGAAAGGGATCGGCAGAGCCTTTGGAACAGTGGAAAGAAGGGATATACAATATAATTGGCAGTATCATGTGGTTCCGGAAGCGGAGGTCGATTCCCTGCGTTTATTCTTACGGGAATGGACAGTCGCGGCGGATTTTGGAGAGAGACTGCCACTGCCGCTGGAAGAGATGCAAGTGTACCAGAAAGAAATACAGATGCCGGAAAATGGTTCCCATCGTTTTTTGCATATGGAGGGAGGGGAAATTCCTGTCAGGGTGTATATCAACGGCGCGATAGCGGGAAAGCTGACTGCACAGAATCCCTGGCTGGACATATCTGAGGCCACGGAGCAGGGGCGTAGGGAGAGAATTACACTTGCCTGCACGGTTTCGGAAATGAATCCCCTTATGGGACATATTTTCCTTGTATCCGCCCAGGAGATCAAGGATTGCAGGGCCGCCCTGTACCCGGCAGATAACTGGAAGAGTGAGAAACCGGCCGCGAGCGGGGAGGAGGAGATCCCCGTTCACATTCCCCTGGGAGAAATCAGAAAGATCAGCTTTTACCTTCCGGACACGCTTTCTCGGAAAAAGCTTTGGATCAGCTTTGAGGGAAAAGGAGTCAAAATTTTGATTCTGGGGGGCGGCCTGATCCTGGGGAGAATCTTTGTCGGCTGTGATATGCCTGATATATCGGTGTGCAGCGGCAGCCCGGACAGGGTCTGGCTTCCAGACGCTTTCTTTGATCAGGGAGGAGAAGTTACGCTTTTGGCGGAAGCGCTGGAGGAGAATGCTGTGATTGAGAAAATCGTCCTGGAATCCCAGGATAATCCGTTTTGATCTATAGATTTTTTGTTCTGATAATGCTATACTGTGAGCGCAGTTTAATTTATCACAAAGGAGTATGGAGATGGAACAAGAATCCAGGAGAATAGAATTTCGTTTCGGAAAGGCAGGAAAGCTGCTGCCGCTTCTTGTCGCGGCGGCAATGATTGGATGGGCGGCAGTGAGCCAGTCCAATGTGAATGGATATGTGCTGGCTTTTTTCGCGGCGCTGGTGACGGGAGTTATTTTTGCAAAGGATGAAAAGGCCTATGGGGAGGCCCTGGTCTATGGCCTGAGTAAGCCCATGTTCGCGGTGATCGTGCTGGCGGTGATACTGGCTGCGGTTTCGGGCAGGCTGATCTCCGCCAGCGGGGCGGTGCAGACCATTGCGGCCTATGTGGTGGCGGCAGGCTTTACGGGGAAGCTTTTTGTGGCGGCCACCTTTCTGATCACCTGTGTGCTGGCTTTTGCCACGGGAACCTCAGTGGGAACTTATTTTGTGGTGATTCCGATTTTGTTCCCGGTAGGAGTGATGGCAGGGGCGGCGCCGGAATTTATGATCGGCGCTATCGTGTCGGGAGCCGCATTTGGGGACAATTTAGGGCCCATTTCGGATACCACTATAGCATCTTCTGCCACGCAGCATGCGGATCTGGGAACCGTGGTGAAAACCAGGACCCGCTACAGCCTGCCTGCGGCAGCAGGAGCAATGATCCTGTTTTTGCTGTTTTCCAAAACCAGGGAAGGGGGCGCGGCCACCCAGGCAGCGGGAGGGGAGGCAAACCCGGTCAGTCTGGTGATGCTGGCGGTTCCCCTGGTGATCATAGTCCTGTGCATGATGAGAAAGCATCTGATTACGGCTCTGTCCTGGGGAATTCTGGCGGGAATTGCTGTCGGGCTGCTCTTTGGAATTTACAGGACGGAGGATCTGATCGCATTTCCCGGCGGTTTTTCCGTGTCGGGAGCGGTCATAGATGCCATTTCGGGGACGTCGGGCACGGTGGCTATGCTGGTGGCTGTGTTTTCTCTTCTGGGTGTGCTGGAGTGCGGCGGCCTGTTTGAAGATGTGAAGGGGCTTTTAGAGCGTTTTGCAAAAAAGGAACGCAGCAGCGAGGTGACGATTGTTCTGTCCGTGGGCATATTGAGCATGGTGACAGGCGTGATTTCGGTGGCGATCGTGGCTCTTGGGGATTTGGTCAATGAAATCGGGGAAAGAGCAGGGGTGAACCGGTATCGCCGGGCAAACCTGCTGGATTGTACGGGCTGTGTGTTCTGCTTTCTTGCGCCCTGGACGGTACACTGTGTGATTCCGGCCCAGCTTTCAGCCCAGTTTGGGGAGGGCTTTGCCGTGGCGCCGGCCTCGGTGCCTTTTGTGAATTTCTATTCGCTCTGTATGCTGGCGGTGCTGGCGGCGGCATTGCTTACGGGATACGGCAGCAAGCCTCCTGGGAGAGACGAAAAATAATTTGTTAACAAAAGAAAAGAGGCATGGTTTTATGGTCATTCGCAGGGCGGAAGTGAAGGATGTGGACAAACTGGTCGAAATCCGCCAGGATTTTCAGCAGTTGATGAAAGGGACCCGGGCGGGCCGGACTTTGTCCGGGCGGTGAAGGATTATCTGACCGAGGGTATAGCGGACGGCACGGCTGTGGTGTGGCTGGCACAGGAGAAAGAGAGGATAGTCTCCTGTGCCATGCTTTGTTGTGTCAAGGAGATGCCGGTTCAGGCGAACCCGAGCGGAAGAATCGGGTATATACACAATGTATTTACCCTTTCGGAACATCGCGGGCAGGGGCTGGCGGAGCAGTTGGTAAGAAACTGCCTGCACTCGGCAAAGGAGTGGGGAGTAGGGCGGGTGCGGCTTGGCGCTTCGGAGCAGGGCAGACCTCTGTACGAAAAGCTGGGATTTTGGCCGATGCCGGATGAAATGCAGATCAATCTATGATGACGCAGAAAATCCGGCGGTATCATACAGGAGGCAGAACAGAGATGGATAAGATTAACCGTGAAGATATGCTGGAACTGACCAGGAGGATGACGCTGAAGCGGAATTGCTTTGACAGAATCGCAGGAGCCTACATGGATGAAGAGGGATTTGTAGACGGAACCTTTAACAAGCATTTTCAGAAGCTGTCTTTAAAGGACCAGCAGGCAAACCTTGCCATTGCAAAGGCGGTGCCCTTTTCGGAAACAAACACAGAGTTAAAGGAGTATGTTTTCAGGGAAGGGGACCGAAAGCCGGGGAGTATCTGGCAGATGCTTATGGCCTTAAGAGAGTGCGGGCTGAAAAATGACGCCATGTTGGACGTATTTTATGAGGAGTTTGGGAGTAAATATCAGACGCTCGGCAGCTATGCGATCTATTTTTTCCATGGCAGCTACGACGTGCCTCTCAAAGCCGGCGATAAAGAAAGTCTGTGGGAATCCGAGGAGGTCTACCGGTTCCTGATCTGCGCAGTGTGCCCGGTGGGCGGGGACTATGAACCGGGAGAGGCCGAGTGCGGTTTTTTGTTCCCGGCGTTTAAGGACAGAAGCAGCGATATACACAGAATTAACGTTTTTGCGGCGGAAGGAAAAACCGGTCAGGCCGAGAGCCTTAATAAGATTCTGTTTCCCTGAGACAGCGGCAGAAAAATGTAAGGGCGGAGAACGCAAAAAGGATTTCATTTTTCTGACGGTTGTGTTACAATTTTTGGAAAGGAAACAGACAAAGAAAGAGAGAGGCGGAAGCTGAATGCGGACTATGCAAAGCAGCAGGCCGTTGAAGCGGCAGAGTCCAGCGCGGCGGCCAGCGAGGAACTTTCCGGCAGGCGTCGGTGCTCAAGGAACTGGCAGCCAGATTCCGGCTGAAGGATATGTAAGAAAAAGAAACACAGTGGGTGTATGGACTTGGCAGGACGGAAGTTACCTTGTCAAATCCTGCACCCATTTATATTTCCGAAACCGCAGCATGACCCAGGGGATTTTTCCCACCTCATCCAGGCAGGTGCAGGCGTAAACCGCAAGAGGCGACCAGTGCAGAACGAAAGCTCCCATCAGAGCCAGGGGAATGGCAATGAGCCACATACAGACAATCAGGCTGTACATGTCAAATATGGTGTCGCCGCCTCCGTCCAGGACTCCGTTTATGGTAACGGTATTCACACAGCGCCCGATCATATAGACAGACATGATCACCATCATCCCTACAAGGTATTTTCTGGCCTGAGCGGTGAGAATCACCATATTTACCACCAGAGGCGTCACTGCAAGCACAAGGCCGGTGGAAATAAATCCGATGAGATAGGAGATATTTTTAAGCTTTATGCCATATGCTTTGCCTGTTTCAAGGCGTCCTGCGCCCAGTTCATTTCCCACAATGATTCCGGCCGCACTGCCGATCCCATTGCACATGCAGCAGATCAGATCCCGGGCAACCGCAGCCACTGAGTTTGCCGCCGCGGCATCGCTGCCCATATGTCCCATAATGGCGGTATAAGAGGTAAATCCGATTCCCCAGCATAAGGAGCCGCCTAAAAGAGGCAGGCATTGCTTTATAAAGTCGGATTTTAACCCTTTCGGGAGTTTCAGAAACCTTCCGAATGCAGGGCGGATACAGGAAGCCTTTGCGGACACTGCGATACAGAGCAAAAGCTCTGCAACACGGGAAATCGTGGTGGCAAGGGCGGCGCCTCTGGCCTCCATTCTCGGAGCCCCCAGTAATCCGAAGATCAATACCGCATTCAAACCGATATTGAGGAGTACGGCGCAGGAGCTGATGACGGCGCCGGGTTTTACATGCTCAGAGACTTTCATCATAGCCAGATAGCATTGGGAAATGCCCGTAAGCAGATAGGACCAGCCTGCAATGCGCAGATAGGAGCTGCCAATGGCAATCAGCCCCTCGTCATGGGTAAAAATATGCATGAGCGGAGAGGGGATCAGTTCACATGCCAGGAAGAATAGGACGGAAACGATTCCGCAGAAGCGCAGCATCATATTAAAAATATCTCCTGAATCAGTGAAACTCAATTGCTTTGAACGCTGACAACTGCATATTTAATCA
>CAJTVL010000106.1 GCA_910579425.1 uncultured Lachnospiraceae bacterium | reverse complement strand
TCCTATGAAGAGAACCTGATGCTGTTCGACCGCTACTGCCAGGAAAACTATCCGGAAGATACCGCGCTGACACAGGAAATGGTTGACGGCTGGTGCCGCCAGCGGGGCACGGAAACAAACAATTCCTGCCGATCAAGGATCTATGTGGTGGACAGTTTTGTCCGTTTCCTGAACAGCCGGGGTCTCTCTCCTGTACAGCCCCCACAGATCCCCCGGAAAGAACGGCGGACTTATATCCCCCATGTTTTCACGCAGGAGGAACTCAGCCGCTTTTTCCATGAGTGTGACCATATACCTGTTATCAACAACCGAAAGGAGACTTTCATAAGGAAAATGTCCATTCCTGTCTTTTTCCGGCTCCTCTACAGCACCGGGATCCGCACAAACGAAGCAAGGCTGCTCCCCAGGGAAAATGTGGATCTTGAAAAGGGTATCCTGGACATCCAGTATTCCAAGGGGCATGACCAGCATTACATTGTCCTGCACGACTCCATGCTGGAGGTCATGCGAAGATATGATAAAGCTGTCGAAGAGCTTGCGCCTGGCAGGGAATATTTCTTCCCCTCAATACGGAATTCCCATTTTAACAGGGGATGGGTGACCAAAAACTTCAACCTGCTGTGGCGCAAAGTGAACACATCCCATGCCACCGCCTACGAATTCCGGCACCATTATGCCGTGGCAAACATCAACCGGTGGGTGGGACAGGGCTTCAGCTTCCATGACAGGCTGGTGTTCCTGAGCAAAAGCATGGGGCATACCACAGTGGAGAGCACGAAATACTACTATTCGATTGTCCCCGGGCTCTCGGAGATCATAAAGGAACAGACACAAGCCAGCTCGGAATGGATGATGCCGGAGGTGCCCACAGATGAAGAAGCCTGGTAAAGAAAGCATCCTGATAGCCAGATATATTTCAGAGTTCCTGGACGGCTATGTCCTTTCCCAGAAAACTAACAGTATGAACACCCTGAAATCCTATCAGGACGCAATCGTGCTGTACCTGTCTTTTCTGGAGGATGAGAAAAAAGTGCGCAGTGACAGCCTGAACGCAGACTGCTTCCGGCATACAGTCATAGAAGAATGGCTTGTCTGGTTACGGGAATCCAGGGGATGCAGCCCACAGAGCTGCAATAACAGGCTGGCGTCCCTGAGGACATTTTTAAAATATCTGGGCAGCCGGGATGTGGCTTACCTGCATCTTTACCTGGAGGCGGCCCAGATCCCGCGCAGGAAATGCCAGAAAAAGAAAGTGGAAGGCCTGACACGGGAAGCGGTAAAGGCACTGATGGATGCCCCTGACCCTTTAAACAGGACCGGGCGCCGGGATATGGCATTCATGGTTCTGCTTTACAGCACCGCTGCCCGGCTTGATGAGATTCTGTCGATGAAGAACAGCCAGCTCCATTTATCGGGCGAAAAACCATATGCAGTCATTATCGGTAAAGGTAATAAGATCCGCACCCTTTATCTGCTGCCCAAAGCTGTCGCCCATTTAAAGCGGTACCTGGCAGAATTTCATGGGGAAACGCCGGATCCGGAAGCCTATGTTTTTTATTCCCGTAATACTGGGTGCCATGGAAAACTGACCCAGCCCGCCATCAGCAGGATGCTGAGGAAATATGCAAAGGCAGCCCATGAGGTCTGCGGTGATGTGCCGCTGGGGCTCCACGCGCACCAGTTTCGCCACGGGAAGGCCTCCCACTGGCTGGAGGACGGGATGAACATCGTACAGATTTCATTTCTGCTCGGCCATGAGCAGCTCCAGACGACGATGGTCTATCTGGACATCATGGCTGAAGAGAAAGCAAAGGCACTTGCTACCCTGGAAGATGAAAATGACAAAAAGGTATGTGCAAAATGGAAAAATCCTGACGGCTCCCTTGTAGATTTCTGCGGTATCAGGAAAAGAAGATAAAAATAAAATCCAAACCTTTTCAGACGGTATTTGTTGTAGTTTCCGTACTTCATCCAAAAGGTTTGGATTTTATTTAAGTTTGGATAACGAAAATCATATGCGCGGATGCTTACCCCGGAATCTTTCTTTTCCGGGAAAGCAGAATACCAGAACCGCAGAAAGTTTTTTTCAAGCATGGCAGCGCCATATGGGCTGTCAGCCCTGCTTGGGAAAAATATCCTGCGGTCTGGGAACAGGCGGCTGATCTGCCGGTCATAACCATCCAGATATTCCGTAAGCTCTCCTGAAATATAGATCCTGCGGCTTTTGGGGCCTTTGGATTGAAGGACATCAAAATAACCTTTATCCAGATGCACATCCTTTCTGGCAAGCACACGGGCTTCTTTACAGCGGAGGCCGCAGCAGTACAGGAGACGGAACATGGCAGGAAGCGCCAGATGGCGGCCTTTATGATGCGGGTCATCCCTGATGCTGTCACATTCCCGGAAAAATGCGGAGATCTCTTCCCCTGTAAAAAAATAAGGCGGGACCGGTGTTGGAAGCCGGGTTCTCCCTGCCGGGATCAGATATGCATCCGGATATCCTCGTGCGATGAGATACCGGCTGAATTCACGCAGAAATGCAGCGGCATTATAAAGGCTTCCCGGGGCATCTTCATATTTCTCAAGGAAACCTTGAACACTTTTTCTGTCTGGAACCGTGATCTCCGGGTTGGTTTCCGATGCAAACTGGATATACTTTTCCAGATAATAAGCGCCTGTCTGGTATACGCGCCCATTCTGCCTTTTATATGCAACAAACTGATCTGCTAAAGTGAACAAAGAATCATTCATCATCTGCACTCCCTCCTTTCCAGACAAGGTAGTGTCAAGTTTACTACCTCATTTTTTTGTTATAAACCTTGTATTTTCAGGGATTATCACATTTTTTCAAAAGAAAAAGCAATGACCTCCCTTTTTTGTGTAAATACTATTACCATCCCACAAACACTGAAAGGAAAATCACTGCTTATGGATATTATTCCCTTTTTACTCTCCCTCATTCAATCCCTTTACCAGCAAAACTGCTGGTTAATCCATTTTATCTGCAGATATATCCCTCTGAAACAATGGGCTTTTGATGATTCCCATTCCCCCAAATACCAAAAATTCAAGATCGATTCTCTCCCTCTGGTCACCGACTTCCGACAGGGTTGGACTTTCAAAGATCTCATCCCTTACTACTATAAACGCTATGGCAAGAAAATCCGCCCTGTCTGCCGTCACTCTGCATGTGACATCCCCGAGGACTCTACATGCCCACGCTGTGATGCCCCAAAGCCCTTCCTTTACAAAAACAATGGTTCCAAAGGACAGCTTCTCTGTAAGGTCTGCTCCGCCAGATTCTCTCCCACCGAAAGCCGCTTCTCTTCCCTGAAACTGCGCTGCCCTCACTGTGGCAACGCCCTCGTCCAAAAGAAAGAACGCAAACACTTCATCCTCCACAAATGCGTGAACTCTAAATGTCCTTACTATCTCCACAACCTTAAAAATGTGGGGCAGGATGACCTGAAAGAGGCTTACGGCAAAAATAAATATAAACTCCACTATATCTACCGTGAGTTTACCATGGATTTCTTTCGCATGGATTTAAACTCCCTGCCCAAAAACGCCTCTTCCTTCAAATTCTCTAAGCATAACGCCCATGTCATGTCCCTGTGTCTGACACTCCATGTCAACCTTGGCCTCTCCCTGCGTAAAACCTCTCAGGCCCTGAAAGACCTCTACAACATCAGCATCTCCCACCAGCAGATTGCCAATTACTGCAAGAGCGCCGCTGTCTGCATCAAACCCTTTGTTGATCAATATCCCTACGAAAAGGGAGATGTGTTCACCGCTGATGAAACCTACATCAAAATCCGCGGTATCAAAACCTATGTCTGGCTCATTATGAACGCGGCTACCCGTTCCATCATCGGCTACCAGGTATCCGATAACCGCGGCGTTGGCCCCTGCATCCTCGCCATGCGTATGGCCTTCCTGGGAATTACAAAGCTGTCTGAAAAATTCAAGTTCATCGCTGACGGCTATAGCGCCTATCCCCTTGCCGCTATGGAATTCGCGAAAAGGCTCGGCAAAGACTTTACGTTCAAGGTCACACAAGTCATCGGACTTACCAATGATGACGCTGTCTCTACGGAGCACCGCCCCTTTAAACAGATGATCGAGCGACTCAACCGCACCTATAAGGCTTCTTACCGTCATACAAACGGCTTTGACAACATCGAAGGGGCTAATTATGACCTGGCTCTCTGGGTCGCTTACTACAACTTTCTGCGCCCACACAAGCATAACAAATACAAAGTCCTCAACGAGGTGGAAATGCTGCAGGGTGCCGACAACATGCCAGGCAAGTGGCAGCTTCTCATCTTCCTTGGTCAGCAAACCATCCTGAATATGCAGAAAAACGGTACTGCCACACCGGAGCGGGGCTGTTGTCCATAGAACCGTGGAATACCGGAACCGCCATTAGGCGGTGAGGATATGCCGCGAAAGTCTATTGACATAAGGCCCACGGATGATCCTGTTCCGCAGAAAAGGGGCATTTGCGCCCTTTTCCTGCCTTCCGGCGAGGACGGGTTCGGGCAGGGCCCGAAAATGGGTCAAGGGACTGGTCCCTTGTGGGGTTTGGGGCAACGCCCCAAGGGCTTAACTCACTAATATCTGCAGTTTTCAAGGTTCGAGTGAGCCTATTTTTTTCAACTCAGTTTTTCATAGATTACTTGACACTACCTTCAGCAACCTCCTTTTCTTTCTATGATGAAGGATATTTTCCTTAAATACAAAAACTATGCCGACATTTTTCTGGGGATTTCAGCGGATGGCTGGATCCAAAGAAAGGTCGGCATAGTTTTTTTGTCGGTATAAGTGGTACTATAACGATGTCGTTATAGCACCACAAATATCATAGAAGGGCTCAACCGCCAGTGCCGGAAAGTGACTAAGGCAAAAAGCGTATTCCCAAGTGACAGTTCCTTAGAAAAAATGCTTTATCTTGCCAGTGGGAACGTGGTCAAAAAATGGACGCAGCGCTACAGGAACTGGGATCAGGCGTTAAACCAGATGATAGTCCTTTATGGGGACAGGCTTACCCAGTACCTGTAAAAGGAAAAAGCCGGGACACCAGATCTTATCAAGAAATGTCCCGGCCTTATTCCATCGGCATTAGCAGTATTGACAGAAAAAACCAGCCTTATTCCGGAGGCCAGGTGTGGGCAGCGCCCACATACCATTTTCTTTCTGCTGATGCCTGGTTGGTGTGCAAAAAATTTGAAATGTGTATAGAAATAAATAAGCTGGCAATACTATAATTAGAAAAGAATTTCGACAACACAAAAGTAATGTTATTCGACAGCAAATTTTTACATATCTGGTTCCTATCAACAAAGATTTTTACCCATAGACACAGAATTTTTTACAGCCTCCCGCATCTTTTTCAGAGGATACCAGAAATACCGGTTCTTATCCATGCCGCCTGAAAAAAGATGCGGATAACCGTTTTATGTCAGCCCACAGATCCTGGCAAGCTCATCCTCATCATCAGGCCACAGCTGTTCTTGCTGCATTCCCGGTTCACATGTACTGCCTTTTTCCATGGCTGCTTTCTTTTGCTCCAATGAAGGGATTGCATAATGATCCTTTGTGGTTTCGATAGAAGAATGCCCAAGTACTTTGGATATCAGGCTGATATCCACTCCATCCTGATATAAGCCGCTGGCCCGTGTCCGGCGGAACATATGAGGATATACTGATTCAGGAACCCCCGGAACCTGGCCGCGGAGAATATCAGCATATTTCTTTACAAGCCGCTCTACATTCCGTGTTGACATTTTTCCTTTCTCGCCTCTTATAACCGTATAGAAGAGAGGGCCGTAGGTATTTCCCGTGTGGAACTCTTCCATATAGTCTTTTAACAAAGCTACGGTTTTACTGCTAAGAGCCACTGTCCGTTCCTTACCTCCTTTCCCTTCAACCAGTATATACGGTTCCATGACAAAAAGAATGACATTTTCGATTTTTAGTTTTACCAGTTCCTCTACCCTGACCGCAGTATCAAAAAGGAGGACGAGTATCATCAGATCCCGCCTTCCCAAATGCGTATTTTTCGGAAGCATAAACAACTCAGATAACTGGTCTTTGCTCAGTATTGGCCGAAGCTTTTTGGGCACCCGCAGAAAAGGGACTTCCTCAACACAAAAAGCAATCTGCTGGACTGCCAGGTCTCTGGCGGTAGCATACTGTATATAAGATTTCAGCACTGCCAGACGGTGGTTGGCCGTTGATGCGCTACAATTCTTTACATCATAAAGCCAGTTCCTGTAGTCCAGCACAAAATCGTAAGTACAGTCCAAAAAGCGGAAGGTTTTTATGGAACATTGTTTTTCGCTGCTTACATATCTGCGGAATATACTTAACGCCTCCTTGTAGCTTTTTCGGGTATGTGCGCTCCCATCTTTTTCCTTAACCAGATAGGTTTCCAGAAAATCAAGCGTCATGGAAAAGAATAATGCGTGATCCAGTTTTTTAGTATTCATTTGTCTCTCACCTCCGGTATGACACTGTCGGAAACGGTATCCTTTGCACGGATGATACGGTAAGCTTCATAAACCATATGGTAGTAGTAATAGGTCTCGTGGAATGACATATGCCCCAAGAACCTGCTCAGATATGGCAGCATCCTGTTCAAATCAATTCCCTGTTCCATCCAGAGATTCATGCGTTTTACCACAAATGTATGGCGCAGGGAGTGTACAGTGGGCTTCTTTTCACAAGCTTCTGCAAAAGGAGTCCCTGACCAAGCAGTATTGAATCGTTTGTCCACGGTGTGGATGGATATGTGCTTTTCTGGACGATATCCAGGAAACAGCCATGATGGTTCGGTTCCCAGACATCTCTTATTGGCTTCAACCGTGTCTGCCACCAGCGCCAGCAGGTCCCCAGCTACATAGACGACACGTTCTTTTTCTTTTTTTGCTCCTTTTTTCAGATAAAGCCTCCCGTTCCTTAAATCAATATCAGAAATTCTGATGGAGCATGCCTCGGACAGCCGCAGCCCTAAACAGTAGATCAGGCGGAAAATCACTTTATATCCCTGACAGAGGCAGACATTCCGCAGAACCCCGTTTTGGGGGAAATAGGAATCAATCTCTGCAAACAGTGCCGATATCTCTGCATCTGAGAGGATATGGACGATCGGTTTTGGATACCGGATGCCCTTATTGGGGATAAAACAGGGGATGCCAATCTGGAGCATATACTTGGCGAACTGCGTAAATACTGCAATGCGGTGGCTGTGGCTGCGGCGGGTCTCCCCTTGGCGCTGTTCCAGATAGCCGGAGACGTTTTCATATGTGACGAATACCGAGCCATCACCGACACTCGCCCAGTATCTGTCAAACTGGGACAAAAAATAGGCTTCGTCATTGTATTTATAGCCCAGGCTGCGTTTCAGGCAGATAAAGTCTTCCATGTGTTGGCCCAGGGAACTTACATAAGTATAGCTTTTCAGTTCCGTTTCCATCTCATTCGCCTCCTTTCACTGCAATCCCGGCCTCTGAAAGGGATAGCGGGCAAAGTGCCATCTTCTCTTCATCCAGCCCCAGATATTTACTGACCGTATCATTTGCTGAATGTCCCAGTGCGTCAGCAATGCTGGAGGGGTCCGCCCCTCCCCGCAGCATATCTGTGGAAAAAGTCTTCCTCATTACATGGAAGCCGGAACCGGCAACCTTCCGCCCCGGCAGTGTCCGTTCCAGTGCGCCCCGGCAGGCTCCTTTGTTTACCGGGGCATAAGGGGCTTTGCTCTGTACAAAAATAGAATCCGTTTCTGCCAGTCTGGGCCTTCCGCTTTTGAGATATGCGAAGATGGCATTTCCTACCTGGACCGGCATGAGAAAGCACAGGTCAGTGTCCGTTTTATCCTGGTTAAAGTGAATAAGGCGGTTTTTCCAGTCAATATCCCCAAAAGTCAGCTTTGCGATATCGCATGCCCGGATTCCCATATCTTTTCCGAGCAGCAGGACCGCGCTGTCCCTCAGTTGGAGCGGCGTCCTGGCATCTCGGATATAGATGCTGATTTTTTCCTTTTCTTCCTCCGTCAGGGTAATGACAGGGCGTTCGCCTGATGAGGAAGCAGGCATCAGTGACAGATACAGGCCGGCCACGCAGAGCAGCTTTTCACGCTCCAGAAAACGCAGGAACTTTCTGATCCTGCATGCGTAGGCGTTTTTACTGTATGAAGTTTTATGGCTGTCTGAAATGCTGAACTGAAAAGTATGCGGCCGTGTTATCTCCGCATAAGAACGGACCCCGTTCAGGTCGAGGAAGGCCAGGAAACGGATGCAGGCATTCCGGTAAAAGCTGACAGATGTCCCTGCATATTTCTCTTTCTTCTTCTGAAGGATAAAGGCATCCAGTGCATCCTTTCCCCATTCCGGGACAGTTTCTGGAGAAACTGACCGGTATACATGGGACGCCTTCAGCAGCCCGGTCTCCACATAATCCCCAAACATCTCCAGAGCTTTTTTTATCATATGTTTTGCGCCGCCAAGGTTCGGCTCATTGGATTTATACCAGAGGTCTGCCACTGCCTTATGGTATCCGAGGTTCCCCATTTCCAGAAATACAAGAAGCAGCCGGAGGGCACGCCGGGAATGCAGGAGGATTGTGGACTGATAGACTTTTTCTTCCAGAACCTCCAGATAGCGTCCAAGGGCTTGCTGGTATTGGGCGAGCGGGAGCATCCTGTTTTCTGACCGGAAAGCCTCAATTAGGGCCTGCTGTTCCAGGGGAATATCCCCGGGGCGTAGAAGCCACTTCTCACGGTAATAATGGAAGTACCAGTAAAGTCCGGCAGTGCAGCATCCCTCATCAGAGAGGAAACTGAGGAATACGCCTGTCATAGAAATCCCTGCATCACCACCGGGAAGAAGACCAGCATACTCACCCAGGAGAGGGTAGGATAACTGGCTGAAATCCGTAATGCCTCTGTTCTGTAAGAATCTGAGAAACCGGCGGCAGTACATCCGATAGTCCCTGCAGGAGCTGCGTGTATAATTGTCTTTGTTTTGGGTGAGGAACTGGTCAAGCCAGTTCTCCAAAGAGGGCAGGACAGCAATTTTTTCACGGGATAGGAGGGGCGGCCTGATATGCCCAAGCTCGAATACATCCATCAGCTTTTTGATGGACCGTGAACGTTCCTGATAGACATGTGGCAGGCAGGCCTTTTTTGACAGCCGCAGCCATTCAAGAGCCAAATCAGTAGAATATTCAGCGTTTTTTTCTTGAAGGTACAGCCTGAATTCGCGGTATGCGCATAAGTGGTAATCCCTGACCCGTTGTTCATACTCAACTTCATTAAGCTTTTTCAGTACGATAGTTACATTTGTTTCATAAACATTCATAAAATTCATCTCCTTTCAGCAAAAGTTATATCATGTTTTGATCATAACCAGTGCTGGAGATTGCTTATGAAAAAATTTTATCCGCATCTTTTTTCAGGCAGCATGGATAAGAACCGGTATTTCTGGTATCCTCTGAAAAAGATGCGGATAAAAAAAGGCGGCGGATAAGATTGCTTACCTGAATGTTCAGATAAGTAATAGAGAACTGCCTGCATTATGTCCTGGATACGGACTTCATGGAAGATAGGAGTACAGCAAGGAAATCGAAGAATGTATTATCTGTGTTACGGAAAACAGCATATAACATCATCCGGTTGATGCAGATAGATGCCCCAAAAGACAGAAGGTTGGTAATAGATGTGATTGATGAGATAACAGATAATTTTTCTGTTGCGCTAAAATGGGTCTTTGATCCATTACCAAGCCTTTACTAAACCAGAGCCTTGACAATTCGAAAAATGCAGATCAGACGATAGGGGGAACTTTGCGCGTTTTTTTGGATAATGGCTGTTGAAAAGCTTACAAAGGCAATATCTTAAATTACATTTTCCCTCATAATTTGAAAAATAGATGATAAAGTCTTCATGAAACAACCCTGATATATTATTGCAATTGATGGCTTTCAAACCCCGCATATGGTAAAATATAAGTATCAAATTGGAGGTGTGAAAGATGTCCTTTTTTACAAACCCTGCACAGCAGATGACACTGGATGACGCTCTTTTTTCCCTTACTGCAAGGGAGCGTAAAGCCCTGGAAAACTTATGGGCTAAAATATTCGCTGATGAACTCTTCCCAAAGATTGAAGAAGAACCATTCCGTGTGCTTTATTGTGAAAACAATGGCAGACCGAACACCCCCATAAACGTCATGGTCGGAGCAAGCATCATCAAGGAGCTGCTGGACTATTCCGATGACGACATTGTGGAGGGGCTCATGCTGGATGTCAGGCTCCAGTACGCCCTTCACACCACAAGCTTTGAGGAACAGCCCCTTTCTGACAAGAGCCTTCAGCATTTCCGCAAAAGGTGCTATCTATATGAGCAGGAAACCGGCAATGACCTGATGCACACCTGCATTGTTTCCCTGTCTAAAGAGATTGCCAGGGTCATGAAAATTTCCGGTAAAACCAGGCGGATGGATTCTATGATGATCGATGCAAACATCAAAAAGCTCAGCCGTCTGGAACTGATCTACACCTGTATCGCGGATCTGGTTATCCGTCTAAAAAGGGAATTCGTGGAAGGGATTCCGGAAAGTCTGCTCCACTACGCGGACGATAATGACTTCAACCAGGTTTTCTACTATGCCAGGAACTCCGATTATGCACAAAAGTGTCTGCAGCTTTTAACAGATGCAGATGCCCTCCTTGCTTTCTGTGACGGGCGTTATAATGACTGGAAGGAGTACCAGATCTTTACCCGCTGTATTCGTGAGCAGATGGTCGGGGAAAAAGGCAACCGGCGGCTGGCGACACACGAGGATGGGACAATGGATTCGTCCATCCTCCAAAACCCGTCAGACCCGGAAGCGACATTCCGCAGCAAAGCAGGGGAAGAACACCGGGGCTATGTTGCAAACCTGGAAGAATCCGTTGGGGAAAACGGCTCCGTCATAACGGATTATCAGTTTGAACAGAACACATACAACGACAGCCAGTTCCTGGAGGATACCCTTACAGCAATGGAACCATCTGAAGAACCAGTAACCATTGCAACAGACGGCGCCTATCCGCCCCCCCCCGGCAACCAGAAGCTGGCAGAAACAAAAAATGTGCATATTGTTTCAACAAATATGCCGGGGAAAAAAGCAAATGATTTTTATGCGGGCTTTGAGCTGTCGGATGATGGTAAAAGAATCCTTGCGTGTCCGGGAGGCATAGAACCTGTTTCCAGCAGCAAGCCATACAAAAATGGGCGAATGCGGGTGTCATTTCCTTCTTCCTGCTGTGAGAACTGCCCATACAGGGAGCAATGCCCTGCGCAGAAAGGGAAACGCGTTTCAGCGTTTGTTTTGTCTCTCACATCCATCAACCGTGCGAAAACCCAGCGAAAGATGAGTGGGGAAGAGGGGTCGAATTACGCCAGACTGCGAAATGGAGTTGAAACCCTGCCATCGAGCCTGCGTAGGAACTACCATACAGACAAACTTCCAAGGGGGCTTGTGAGAGGCAAACTGTTCTTTGGGTTCAAAGTGGGCGCATTGAATTTCCGAAAACTCTTCACTTACCGGAAGGGCTTGGGGAACTATGCTCCAAATCCAGTGATAGCGTAAGGGAAAGTCCAGCTAAGAAATGTCAATAGGTAAAATGAAAAATGTTAAAAAAGTTGGTCGAGTAGACATACCCCTTACAGGGTATGCCCCTCACAGAACCGGACGTGCGGCTTTTCCGCATCCGGCTCTTTACAAAACTGATTCTTCAACAGCTATCCTGCATATACACTTACATAGATTCTCGGTTTTGCCAATGGATATCCCTTTAGCATCTCGTTAAATCCCTCCCAGCTGTAACTTTTCCTCTGGCTTCTGCGGTTCAGCCATTTAAACAGGCTCTTTACCACCTCCCGCCTAAATTTGCTGATACTCTGGAAGTTGTCTGTGATTCCATAGTAAACCTCCATGCCCGCACACCTGGCACCACCATAAATGAAACTGTGCAGACGATAGGTTCTTGATTTTGTTTGTGC
>CAJTVL010000105.1 GCA_910579425.1 uncultured Lachnospiraceae bacterium | reverse complement strand
TTAAATATGCAGTTGTCAGCGTTCAAAGCAATTGAGTTTCACTGATTCAGGATTATATTATGCAAATTAAGGTAAGTCAAACCCTCTTTCGATCAAAAAACAAAAAATCGCTCCTCACAAATAGTTAATCGTAAAATGCGCCTCTCCTTTCCTGTCCAAATCCATAATAACGAAGGAGGGCTTTCTCCCTTCCTGGCGCGGATAGGTAAGACTTCCCGGATTGACTGCCGTCAAATCTCCCTCCCTGTCCACCACCGGCTTATGGGTGTGGCCGTACATAACAATATCCACCCCCCGCATCCTGGCTTCCCTCTTGATATTGGCATTGCCCATAGAGACAAGATAATTATGACCGTGGGTGAGCCAGACCTTATATTTTCCAATCATAAACTCCTTCTCTCTGGGAAGATCCGAGAAAAAGTCGTTGTTTCCCACCACCATCTGCACCGGACATCCGGCGCTCTGCGCAATCAGATACTCGCTGCCCTCAATGTCCCCGCAGTGGATTACCATGTCCACCGGAGCCACCCTCTCAAGCACCTTTATGTAATTATCGTTCCTGCGATGAGTGTCACTGACAATCAATATTTTCATCTAAGCTCTTCCTTTACGGCCCGCAGCGCTTTTCCTCTGTGGCTGATCGCATTTTTTTCCTCTTCACTGAGTTCGGCCGTACTTTTTCCGTATTCGGGAACCATAAAAATCGGATCGTAGCCAAATCCGTTTTCTCCCCTTTCCTCGCAGCCGATCCAGCCCTCAATTGTGGCTTCTTTTATAAAAAGCCTGCCATCCGGCAGCACGCAGGCGATGGCACAGACAAATCTTGCCGTCCTCTCCTTTTCGGGAACCCCTGCAAGACGTTCTATGAGATTTTGGTTTTTCACATGGTAGGAGGTGTCCTCCCCCAGATACCTGGCAGAATAGATCCCCGGCTCTTTGTTCAGATAATCGATCTCCAGGCCGGAGTCATCTGCCATCACAACAGCGCCCTTCGCAAAGGCGGCCACCGCTTTCGCCTTAATCGCGGCATTTTCTGAAAAGCTTTTTCCGTCTTCCAATATCGGAATATCGATTCCCGCTTCCTTCATGGAACGGATGATAACCCTTTCCCCGTCCATTACCAGATCCTCCAGAAGCATCCTGACTTCCTTCATTTTTCCTTCATTTCCTGTGGCAAAAATAATCTCCTGCATCGCAGCAACCCTGCTCCCTCCATAATATTAAGAAGTTTTACCGCCTTTTACTCATAGGCCTTTAAAATTGCGTTATAAATGCCTGCTGCAATTTTTTCCTGATATTCCTCCCGCACCAGCAGCGCGGCTTCCTGCTTATTGGTGGCATAGCCCGCTTTCAGAGCGGCCGCCGGCACTGTAATATACCTGAGGAAATCTTCGTCCTCCGGCGCCTTTTCAAGCCCCAGCCCCTTTCCCTTAATGCTGCTTACCACTTCCTCCTCCAAAAGCTTTGCAAGCTCCATACTGCCAAAGCCGGGAATAAAATAGTCTTCGTTATAAACGGCGGCAGTTCCATATACTGCGCCGTCCTCATCGGCCCCCAGTTCAATGCGGATGCACAGATCCGCCCTGATTTCATTGGCAAGCCTGATCCGGCTCTCCTGCCCCGGATTCACATCATCCATCCTGGTAAAGTATGCTTTGATCCCGCTCCGGTCCAGCTTTTCCTTCAGCTTCCCGGCAATCGCAAGATTGATCTCCTTCTCCCTGAGCCCGTCCTGCGTATATCCTGTCTGCAGACCTCCGCAGGCGGGATCGATCACTACAATTTTATCATAAACCTCTCTCGGATTTAAAAAGCTGATATAAAGCTCGTTGTTTTCCAGAATCGTATGATATTCAAAAATTCCCGTCAGCTTAAAACGCAGCTTCGTGCCTTTTTCCGTCTCCTCATAGATCCCCTGCCGGACGCTCTCCTGATTGCCGGATATGGCGTTCTTTGCATAAAAATCGCTCTCGGCCCTGTCGATTAAAATCCACATTTCCTGATCCATATAATAATTCTCGATGGCAATATCCCCGGCTTTACAGCCATCCGGCAGAGGGATCCTGAGATAACTGGTATCCGCCCCCTCTGCAGAAAACGTCAGTTTTTGGAATTCCTCCTCTTCTCCTTCTGAAAGAAAAAGTACTTCCCCGGATTCTTTTTCATCTTCCGTTTCCTGATCACCCTGCTCCGATTCGTCAGGGGTTTTGTCAGTCCCCTCATCCTTCTCCGCACCGGCCTCGGGGCGCTGCGTCTCTGCTTCCGCTTCGTCCCCATCCTCAGAGGCGCTCCCCTTCTCCTGAGCCTGGGCGCTTACCGGCTCCGCCCCTGGGGGCAGAGCGCTCTTTTGGAAAGAAAGGTATATCATTATCCCCATAGCTGCCGCAAAAAAACAAAGACACCAGACTGCAGCTCTTTTCATCAGCTTATGTTCCATTTATTCTCCTGCTATGTAACTCATGTTATTTCTTTTTGGGCGGCTTAGGCCCGGGAAACTGATAAAAGTAAGTTTTCATCATCCCATTATAAATTTTTCTGTTTTTGGCCGCCTTAAGCCCCATGGCCTCCTCCGCCCTCTCATATGACGTGATCAGATACATGGACCAGGAGTCGAGGGCCTTAAACCGCTCCCCGATCATGCCATAAAGCCCGGGAAGGCTTTTTTTCTCTTCCATCCGCTCCCCATAGGGCGGGTTTGTAATGATAAACCCGTATTTTTTACTGTGACTTAGATCCTTTACACTGCGCTGCTGGAAATGGATCAGATGCTCTACTCCCGCCATCCTGGCATTGGCTCTGGCCAGAGCCACCACGTTTTCATCGATATCATAGGCCTGTATATCCGTCTCCACGCCGGCATCTGCCTGCTCCGCAGCCTCCTGCCGTATCTCTTCCCACTGCCCGGGTGCAATGAGATGGGGCCACTGCTGGGCAGTAAAGCTCCGATTCACCCCCGGCGCTATATTCGCCGCCATCATAGCAGCCTCTATAGGAAAGGTCCCGCTCCCGCAAAAGGGATCCACCAATATTCTCCCGCTCTTCCAGGGAGTCAGCATGATCAGCGCAGCCGCCAGGTTTTCTGCAATAGGCGCCTTGGCGGTGAGTTTGCGGTATCCCCTTTTGTGCAGGGAAACCCCTGTGGTATCCAGGGCCGCCGTCACCTCATCCTTCATCAGAAATACCCGGATTGGAAAGGACGCTCCTTCTTCCGAAAACCATTCTATATGGTGAACCTCTTTCATCCGCTCCACCATGGCCTTCTTCATCACCGACTGTATGTCCGAGGGACTGAACAGCCTGCTTTTCACACTGGCCGCCTTGGTCACCCAGAACCTGCCGTCGGTAGGTATAAACTCCTCCCATGGCAGGCTTTTTGTTCCCTGAAAAAGCTCCTCATAGGTCTGCGCCTGAAAGCTTCCTATTTTAATCAGAATTCTCTCGGCGCTCCGCAGATAGATGTTTGCACAGCAGACCGCCTCGGCATCGCCGGCAAAAGTCACTCTTCCGTCTTCTACCTGAATCACATCATATCCCAGCTCTGTAATTTCGTGCTTCAAAACCGCCTCTAATCCAAAATGGCAGGGCGCAATCAATTCAAAACGTTTCATAGGCACTCCCTGTTGTAAAAGCCTTTGTAAACTTTCCATCCGCAGTATACCACATTTACAGTATAGCACAAGCTCTTTTTTTTGTAAAAACAAACAGAGCCCTGCCGTACTCACAAAAAAGGCGCCCCATAGGGCGCCCTTTTTCCAAATCCACTTAAAACTCGTTGTTCTTCTTGTTGCTGTCCTTGCAGTTAGAAGAGTTAGAAGAATTGGAAGAGCTGTTCTTCTGGCTGTTCTGGCTGTTCTGATTGGATTTGTTTTCCTGATTCTGGTTGTTCTGATAATCATTCTTAGACATATTTGTTTCCTCCTGAATTTCATTTAGGTTACAGGAGTATTATTTTCTTTTTTCAGGGCTTTTATACTTTCTATTTATAGTACTTTAGTACTGCATTTCTATCAAAATGCACAATTTTTCTTCTTTTGGACGTAGTACTTCGGTACTATTAAATATTGTCTTTTTCAACAATATCTACTATAATATAGATGTAAGCGGGAGACCCCTTCAACTCTCGCTTATACCCTTATATTAACTATTTGTACTCCCCTGTAAAGGTCTGTCATCTCCTGACAGACTTTTACTCTGTTCTGATATAAGAACAGCCGGCAAAGCACACTGCCAGCTTCCTCTTATAACCGGTCCGTCCCCTGGCCGTATTCCAGCTTTTTCAGATTTTTCTCAGGATCTGCCAGCAGCTCCGCCATGGTCCGAAAGGCCTGCATGGCCATTTTTTCTTTATTGCAGGTACGCGGGTTTTTCCCCGTATCCTTGATCAGGTTGTAGCGGTTCATCTGCCATACATACAGATCGCACAGGCCGTAGCCGCCTACCTTGAGCTGATCCAAAAAGGTATGATGCTCCAGATAATAGACCAGCTCCTCATAAAGGGGCCTACGGGAGAGGATCTCCATCCAGAGCCCGTCCGCCCATTCCCGGGAAAGCTGCGCATAATCACAGATCTCATAAAAAGCCTTGCAAACCTTCACCTTCGTTGCATCATACAAAATCCCCTTCATAAAGACGTTCCTCCCTTTCCTTTACATAAGCGGCGCCAAAAGCCTTGCCACCATCCCCACCATTTTCTGGTAAAGAGGAATTTTCCGGTAATAATTCATGGTGACCTCCTGACATTGCTGCAGGGTGTTCCGGAAATCCTCCTCCACCTTCCGCACCACGGAGTTCTCATGAAAAAAGACCCCGCACTCAAAGTGATGATAAAAGCTCCGGTAATCCAGATTCACCGTCCCCACAGTGGCGGACACATCGTCCGATACAAATACCTTGGCATGGACAAAGCCCGGCGTATATTCATACACCTTGATCCCGGCCCGCAAAAGATCCGGATAAAAATTCCTGGCAATCCAGTAAACCACCTTTTTGTCGGGAATATGAGGCAGGATCATAACCACCTCCACACCCCTTCCGGCGGCAAAGCGCATCACGTCCACAAATTCCTTATCCACCACGAAATAAGGCGTCATGATATGGACATAATCCGCCGCCCGCTGCAGCATGGATGCATACACTGTCTTGCCGATCTCCGTGCTCCTGGTGGGAGCTTCGCCGTAGGGAATCACAAAGCCGTCCCGGGCCAGAGGCCGATCGAAAACCACATCCCGCAGATAGGCCTCATAATTCTCGCTGCCCGGCTCCGACACATTCCACATTTGAAGAAACATGACGGTAAAGGTGCGCACCGCGTCTCCGGTAATTTTAACCGCTACGTCCTTCCAGTGCCCGAACCGCTCCTCCTCGTTGATATACTCGTCTGCCAGATTCACGCCTCCCGTGAAAGCCACCCTGCCGTCGATCACCAGGATTTTCCTGTGATCCCGGTTATTCTGAGTTGTGGACAAAAAAGGGACAATGGGCGCAAACATTTTGGCTTTAATCCCGTAGCTTTTCAGTTCCCTGGGATAGTGGTAGGGCAGCAGCAGAATGGAGCACATGCCGTCATACATCACTCTGACCTCCACTCCCGCCTTTACTTTTTCTTTCAGTATCTCCAGCACAGCATCCCACATATGCCCTCTTGCCACAATAAAATACTCGAGAAAAATAAACTTCTCCGCCTTTCGCAGCTCGATCAGCAGATCCGCAAATTTATCCTCCCCGAGAGGATAATATACCGCCGTAGTGTTATGATACGCCGGAAAGCCTGCGCTGTGTTCCATATAATGGGCAAATCCCTTAAACTGCGCTGAGCACTCCTCCATAGCTGCCCTTGTCCCGGGATCCACTGCCAGCAGCCCCTTTGTCTCCCTTGTCCTCCGGTCCAGCTTGGCCTTAAGGCCAATGCCTCCAAAATTTCCCAGCACAAACAGATAGATCAGCGCACCCAGCACCGGAAACAGGCAGATGGGAATGATCCAGCTTGCCTTAAACTCCGCCGGCTCATCCCTGTTTATAATAAAGATTACCAGAATACCGCCCAGCAGATTCATACTTTCCCAGATATACGGAAAATAAGTGCGCACCTCCAGGAAACTGGCAAGCAGCACCATAATCTGAAAAACCACCATTAATATAATGATCAGTGTCCGGCCGAAAATAATCTTAAAAACACAGTCTATAAAACGCTTAAATTCTCTTTTTAACTTTTCCATAACCTTTGTTCCCTATTATCCCTGCCCTATGTGCATTTAAGCAGGGAAAGAAGTTCTTCAAAGCATACTCCGTTTTTGGGCTCCACATCCATCTCGATGGAGCGGAGCATGCACTTTTTCACAAAAAGAGAGGCTTTCTTTACGGAACGTTTAAAGGATACTCCGTTTACAGCGTCCGCCGCTATGATAGAAGCGAAGAGATCTCCCGTGCCGCACCGCTCGTCCCCTACCCGAAAGGTCCGAAAAAGAGCCGGTTCCTCCTCTTCCTGATAAAGATAATTGGCAATATATTCCCCCTGAGGGATTCCTGTGATCACAATTTTTTCAGGTCCCATCTTCCGAAGCTTTTGGGCCATGGCGCAAAGCTCCGACTTTTTCCATCCTTTCTCCTTATAGGGAGTATCCGTCAGCTTGCAGCCTTCTGTCAGATTGGGGGTAATAATATCTGCAAGGGAAACCAGCTTCCGCATTTCCCGGCACATCTCCTCCGTATAAGTGCCCACAATCTTTCCATGATCTCCCATCACCGGGTCGATCACTACCACAGTGTCCTGTCTGCGAAACTCCCTCACAAACTGCTCCACCACTCCGATCTGCTCCGCGGAGCCCAGAAAGCCCGACATAATACCGTCAAATTTTAGCCCCAGCTTTTTCCACATGGCAAGATACTGCTCCAGCCTCTGCGTATAATCGTCGAAGAAGTATTCAGGGTAACCTGCATGGTTAGAAAAAACAGAAGTGGGAACCGGGCAGCACTGCAGCTTCATATGAGAAATCACCGGCAGGGACACGGTAAGCGCGCACCTTCCAAAGCCGGTCAGATCATTGATTGCCGCAATTTTTTTCTGTTTACTCTGTGCCATTTCAGCCTCCTCCCACAAAATTTTTGTTTTGCATCATTATGAAGTATACCACAAAGTAACCGGAAATTCTATCCTTCCGAAAAAGAGTTATGACGTCTGCCACGAAAATATCAGAGCCTGGCCTCCATCAGATTCCCCGAAGAATATCTCCGCAGCCCCCTGTAAAACACACCCACAGCCAATACCGAAAGTCCAAGGGCATAGCCCAGCACCGTAAGCAGGCTCTTCGGATTAAAATCCGTTATCACGTGTACCGGCAGATAAACCATCATCCCCGTAGGAATGATATAGTACAGCAGGTATTTTACGCCCCCTTTAAAAATCCCGTCCGGATAAGTGGCAAAGCTGATGAGCACATTCTGCATCTGGTTCCCAAATATCTCCATCCTCACAAACCAGAAAGACAGACTCCCCATCAGAAGCGCAAAGGCCGTAATGATCACCGCTCCGGTCACGGTGAAGAGCAAAAACAAAAGGATTGCCCCTATGCCGAAGCCGGAAAGGCAGATCATAATCAGCCCATAAGCCACATCTCCGATTGCAGAAGTCCTTGTGGATGAGGTCATCACTCCAAGCAATACGTTCTTGGGCAAAACCAGATAAGCATCCAGCTTACCGTTTATGATCAGTTCGGGCAGGGAAAATACTCTTGCGAACAGGACGTGGGAGAGTCCAAAGCTGCTGGCGGAAAGCCCCCACAGCACCATAACCTCCCGAAACCCATATCCGCCAATGTCCTCTTTCAGGCGGAACAAAATTGCCCACTGAATCAAAAAGGAACCGTTGTTCAGCATCATAAAAATGATATTGGTGAGGAAGGTAACCTTATTAATCATCTCCCTCATGATATTATACTTCACGGAAAGCAGGCACACCCGCAGCTGATTGTACACCGCTGCTCTGCGCACAGCGTGCTCCCTGCCTTTTTCAGCCTCCATTAACATATAGCTTCTTCCCCCCTTTTCCATAGATAATAAACATCAATGCCAGGCCCGCAGCCAGATACAGAAGCTGTGCCAGAAGGATTTCAAAATACTGACCGGCCTGAAAATCCACCGCCATCTTTGCCGGACCATAGCACACGGTATAGATCGGTGTCAGCTTCAGCAAAGGCCTTACTGCCTGCGGGAATATCTCTATGGGAAATACGGTTCCCACAATCAGGATCAGCTTATCATAGAGCCATTGAAAGGGATTGGAATCCTCAATCCAGAAGGACATCAGGCTGATACACAGCTTAAACACCCCATTGATGGTAATTCCCAACAAAATGCTTGCGGCACAGGCCAGTAAAGCTGCCGGCCCAAAGCCCGGAAGCACCCCTACCATTGAAACCCCTATGACCGCCGCAAGCATCATGTACATAGGAAGCTGAATGCTCCATTCCCCGGTATATCTGGCCAGGATATAAAGCGTGTAGTGGTAGGGCTTGTTCATCAGATAGGCGATATTCCCTCCCCGTATATCCGCCGCCACCTGCCTGGTCACTGCTCCCGAATGGGCGCCGAACCACATCATTTCCGTGATCATCACATACCAGATCATCTGCTGCCTGGTATATCCGGCAATCCTTGTTCCGGGCTCCGAATAGATATACCCCCAGAGATTGATAAACACAAAGATAAAGACAAAATAGCTCACAAAGCCCAGGGCAATGTTTGCTGCATACTGCAAGTTTTCCATCACCACAGACCGGTAAATCACTGCATATTTTCTCATATGGCTTCTCCCTTTTCTTTTTGCTGATAAATACTCATAATAACGCTTTCCAGGGACGCATCAGAAAACTTCAAATGCTCCATGGAGTCGTCCAGTACGATTTTCCCGGTATTGACAATAATAACGCGCCTGCAGAGCCTTTCAATATCCCCAATGTCATGGCTGGTCAAAAATACCGTAGTGTGGAAGTCCCTGTTCATCTGCCTGATCAGAGAGCGGATATTTTCTTTCACCACAGGATCCAGGCCTATGGTGGGCTCATCCAGAAACAAAACCTTCGGTTTATGGATCAGGGAGGCTGCAATCTCGCAGCGGATCCGCTGTCCCAGAGAAAGATTTCTCACCGGCGTATCGAGAAAGCCTGAAAGCGCAAAGACCTCTGTAAGCTCCCCAATACGCTTTTCGATCTCTCTGCCCGGTATGTCATAAATCGCCCCAAAGAACCTGAAATTGTCATGAGGCGTCAGATGCGTCCAGAGCTGTTCCTTTTGCCCGAACACGGTGCCGATCTGATAGGCAAGCTGCTTTCGTTTTTGGACAGGATCAATCCCCAGCACTCTTGCCCTGCCGCCGTCCGGATAGAGAATCCCTGTCAGCATCTTGATGGTAGTGCTCTTTCCCGCCCCGTTAGGGCCGATGAAAGCAAGCATTTCTCCTTCCTCCACCGCAAAGGAAACCTGGTCCACCGCGCGAACCTCTTTCGTCTGCGGCCTGAAAACAGCCTGCAGGCTTCCTCTCATCCCCTTTTCCTTGCGTCTGATCCGGAACGTTTTTGACAAATTCTCTGCTTCGATCACCTTCATTGCATATCCCTCCTCATGGTTTTATTTATTTTAATCGAGTAGGGGAAATTTTTGCCCCTACTCGCCGCGCGGCCCGCATGCTGCGTCAGCAACAAATTTCCTTATGCTGGCCTGCGCATAAAAAAGAACCGCACCGGAATATACACTTTTGCGTATATACCATGCGGTTCCTCATTAATCCTGATTACCGCACAGCCAAATAAGACTTTTCATCTTACGGCCATGCGCTTTGCGGTTACAGGAAACGGTTCCTTTTGAAATCTCCTGTCATACCGGCTTCAGGTTACGGCCTTTCTGTGAAAAATCTGCTGTCCCATAATAATCAGGTTCATTGGCAAACTTCTTCTCTGATACATATCTGCTCCTGTCCATGTCAAAATCTTCTGTTTCTGCTCTGAATTTTCAGACACTTTACCATATCAGAGGAAAGTTGTCAAGTTCTTTTGTGATTCTTGTCCTGTTTCCATTAAAAGGTATATCATACGAGATTCTGTCTGATTCCGGCCCTTATCGCAGAGGCCGTCAGTCTGGTTCCATCTACTTTTTCATAGATTCGGTCAAAATCATAATCAGGTGCGGAATCTTCTGCCGCCCGGCAAATCTCTGCGACAATTTCCACATCCTCCTCCAGTTCTGCTGCAATGGTTTCCGCCACTTTACCCTTGGCAAGCTTTTTGCAGACCAGCTTAATTAAATGTATTTTCTCGCCTATCTCCGCTCCCTCTTCTCTGGCATATGCCAGCTCTTCCCATTTCTGCATATACTTCACTCCCATCTTCTCTGACAACTTAATCTTCCTTACACTCTTATGGATTTGCTTGAGCCTCTTACTCTTCGAGAGTTCCGCCACCATATCCGTAGAATCCGTAATGTACTCCATTAAATCCAAAAACTCCTGCGAAAATTCTTCCCTGTTGGTTCCCTGTGTGTTGATAAAAACCCTCATCGCACCGTCACCCAACCTCAGTTCCGGACACTCCCGGCAGGTTCCTTCAAAGGTATAACGGCAGAGTCCCTTTCCGAAAATATCAAAGGGCGCTATCAATATGAAGCAACTGTTGCTCAACAGGTTAAAGTTGGTGGTTCCCGGTTCCAGCAGGGAAACATCCAGCTGTGCCTGATATAAACGGCTGCGCTTCCTTAAGTTTCCGGTATCCGTCTTCTGCATTTCGGTATAGTAGACTTTTTTGCCCCGGTCCATGCTCACCACATCCAGCCGCACCTGGCGCAATTGCGGCGAGACGCGCAACTCCTTCTCGGTCTCCGGCCTGGTGAGCAGGTGGATCTCATTTTCCAGAAGAATACTGATCAGGGCCTCATAGGATTCCAAGTCCTCCATCACCTCGTCAAAAAGGAACTTATCCACCAGGTTTAAATCTTCGAGCTTTGTAGCTACATTGTTTTCCATACATTTTCCTCCTTTGTCACAGGAAATTTTTCTAAAGGAGAATGCACAGATAAACTCTCAGCCGCCGCTTCCGGGCAAACCATGCCTGCTCCTCTGTTTTCCTGCTGTATTTTGGTTTTTTGGATTTTAAAAGCAGGATTTCAGGAAATACAGAACAGACTGTTCTTTCAGACGCGGCAGATACGTGATTACTGCCGGAAGAAATCTTTTGCTTTGAAAAATATCTTAACATAGTATGGTTGATATTTCAATTATTTTTTTATTTTAAAAAATCTCTTGACCCTCACGCGGCGTCATGGCTTAAATTAAACTTATCTGGGACAGGGAGGTTCACAGACTATGAAAACTGTAAAGGAAATATCGCATTTAACGGGTATCAGCGTGCGCGCGCTCCACTACTATGACGAGATCGAGCTCCTTAAGCCTACCGCAAAAAGTGAAACTGGATACCGGCTTTATGACGATAAGGCACTGGAAACTTTAAGACAGATATTGTTTTTCCGGGAGTTCGATATTCCCTTAAAGGAGATCAAAAAAATCATGGACAATCCGGCCCTTGACCAAAGCCAGATCCTGCTAATGCAAAGACAGATGCTGACCTCAAAAATAAAACGTTTAGAGCGTCTGGTTGCCAGCATTGATGACATCCTGAAAGGAGAAGACAAAATGGATTTTGCAATATTTAACCAAAATGAAATCGAAACTATCTATGATTCCATGGTTTCCAACATGAGCGAAGAGCAGAAAGCCATCTTTATCAAAGAGCATGGGAGCATGGAGGCATTCCATGACTTTTTTATGAAAAGCGCGTCCAGCCGGGAGGCCCAGGACAATTTCAGAAAGATAATAGAATGGTACGGAAGCAAGGAAAACGCCATGGAAGCGTCCCTGAATCCCCACGATTCGCAGTTAGTGCCCCTATGCCAGAAGCGCATGCAGGAGGTTTTAAAAAGCCTCGCCGAAAAAAGAGAGCTGGAAGTCCATTCCCCTGAGGTAATGGCCCTTGTAAAAGAATATGAGGCCATCTCCCGGGAAATGTATCAAATGGAGGATGTGTCGGGGCTGCTGCTTGAGCTGGCAGAGCTATACAAAACCAACCGGCAGGCTCAAGAGGCCACTGACAGCATTTACGGAAAAGGTGCAACGGAATTCTGGGGGAGAGCGCTGGAAACGTTTTGCAAAAATCAGACGGCGGCCCAAAAACTGAAACAGAATGAAGCAGAATGAAACAAAATGAAACAAAAATCAGAGGGTTAAATTCTAAACATAAAAAAGGCGGAAACACTGTATCTACCAGCATTCCCGCTTCTTAAAAAGCAACGTGCGTTAGAGGATTCGAACCCCCGACCTTTTGGTCCGTAGCCAAACGCTCTATCCAGC
>CAJTVL010000104.1 GCA_910579425.1 uncultured Lachnospiraceae bacterium | reverse complement strand
CATAATGCCAAGAAACTCTCCCTCCTCCACCTCGAAGCTGATGTCTTTGATTGCTTTGGTCAGGCTTCCCTCATTTCCGTAATATTTCTGGATGTGCTCCAGCCGCAAAATCAGATTCATATTGATTCCCTCCTATGCTCCTCATTGTAGCAGGCAGGAACTTTTCTTTGTATCAGGTTTTCTTACAAAGTTCTAACAGAAATGTAAGAAGTGGTTCACCTGAAAGGACAGGATCACCGTCGTACCGCCGCCGTCGGATTCCAGGGCAAGCCCGATTCCCAGCTTGTCGCAAAGCCGCCTGCACAGATACAGTCCAATGCCGGTGGCGCTTTGTATGCTGCGGCCATTTTCCCCGGTAAATCCCTTTTCAAACACACGGGGCAGATCGGCCTTCCCGATCCCTATCCCATTGTCCTCCATCACAAGCTGCACCAGGAAGTCCTGTTCTCTGGTGGAGAACCGCAGCCGCGGATTTTCGCTCCTGTATTTCACGGCGTTTCCGATTAACTGATTTAAGATAAAACGCACCCACTTATCGTCCGTATAGACGGTATCCGTAACATCGTCCGTCTCGATGATCACGCCGTTTTGGCGCAGAAGATACTTATTGTCCGCGATCGCACCATGCACCACATCGGATAACCGTACTTCCCAGATGACATAGTCCTTCTCGGTATGCTCACTGCGGGCATAGTAAAGGGTCTGCTGGGTAAAACGATCCACCTTTTCAAGCTCTGCCAGCACAGCCCTTGCAGCCTCGCTGGGATGGTTTTCACAGAGCAGCCTTGCGGCAGTAATCGGCGTCTTGACTTCATGAACCCACTGTTCAATATACTCCCGGTACTCCCTGCGTTCCAGCCGGAGATTACTTACCTGCTCCAGCATGGATTTTTCGGCCAGTTTCAAAATCCGGTAAAACACCTGATCGTCAGCTCTCTTTGGCTCCATCATCAGATCCGCAATCAAATACCTCTCTTCCAGCTGCTCCGTCATAAACAGCAGCTTATCAAGATACTTCTTTCTTTGATACCCCCTCGCCCACATATAAACTATAAATACAAAGGCCCACACTGCCCCGATCAGCACCACGGTATCGGCGCTGTTCCCACCGGCAAGGAGAAACAAGGCCAACACCAGCATCCCTGCCAGGTTCGTCAAAAGGGCCGGCATCAGACTCCTTAAATCGTGCTTTCGGTTCATATCATATACCCCTGCCTGTGCTTTGTCCTGATAAAATCCTTAAGGCCGATGGCCGAGAGCTTTTCGCGGATACGGTTGATATTGACGCTCAGGGCATTGTCATCCACGTAAAGCTGATTGTCCCACAAAAAATCCACAATATCGCTGCGGGGACAGATCCTTCCCGCATGTTTGAACAGATAATACAGGATTTTCACTTCATTCTTAGTCAGCTCCGCCTGACGGTTCCCGTATTCAACCATACTGCTTTCCAGATGGAGAACGGCTCCCTGCCAGTTCAGTGCCTCGTTTTGGCCCGGTCCGTAGACCCGTTTTAACAGCGATGCGATTTTGGCCAGCAAAATCGCGGTGTGATATGGCTTGGTGATAAAGGCGTCGCCTCCCAGCATAATACTGTTCAGCTCATCCATATCGGTATCGCTGCCTGTCACAAATATGATGGGGATATTGGAAAACGTGCGGATTTTGGAGCACAGAGTAAAACCGCTTTCTCCCGGCAGCCTGATGTCCAGCAGAATCAGATGGGGGCTTTCTTCCCTGACCGCTTCAATCACCGCAGAAAAATCCCTGACCGCCGCCGACGCATATCCGTTCCCGTCCAGCAGAGTCTGCAATTCTGCCTGTATCACCGGATCGTCTTCAATTACCATGATTTTGTATTGATTCATTTTCTTCCTGTCTGCCTCTTTTTTTGTATCCTATTCCCACGGAATGGACGGCTTGTGCGCATCCCTGAGCCTTTCCGTGAGGGCGTCGCTCTTTCCTTTGGTTCAGAATAACATATTTCGGGGTAATAAAAAATACTGGTTTAAAATTTCTTTTGTTTATGAACCGGCTATTTATCTCTGTTATATATAGTTTTTAATACCAGATATTACAGTTTTTATCATTTCTATATATTGACACATACACCTTTACTTATTATAATCGATACAGTGTAATCAGCTAATGAAAATAAAATTGAAGGGAGTCAGTCTTGGAACCTCAGATAAATCAATCAGAATGCCGGAATACTTCGCGAACCGGCTTACGGATCAAAAACAAATCTGCCCGCATCCCCATCGTTCAGGGAGGAATGGGCGTGGGAGTCAGCCGCAGCAGACTTGCCGGGGCGGTGGCTAAGGCAGGGGGCGTGGGAATCATCTCCTCCGCCCAGATCGGATATGACGAACCGGATTTTGAAAAGGATGTTCAGGGCGCCAATCTGCGGGCAATCGAAAAACATGTAAGGCTTGCAAAACAGGCGGCTGAAGGAGGCGGAGGACTTGTGGGAGTCAATGTGATGGTGGCTCTGCAGGACTATACCGACCATGTGAAGGCCGCTGTCCGGGCCGGGGCGGATCTTGTGGTATGCGGCGCCGGGCTTCCTATGGAGCTTCCAGAGCTGGCCGGCGACGGCGATACGGCAATCGTCCCTATCGTATCCAGCCGCAAAGCGGCCTCTCTGCTCCTTCGCATGTGGGATAAAAAATATGGAAGAACTGCGGATATGCTCGTTATTGAGGGGCCTTTGGCCGGCGGCCATCTTGGGTTTTCCCCGAAGCAGTTAGAAGAGATTCCTTCTCTTGATTACGATCAGGAAATCAAAGAAATTCTGGAAGAAAAACGTTTATTTGAGGACAAGTACGGAAAAGCCATCCCCGTGGTGGTGGGCGGCGGCATCTCCTGCCGCTCCCAGGTACGGCATGTGATGGCGCTGGGAGCCGACGGCGTGCAGGCTGCCACCCGCTTTGTGGCAACAAAGGAATGCGATGCCGCCGACGCCTACAAGCAGGCTTACATAGAAGCCTCCGCGGAGGATGTGGTCATCATAAAAAGTCCGGTCGGAATGCCTGGGCGAGCCATCAGAAATTCTTTCATCCGCAGGGCCGAACAGGGACAGATTCCCGTCAGCCGGTGCTTTCATTGCATCAAAAAGTGTAACCCCGCCCGGATTCCTTACTGCATCACCCAGGCTCTGGCCAATGCGGTAAATGGGGATCTGGAAAACGGGTTGATCTTCTGTGGGGCAGAGATTGGTTCGGTTAAGGAAATTGTTACCGTTCAGGAAGTGGTAGATGAGCTTATGGGGGGCTGAAGCGGGCCTCCCTGTACCTTTACCTTTCACTGTGCAAAATAAGATGTCTGATTTCAGTTTCAGACGGAGGAATAGAAATATCTATTTATCCAAAACATTTGTCTACCTTTCTCCTCAATTTCTCAGGCATTGTATTATCCCAATATCCATGATAACGATTTCCATGATGTCTGCGAAACGAATAGTATTTTCCATTCTTTTTTGCAATTAGATGATTATATGTATCCTCATCTGCCGCTATCGCTTTCATTAAAAGCTCCTGCGCTTCCTGGTCGGTAAGATCCATTTCTGATATATTTCCAATATTTATCTTATGTTTATCATTAAATTCATATTTTCGTATTTGCAATTGTTCCTCATGAATTTTTATATGTTCCGGCACGGAAAGATTGCTAATCTCTACTTTTTCGCTCCTTGCTTTTCCTTTTAGAATGCCTTCTATTTTCGCACTCTTCCATTTTTCGTCTACCGGGATACTAAGCAACATTGCGCTATTCAAAAACGCCCATGCGCACTGTGACGATTCCTGTTCTTCAAAGCAAAATACTGTTTCCGGAGACTTTATTTTATTAAAATTGACCAGAATTGTTTTTAAAAGCATTTTTTCATCCCGACTTAATAATTCATTACTTTCATTAAATAACTGTTCAAAAGAATAGCCGGGCGCAATCTCCCACTGCCGAAAAATATTTCTTTCGGCAAATACGCCCCCAAAATTTGTATCTTTCCTTAATATCTGCAAAATTTGTATACTCTTTTTAATCTCCTGAATTGCTGTATATTTATCCTTAAACTGACTCCTCAAAATCAAATCATTCGTAACTATTTCCAAATAAACTCCTCCTCTAAAACAGTTCTGTCAACGCTTTATCCCATTCATCAAAAAAACCTTCCGGCCAAAGATCAATATTTCCTTCCTCATCAATTTCAGGAGCATAAACATTCACATGATACCCCATTCCAATATTTTCTCTTGTGAAAAAGAAGTTCTTCACCTGTCCTGGTTCCTGTATGATTCCTTTGCGTACCCCTATCCGAATCCCGTTCAATATATGGTCACTATGTGTTTCCAATATGATCTGTGCGCCAACTGACGCCGACCGCAGGATAATCTCTCCCATGATTCTCTGCGCCTTTGGATGTAAGTGAGCCTCCGGATTTTCGACAATAATAAAAGCATCCTTCTGTACTTTTAATAACGCTACTAAAACCGGCAATACATACGTTATCCCAAATCCTACATTGATTGCCCTGTGCGGTATACTCACATAATTTTCTACCTGTTCCTGATACCGCAGACTTACTGCATCAGCTTCCGCCACCGTGGTAATGTTTAATTTGAAACCATCAAACAGTAAATCCAGCCATGCATTAACCTGATTAAGCAAATCACACTCTTTTGTACCGGGGACACAAAGCCTGGAATCCACCTGCAATTTTAAACCCTGTTCCTCCAAAAAGCTTATTGTGTTTTGTCCCTGTTTTCCCAGTTCCTCCTCAAAACTGATTGCAGAAAAAATATTTTGGGGCGTTATTCTTTCTGCAGAAATATATTCGAAAGAAGATGAAAAAAGATTAAATCGAGACACTTTTAGTATTTCATTATAAGCCGGACGTTCTGCTTTTAAGATATATTTGTCCGCTTCATATTTTGGCGCAAATGTCAGACATTCCCCTTCTCCATTTTCTATGCAAATTATAATTTTATCTTCCTCCGCACTCTCGCAAATTACTTCCTTAGCGGTTCCCAGATCCACATACTTCCCATATAAATATAAGTCCCCTAAATTAACACCCTGATCTACAGACTGTTTTAGCAGTAAAAATGCATGAATGAAAGATGATTTTCCGCATCCGTTTGACCCTGCCAGAAGATTAACGTTTCCCAGTTCAAGCTCAATGTCGGAAAAACATTTAAAATTTTTTATTTTAATCCTTTTTATCACTCTGCAGCACCTCCTGAATCATTTCTTCAATTATATGATTTCTCCTGACAAATGAACGATATTTTCCAGAACCGATGTCCGCGTTAAAAGTACTTCTTTTATCCAATTCCTCAATATACCTTTCCCTTAAAATGTCTTTTCTATCTATTAACAATTGTTGTTGGTAATTGCTTAATTTTGAAACACCGTTCATCCACGATTCAAATAGTGCAGAATTGATTGGCTTTTTATCATATGGCTTTAGTTTTGATATTCTTCGAAAAGCCTGTTTCCCAAATATTTTATAGCAACACTCTAACGCATTTAAAAAGATTGTCCTGTTTTCTTCAAAAAAGCTTTCTTCCTGAAAGTTCAAAAATTCCATAGCCTCACATAAATACCTGTCTAATGTCTCCTCTTTATACCTTTCCTCTCCTATATATCTGATCGCAAAATACCTTAAAACCATCTCCCTGTCCTGCATACGCTCCGTCGGCACATCATGATCTGTTGCCTTGCAAAACATCTGATTTTCGGCAAGCTCCTGCAAAAATTTAGTTGCCTTTCCCTGATATAACGCATGACGGATTTCCTGTGGTTCCAAACGCAGCCCGGGGGTATTGATCCGCTTAAATAAACTGTATTTCACATCCGATGGTGTCCCGGGCAAAATCAGATAAAATGCAATCTGTGCCTCCTCAATCCTGCGTTGATAGATTCTTGGTAAATCATCAAATTTACAACCATTATAATCTGCCAGATACTCCATATCCGATAAGGCCAATTTCTGATCATATATAAATTCTTTTAGTGTGCAAAGGCGCTGAAGCCCGTCTATAACCAGCCATTCATTTTCCTTTTTTCCGTCAAAATACATCGGCGGGATTGGCAATTGAACCATAAATGATTCGATCAACTGGCTCTTTACGTCATTTTTCCATAAGCTTCTTTTCCTTTGAAATTCGGTATCCAGGTTGATTTCCCCATATTTGATTTTCTTTACAATGGATTCTACGCTCAACGTCTTTGGCGTGATCGCAATTTTACTGGAGTCCAAAAAGGGTTTTCTCTCCGAATCATCAACCTCTAATCCAATGCCTCTATCTTCCAAATAGCCAATCGCTTTAGCATATTCATCCTGCGTATTTCTATTTAAGTCGTTTAGCAGCTGTACTACTGTTGAAGTCCGCATGATTCTCTTATCACTTCCTATTTCAATCAGCTTGTTTAATTCATGACATAATTTGTCGTCCATATTATTCCTCTTTTCATATAAGCCTTTTCTACCATCGTAAAGGCGCATACAAGATAAAAATATCCTGCTTTCTCACTATTTCATATTAGCAAATATCTCATCTATCCTTTCTACAATTCGAGTCTGTTCATTTAATGGCGGTAAGGGTATTAACATATTTTTGCACCGCCCGGCACTAAAACCATCTTTGTCCCCCACAGTATTTCCTCTAATATATTTCTGAATATATGGACTACAGATATACTTATGAACATAAAATCTTAATCTCGGATCAATCATTCTGATTATCAAAATATGTTGGTTAATACTGCCTTGGGTAAATTCATCCGGTGCCAAAGCACATCTTCCTATAGAACCGCCTGTAATATTCAAAAGGATATCCATCGGTAAAACAGTACTGTTTGCTCTTGCTTTAAGCAATTTTTCGGTTATAAAAACTAAACCTTCCTCATGAATTCCATCATTATAGATATTTTGTTCCCTGAAAAAACTGTATCCTTTCTCTATACTGGCAATCACGGAGTCCTTTCTTTGCAAGTCTCGGCAATGCTCCATACTCAGATACTTTATTTATCATCTGAAGCATCTTTTTGGGTGTGTGCATCTCTGCCAGATCCTCATATTCACTGTCTGGTATGAGCATATTTTTAAAATAGATTTTGTTTCCATTCGCCATATATACAAGCGGAATCAGTCCCTCATACCACAGTCCATACCACGGTTGTGGGTGAACCGCATACCTTTCGGCCTGCCTCTCTACGTCACCCCCCAATGGATTTGTTTCTTTCTTAGCTTCTACAACGGCAATCGCCTTATCTTCCACAAAGAGCAGATAATCACTCTCTGTATTTCCCCGCATCAATGCTTCCTTAACCGCTGCTGCACTCTTCGGAACATACTCATTCCTTGAAACAATATCCCATCCTGCCTTGGTAAGCTGTTTATCAATCTTTATGCGCGCCTTTTCTTCTGGTAACATTGCATCATCCCCTTCAAAGTCTATTTTCCACTATATCTTTTATTATCCCATACTCCATAGGTCTTCCAATCCAGTAAGTGAAAATGGAAAGACTTCATTTTCTATTATAAGCATCCCCACGCCGAATAGCAACTTAAAACCTGCCTGCAGCAAAAAAGAGGGCCGGATACTCTCCGAACCCCCTGATTGCCTGATAACATCAACCTATATAGGAACAGCCAAACTCCTGCCGAAACTATAGGAAACGTCAAATAAATTTGCTCTTTCCTATACGCTCCCCTCCCTACTCTTCCGGCTCCGACACCGCCGTCCGGAACACATAGGAGGCCGTCCCGTAAAACCCGTCTTTTTCGTAGTCCTCTTCGCTCCATGTCAAAACCAGATCATATACTCTTCCGGCATGGAGCGGCAGCATGAAATCCTCTCCTTCCACATCCTCCCTGGTATAGGTCAGTGTCTCTACGGCCTCCGCATCCATATTGCCGATGTCCGCTTCGTCATAGGAGATCAGCATCAGTTCATCGGGCCAGTTGATTTCATCGGTCTTATCTTCCAGTTCTTTTACGATCCACTCGAAGGAAAACCGGTACTCTTCCTCTCCGGAAGCGCTGGCCGGAACTACCAGTATCCCCCATGGATAATTTTCGTCCAGGGGCGAGGGGGCGTCCGCAATACCTCCCGATCCTTCCTCCTTGGATACCCGGTAATTCCAGTTGTAGCCGCCGGCCTGCAGGGTGACCTCCCCTGCTTCCGTTACAAAGGAAGTCAGGGTGATCTCCGGCGGCCTTGTGAGACTGTCCTTGGGTATTTTCTTTCCGCAGCCCCCTGCTGCCAGAATCATCAGCGCGATCAGGGGCAGTATTTTCCACTTTTTCAAATTGCTGTTCATGATTCAGCCGTCCTTTCCGCCTACAGTGAGGCAATGTCAATCAATGTAAACTGATCCTGGGCATTTTCCAGGCTGGTCACCAGGGCTCTTGCCGTGTCCATGGCAGTGATGCAGTTCACCCCGGTTTCGATGGCCGTCCTGCGGATCAAGAATCCGTCTCTGGATTTGTCCCTGCCCTGGGTAGGGGTATCAATCACCAGGTCGATTCTGTGCCCTAAGATCAAATCCATCACCGTAGGGGATTCCTGGGAAATCTTGTTCACCTTTCTGGCCCTTACCCCCGCCTCCCTAAGGGCGGCCGCCGTGCTGCGGGTGGCATAGATGGTGTAACCCAGCTTTTCAAACCTTCGGCCGATCTCCACCGCCTCTCCTTTGTCCGCATCCTTCACGGTGATGATCATCTGCTTATGTCTGGGAAGATCCACCCCTGCTCCCAAAAAGGCTTTGTAGAGAGCCTCATGAAAGGTCTTGGCGATGCCCAGGCATTCTCCTGTGGATTTCATCTCCGGGCCCAGGCTGATCTCCGCGCCCCGGATCTTTTCAAAGGAAAAGACTGGCATCTTGATGGCGAAATAGTCGGCCTGGGGCTGTAAGCCCGGCTCATAGCCAAGCTCCCGGATGGTTTTTCCCAGAATCACCTCTGTGGCCAAATCCACAATGGGAATGCCGGTCACCTTGCTGATATAAGGCACCGTGCGGGAGGAACGGGGATTGACCTCAATCACATACACGTCCTCGCCGATGGCAATAAACTGAATGTTGATCAGTCCTTTTACGTGAAGGGCCCTTGCCAGCCTTCTGGTGTACTCTCCGATTTTTTCCTTCACCGTATCTGAAATGGTATTTGCCGGATAAACGGAAATACTGTCGCCGGAATGAACTCCCGTCCGCTCGATATGCTCCATGATGCCGGGAATGAGAATATCCTCTCCGTCGCAGACCGCGTCCACCTCGATCTCCTTTCCCTGTAAATATTTGTCCACAAGGATGGGATGATCCTGGGCGATCCGGTTGATGATATTCATAAACTCTTCTATTTCTTCATCGGAAATGGCGATCTGCATCCCCTGGCCCCCCAGCACATAGGAGGGACGCACCAGCACCGGATACCCCAGCCGATTTGCCACCTCCCTGGCCTCCTGGGCCGTGTAAACCGTACCTCCGGCGGCTCTGGGAATCTGGGTCTGTTCCAGAATTTTGTCAAACAGTTCTCTGTCCTCGGCGGCGTCCACATCCTCCGCCTTTGTGCCCAGGATAGGCACGCCCATTTTCATCAGGCTTTCCGTGAGCTTGATGGCGGTCTGCCCGCCGAACTGCACCACCGCCCCGTCCGGCTTTTCCAGCCTTACAATACTCTCCACATCCTCCGGCGTAAGGGGTTCAAAGTACAGCTTATCCGCAATATCAAAGTCCGTGCTTACGGTTTCCGGATTGTTATTGATGATGATGGTCTCATAGCCCGCCTTTGCAAAAGCCCAGGTGGCATGGACGGAGCAGTAGTCGAACTCGATTCCCTGTCCGATGCGGATGGGGCCTGAGCCCAGCACCAGCACCTTTTTGGGCGGGTTGGTAATGGCCGCCTCGTTCTCGCCGCCGTAAACGGAATAGTAATAGGGGGTGCTTGCCTCAAACTCCGCCGCGCAGGTGTCCACCATCTTGTAGACCGCCACAATGCCATTGTCATAACGAAGCTTTTTAATCGCTTCCTCGGGGATGCCGGTCAGCCTTGCAATCACATTGTCCGGAAATTCCAGCCGCTTGGCCTCTTTTAACAGTTCTATGGAAAGCTCTTTGCAGTTACGCGCCTGCTGCCCCAGGCAGGCATCCTCTGGCAGGGCGTACGCCTTCAAAGCGCTCTCCATCTCCACCAGGACGGCAATCTTATCTATAAACCAGCAGTCGATCATAGTGATGTCGTGGATGGTTTCATAGTCAATTCCCTTGCGCAGGGCCTCGGCAATCACATAAATCCTCTGGTCGTCCACCTTTTTCAGGCGCTCCAGCAATTCCTCCCGGGAAAGGCCGCTGAAATCATAGCTGAGCAGACAGTCCACATGCTGCTCTAAGGAGCGGATGGCTTTCATCAAAGCTCCCTCAAAGCTGCTGCAGATACTCATCACCTCTCCCGTGGCCTTCATCTGAGTGGTGAGGGTTCTCTTGGCCGTAATAAATTTGTCGAAAGGAAGCCTTGGAAGCTTCACCACGCAATAATCCAGGGCGGGCTCAAAACTTGCGTAGGTCTTGCCGGTAATGGCGTTTTTGATCTCGTCTAAGGTATAGCCCAGGGCGATTTTGGCCGCCACCTTGGCAATGGGATAGCCGGTTGCCTTACTTGCCAGGGCGGAGGAGCGGCTTACTCTGGGATTCACCTCGATGACACAGTACTCGAAGCTGGAAGGGTGAAGGGCAAACTGCACATTACAGCCCCCGGTGATCTGAAGCTCATTGATGATGTTGAGAGCCGCACTGCGCAGCATCTGGTATTCCTTATCTCCCAGGGTCTGGGAGGGAGCCACCACAATACTGTCCCCGGTATGTACCCCCACAGGATCAATATTCTCCATGTTGCAGACAGTGATACAGTTTCCGGCGCAGTCCCGCATGACCTCGTACTCAATCTCCTTCCAGCCCGCGATACAGCGCTCCACCAGCACCTGTCCCACCCGGGACAGGCGCAGTCCGTTTTCCAGGATGCTTTCCAGCTCCGCCTGGTTGTGGGCGATCCCGCCGCCGGAGCCTCCTAAGGTGTAGGCAGGCCGCAGCACCACAGGATAACCGATGGTTCTAACAAAGGCCACGCCGTCCTCTACGCTCTCCACCACCTGGGAGGCCGCGCAGGGCTCCCCGATCTTTTCCATGGTATCCTTAAATTCCTGACGGTCCTCCGCCTTCTTGATGGTCTTTGCGGTAGTGCCCAAAAGCTTCACGTTGTGGGAGGCCAGAAAGCCCGATTCCTCCAACTCCATGCCCAAGTTTAAGCCTGCCTGTCCTCCCAGGGTGGGAAGAATGCTGTCCGGCTTTTCCTTTTCAATGATCTGTTCCAGCACTCTTGCGGTAAGAGGCTCGATATAAACCTTGTCGGCAATATTTTTGTCCGTCATAATAGTGGCCGGGTTGGAGTTTACCAGAATCACCTCCACTCCCTCTTCCTTAAGGGAACGGCATGCCTGAGTCCCCGCATAGTCGAACTCCGCCGCCTGGCCGATCACGATAGGACCGGAACCGATCACCATGACTCTTTTTACATTAGGATTTTTAGGCATTTTCTTCCTCCTTTCCTTCCATCATCTCAACAAACCGGTCAAACAGATAACCGGAGTCCAAAGGGCCGGGGCATGCCTCCGGGTGGAATTGTACGGTAAAAATATTTTTCCCGGTATAGGAAAGACCCTCATTGGTGCCGTCATTCACATTGATAAAGGCAGGCACCGCAATCTGGGAGCCCAAATTCTGAATATCAACCACATAGCCGTGGTTCTGGGAAGAAATGTAGACCCGTCCGGTTTTTAAGTCTTTTACGGGGTGATTGCCTCCCCGATGGCCATATTTCATTTTATAAGTATCTGCCCCCACCGCAAGAGCCATAAGCTGATGCCCCAGGCAGATGGCAAAAATAGGAATATCCGTGTCATAAAGCTTTTTGAGCTCGGCAATGATCTGTGTACATTCCTTGGGATCTCCGGGGCCGTTGCTCAGCATAATGCCGTCCGGCCCATCCGCTATGATCTCCTCCGCCCCGGTACAGGCCGGATATACCCACACGTCACATCCCCGCCTGGCCAGGGAAGCCGCAATATTGTCCTTAGCGCCAAAGTCAAGGAGGGCTACCCTTTTCTTCTTGGCCTGCGGGCCTCTTTGGCCTTCTATTTCGTATTTTTGGGAACAGGTTACTTTTTCGACTACTTTTCCGGTGGTATATTCCTTAAGCCTGGGAAGGATGGCTGCCAAATCGAAGGTTTCATCGGTAGTGATCATTCCGTTCATGGTACCCTTTTTTCTGAGAATTTTGGTAAGGGCACGGGTATCAATCCCTGCGATACCCGGGATTTTCTGTTCCGCCAAAAACTCCTGTATGGTCATATCTTTCCGGAAATTGCTGGCCGTCCGGGACAGCTCCCTTACAATAAATCCGTCAGGCCAGGCTCTCTTTGACTCCATATCTTCCCTGCACACGCCGTAGTTCCCGATCAGAGGATAGGTCATGCAGACCGCCTGTCCGGCGTAG
>CAJTVL010000103.1 GCA_910579425.1 uncultured Lachnospiraceae bacterium | reverse complement strand
ACACTTGGATATTCGGGTATTACAGTATTTCCTTGCAGTTGCAAGGGAAGAAAGCATCACAAAGGCAGCGGAAGCCCTGCGCATGACGCAGCCGCCGCTTTCCAGACAGTTAAAAGATTTGGAAGAAGAATTAGGGAAACAGCTATTCATTCGCGGAAGTAAAAAAGTCACACTGACCGAGGACGGAATGCTGTTGCGCAAACGCGCGGAAGAATTGGTTGATTTAATGGAAAAGACAAAGGCGGAACTGGCATCTTCCAGTGAGAACATCGGCGGGGATATTTATATCGGCTGCGGGGAAACTGAAGGTATTTCCTTTTTGGCACAGGCGGCACAGGATTTGCAGAAAAAACACCCTCTCATTCATTACCACATTTACAGCGGCGATGCGGAGCGTGTTATGGAAAAACTAGATAAGGGTTTAATTGACTTTGGATTGCTGGTTGGAGAAGCGGACATCAGCAAATATGATTACCTCAGACTTCCGCAAAAAGACTTATGGGGCGTGTTGATGCGAAAAGACAGTCCGTTAGCGGAAAAGGAAACAATCTGTGCAGAGGATTTGCGGGATAAGCCCTTGATTGTATCTCACCAGACCTCAATCAATACAGAAATGTTCCAATGGTTAAGGTCTGATAGTTCCAAGCTCAATATTGTTGCAACCTATGATTTGATTTACAACGCCGCACAGTTTGTCAAAAAGGGCTTTGGATATGTGATTGCACTGGACAGGATTATTAACACGACTGGGGACAGCAATTTATGTTTCAAGCAGCTTTTCCCCACATTGGAGGCAGAGCTTTGCATTGTCTGGAAAAAATATCAGGTTCTTTCGAGAGCTTCCAGTGCATTTCTGCAACAATTAAAAGCAGAAACATAAGACGAAGATCATGGTTTTTAAACCATCCGGCTTCATTCATCACCTGCTTTAACCGGGTTGTGATCAGGAGTGCTATAAACTGTATGAAAATCCTGCCCTCCATGGCCGCCGAATGGATACGCAGACGCTTCATATCAAGATCATTATTGAGGCCATTGTACTCAGCCCTGATGCCCTTACGGGGGTTTCATGAACCAGGAAGAACTTATCGTAATATGACGTGGATATAGAAACGATGTCCTTTCCATGAGGTGAAGGAATATTCCGTGTCCGCGTACAGTTCGTCCCCAAAGACCTCACAGTAATTGTGATGTGAACGGATACCGTCTCTGTGGCGCTCTGCCGCCCTGCAGGCAAAACCAACAGTAAAAGGCGGATGTGCTTAACCTTTTTTTGTTTCCTTATCATAAATCGAAATGTTGCTATATACATAGGTTTTACCATTTGGATTTTTGACATATACCAATGTTGTGTATAATTTTTTCGGGAGATTAGGATAAAGGAGAATTTCGCACTCATATTTGAATGGCATAATTTCAGCCACTACGTTATTTATTCTCGTAGTATCGCAGATTTTTGGTTTTTCCTTTTTTAATCAGTACACCATCATGAGTTAACTCTCGCAAAAGCAGGATTGCAGTAGATTGGGACACACCAAGCTCCATTTCTATATCGCTGCGAACGATAGAACCTTTACTGCGACACAGTTTTAGGACAGCACTAATTCGTTCTTCTTTTTTTGTCACACTGGTAAACCAACTCGTTTTTCGGTTATTCAGAGCTTTTTGTTCCTTTGCGTGGAAATTGGTATTAGGAAGTGTAATCTTAAAAGCATTACTTGTTGTTTCGATTATAGGTTTTACAGCATAATCATCGTAACACTCATTGATTTTAAGAATTCCTGTACCATATGCTTCAATCAGTCGCAAACGATAGAAAATATTAGCTAAATACTGATTGCGCAATACAGATACCCCCAGCTTCACGTCATCCAATGTAATTCCTTTTACCAAACCGCCGATTGTTACAAATTCAATTCGGTCCTCAAAAATACTGATAAGAGTGGCAGCGCTGAAAGAATAGTCCCGATGAACTATAGCATTCAGCAACGCCTCACGGATTGCCTCTGAAGGATAATCCCGCATATCTAAGCGGTCCAGTCCTGAAAATTCTGCACGGGTACGATTGCAACGGTCAATATAATCGAAGGCTTCCTCCAACTGCTCCAAAAGAGAACCTGACAGTTCCCGGCGGTCCTTGAATACAGATTTTTTACTGCCCTCAAATACAGCCATTTTAATCATATGCGTACACTGTTCAGACAGCAAAAATGCCAGATTAGTGTACATATCATCATCACCAACCAGATGGAGAGTACGCATTTGGGCTTTTCCAAACTCTACCTTACGTTTTTTAAAGAAGTCAGCAGACTTATCAAAAGTAAGATTCTGATCAAGAGAACGGACTGTCTCATAACTGTCACCACCGGTTTCTTTGATCATATTCAGGATGGCAGTATCTGTTGCCGGAACTGTCGATGCTCCCTGACGAACATAAACACCCTCCGGGCGAATTCCTTTTCCTTTCAGATAATACGGTCTTGCCGTACCGCGCTGGACAGTTACACATACAATGGACTTTTCATCCATGACATCATTACGGCATTCCACAAACATAGTAATATCTGGCCGCACAGCATCCCTAACTGCATTGGTTACACGCAACATAGTATCATCAACATTATCGACACCACAAGCTGTTCCATCGTCGTTCACTCCGATATAAAGTGTACCGCCGTCACAGTTTGCAAATGCAACAATCGTATTTTTGATATCTTCAACATATTCTCGCTTGAATTCCGTTCTTTTGTTTTCTACGAACACCAAATATCCTCCAACCAATTCTAATCATATTCTAATCTGATAATTATTATAATCATTTTTTAATTATTTACAAGAAAAAACTGATTTTTTATGATAAAATGGATCAATTCCCTTTACAAATGTATTTAACGAACACATGAAAATGCTCTACTGAATTTTCAAATGTGCCCCTCAAAAATGTTCTGGTGATTTTGTCCGCATAAAGGGGAACGTTTGATATTCATCGCCAATCCAAGAATTGTACTCATATTCATTGCTTGGCACTCATGTCCAATTGTTTCTCTCTGTCTGCGAATCAGATCTCGGACAAAACTGGATTTAGATGCCAAAAATCAGCCCTATGCGGAAGTATCTCATCCTCAATAAATGCTTCATATACCGCCTCATGCAATGCCTTGATTACGGCATCGCATAATGGCAGTGAAACATCTCCAATACACATTCTTAAAAGCTTTGCTCCCGGATATTGCTCAGCGTTTCCTCTTTTATAAAACCAACATTTAATTTCGGGAAGTAAAGGATCTTCTCCCTCGTCTTAGGCTCATACAGTTTCAAGTGGAACAAAAATCCACAGCAATTCGTATCCGGCTGTTTTTGTTCAAACCAATCCGTCAGATTTTGTTTCAGTCCTTCTCCAAACTGTGTATATTCCCCTTCCGAACCGCCTGTCTCTGTCAACGGTAAAAATGTAACCGGCAGTACAATTCGCGGTTCTTTCTGTCCCTTTTCCAATCCATAATAAAACAACACCCCCAGTTCTATCAGAAGCCGTTCCTTCGTCAGGTCAAATGATTCCAACAGCAGATCTGCCATCTGACGAATTACCTGTGCTCCAAAACAGTCCGACCGCACTGTTCCCACAACGACTTCTTCCATCACGCCTCCCGATGCCCTAAGCTGCTGGAAAGATATCTCCGGCGTCCGGTAAATAAATTCCTCCGATACCTCCAGATATCTCTTTTCTTTCTTATCGTACAGCAGATTTTGATTACGGATCAGACTGATATAAGGAAACGCACGCGCACATTGATACAATGGCAGCTGCTTTAACATAAATTTCAGCATACATCTTTCGTCCGGAAGCGCCGCGTTCTCATCCGTCCGAATTTCAGGCGGAAAAGCCCCTGTCTGCTCCAGAAATCTTCTTCCCTCTTCTGTTGACTCAACCAGAAACCGCAGTCCGTCTTCTCCCCTTTCCCCGCGGACTATACAGGAATAAGACAACTTCTCCAAACTTGTCCGCCTTTGGGCAGATTTCACCCGGTTCTGCATCGTTTGATTCCAGTCCTTCCACGACTCCGCCATTTCCCGGCTTATCATCAAAATGCTCTCCATCACATTTCGATAAACCGTATCATCCGCAGACTTCAGACCTTCTTTCAACCGCTGCCGTCCCTGCATATACTCTGCAAGAAGATCAAATAAATCTCTCTTCATTCCCCGGCTCTTCAAATTCGCCACAGGCTCAAATTCAATCCGTATTTGAATCGTATCCTGCATCTTATAACAGCAGTGAAAATCAAGTTCGTAATCCCAGTTTAAAAATTTCTTGCCCATGGAAAGAAAACGACAGGTGTGCTTATCAAAAGCCGGGGACTGCGGACAGTTTTTCAGCGGATTCGGAAGGCAGACCTGAGACTCCAGCAACGTTTTCCCAATTCCGGCCATATGCGGTTGAAAAGGCGTGATAAACCTTAACCAGCGGGAGCTTTCATATCCTTCGTCTTCCACAATATCATATTCCAATTCTGTAAACACAATATCCGCATGCAATTCCCGGGCATTCTCCCTGAACTGATTTGTAAAAAACAGGCAGAACTCTTCTTTCCCGGTATCTGCTTTTCCCGCCGCAATCAGGCAATCCTTTGTCTGATTTTCCACTCCCGCCGTCAGTCTTATGTGTCCGGCGGCCTTGAAATCCAAGTGATAACATGCGGCTACATCCATATCATATCCTTCCGCCAAAGAACGGCGCAAACGGTCTTCCGCTCTGACACGCACATCATCCGGTACGCCTCCGGCGTCTTTTCTCAGAGCCGCAAGCTGCCATGAAACAGCCTCGGCCAGCTTCTTTTTGACATCCAGAATGCCATCGAACACACCGGGACACAGCAGACCGGCTCTCAGCACATGTTCCGATGTAAACAGCGCCTCAAAATCCTGTAAAAATTGTACGGCCCACACATCCATATCTACATCCGACAATTCCATGCTGCCAAATTCCGGCTCCATACTGCCGTCATCCATGACGGTTCTGATTTTTGCCGTTCTTGTAACAAATCCGTTATGCAGAGGACGAATGGCATAGAACTCCGGCGCTTCTACCGTCTCTTCTCCTGCTTTGCCTGAGTTTGAAGATAACACATAGCCTTTCGGTGTGATGGAACATGTTTTCAAAAATCCATTCCTTCCTACCGTCAGTCCATATAAAGCGCCGCCGTCATCCTGCGCAAACAAGAGGGAAGGGCACGCTTTCTGCGCCTCTTCACAAAACGTCTGATAGGGGCGTTTCTCCGTCATAGTACGATAGGGCCGGACATGGGACACTGCCTTCTGCGACGCCGGGTCAGGCGCAAGCCGGACAGAACGTACGATTGCCGCCGTCATATCTACTTCAAAAATCGAACTATCCATCGGATATTGTTCCAGTTCCAGCGCAAAGGAAAGATCCACATCGTCTGGAATATCCTGTCTGCTCTTTTCCATATATGCAGCCAGCTCCCCGGCATACCTGCGCACAAAACCCAGATATATTCCCCCTTCCCCTGCACATTCCGAAAGTTCCCACTTCTGATGACTCACCGGAGATGTCACAATAATTTCAACGTCCGCACAGGAAAGCTGCCATGCCGCCTGCCGCTGTCGTGCAGCCACCCCTCCGGATATCTCTTCATCTGCCGCAAATTCAATATAAACATGCAGATACGCCGCACCCTTTTCCGGAAGAATCCGGCAATATGTCCGGGTATGCGCCCATTCCGACAAGCCGATGACTGCGTCATTATAGTATGGCATAACGCACGAATCTCCTGTTTCCACGGAATTGCCAAAGATATCTCTTAATTCCATGGATATGTTTGCCGGTTTTCCAACTGCGCTGTATGGGTTGACGGAATCCGCCGCTGATACATATTTATACAGCGGAATAACCGCTTCATAAAGCCATGTCCTCCCCTTTTCCTGCGGGATTACCGGCGCGGACATTCCGCTCTCCTCATACACACCCTCCTCGCCGCGAATCTGATATCCGGTAATCTGATACAGTCTCTGCATCAGCGCGAAGGCAGAATCATCCTCGTCTTCCGGCGCTGTTCTTTCGGACTGCACCCCGATACATCCCGCCGGATAACGCGCGCTTCGGATTTTCTGCTTCTGATCCTGCGTAATCAATGTCACGCCGTCCGCCACATGCGCGGCGCTCCCGGTTACACAGCAGTTGATACATTCGGTTCCCGGAATATCCCAGGACAGCTTCGCAAAAATCCAGATGATTCCGTTTCCTCCAATATTCTTCCTGTGAATTTCTATCGCTTTCCTGTCTTTTACAAAAATCTCTTTTATCTGAAAACCGGCTTCCGCAAATCCCAAAGACATTGCTCCAATTCCTGCCTCTATAATCGCGACCGTATTGTTCAAAATCATTCACCTCCTGATCCACATATTTTTTCCATATTCTGTTACCGTTCAAACTAATTTCCCATTTATCCTATACAAAAAAGCCGGTCAATACAGTTTTTTACCGTATTGAACAGCTCTTCTTTTCCAGTCTACATACAATAAGTCTCTACTAATTCCACAATCTCCTGATTGGTTGGTATCCTGCTATCATCCTTTTTATAATAAATCGTAAGCAGATACACTTCCGCATCATCCCTGACTGCGTAATAAATAATCCGATACCCGTTGGACTGCCCTGCCTTGGTATCTGTATTTGCTGACCTGACTTTGAAAGTATGCCCATCTGTCGGAATCCTTAATCCCGGAATTTCCGCTCCTATCAGGTTTCCTTTTTCCAATTCATCAGTTATTGCTTTAATATCCGTGCCTATATGCGTGAATCCTTTTTTCTTGATGTAATATTTCACATCTTTTTCAAACTGTTCAGTAGGTATAACTGTATACATTTATCTTTCTTCCTCTTTGCTCCATTTTTCAATATTCGCAAATAAATCATTTAAGGAACGCTTGGGAGTTTTGCCTTCACGCATATTCTTTACTTCCTTGCATGACTGCATAATAGATTCTGAAATTGTACAAGGTCTTTCCAAATTTGCTGCTACGCTCATTACTTGTTCCTCCTCCACTACTTTATTTTTTCCTGCTTTCTTACACATATCATACCACCTTTTAATAATTCTGTATAGTTAGTATGATACCCTCCAAGCAAAAATATCTAAACGCATAATAAATATTATATTTAACGCTAATGTGCCGAAAAACTCATTAATCCAAAATCCATCCTTATTTTTACCCCGGCAGACTATTTTCGACACAAAGCGCCCCATACCCCGCGTGTGTCAAGTTATTGTCACAAACTTTTTTCACTTTTCCCACATGAAAATCGCTGAAACCCGCATAGCTTCGTGAGGCGTATGGTAAATTATTGCTAAGTCAGGGTAAAATAGGAGATAAATTATTGTCAAGTAAAAAGCATAATGTGGATACTTCGTAAATTACTAATTTTAATTCATAGAAAACCCCAATTGATTTCATAACTTTTTGGAAATATATAATTTATCAAAAAGCACGATTGAACTGTTTAGACTCAATCGTGCTTCTTTAATCTCTATAACTTACTGATGCCACTCTTTTCGCAACTGTTCAAAATCAAGAAGTTTCCATTCCTCTTTCCATAAATGCCAATATGGAATATCGTTAGAGGATGGTTTACTATCTTTACATTCATCAATTCGAACTACTGACGGCATAACTATTGCTTCTCCAATCAATAACGCTTCACCAGCTGAAAGTGACGGTAGTTTTTCTATTAAATTTCCAAGCGTATCGGGCAACAGTCGTTTTACATATCCTTGATCATTTGGGTTAGTAAGTCTCATAGCAATAAAATTATTACACTGCGAAAAAATAGTTTCCGAAATTTCTGATGGTCTTTGACTTGCAAGCATCAATGTTATACCATATTTTCTGCCTTCTTTTGCTATACGCTCAATTGCTTTTTGGGATGATCTATACTTTGTTAATTCACTTTTAGGAACATATTTATGCGCCTCCTCATAGACTAATAAAAAAGGAATATCATTATTTATATTCTCATCTTTATCAATATTGCACCTATATCTCTTATAATAGTATCCATATTCAAAAATCAATCTTGATATTAAAGACACAGTAATACTTAAAACCTCAAAAGGGACACTACTCAAATCTATAATAGTAACATTTGTCTTTTCTTCATTACCATATCCCATCAATTGCTTTAAAACTTCTTCAAACGTTATTTCCTTTGTCTTTTTCCCAAACAAGAAATCTAATCTCTTATCGGTTACCTTTGCTCTTAATCTTACGGAAAATTTATCTAATGTTCCATCGTTATAATCTCCCTTTGTAATGTTTTGAGCCTTTATAGGATAAAATTTTAACTCTTTCTGAAAATACTTTTTAATTCTTTCTTCTTCTGTTAATTCAATACCCGATGTCTCCTCCGTTTTTCTATCTGAAGGTAATTTATAAGATCCATCATTAATCATATATCGAGAATTATTTTTTGCATTATATGTTTCATTTTTTAGATTATTTACAGCATTTGTTATTTCGTCAATATCAAAAAACACTGGAGTATCGTAAAATATTTTTCTCTCTTCCCGATTATGCATCATCTTATTTTCTGTAACTAAAGTTCTAAATATCGATGATTGATTATAATTGTCACGTTCACCTGTATCTAACAATATTTCTTCTAGTTCTTCACTGTTCATCAACCAATATGGCAACGTCAAATTGTCAATACTAAGGAAGTTGGCATTTGGGAACGCGCTTCTATATTCTGAATGAATATCAAAAATAATTATATGAGAATTATTAAGTGCAAAATTTCCACTTTTTTCTTTTATCGCATTTTGAATTATTTTGCATACTGTATGTGATTTGCCAGATCCGGTTGAACCAACAATTGCTATATGCTTATTAAAAAATTTATTTCCATTTACTGGAATAGATATTTCTTGATCCGATGATAATTTTGAAAACAGGAATTTTTCATCCTCTCCTACTGATTCCATAAATATCTTCTTAATATCCTCTTTAGTTGCAGGCTCAACTTTTTTAGGCGGAATAGCAATCGTATCCCCTCCTCGAACAAATTCATCACCAATTATCATTCCTAAAGGCAATGCTTCAATGTTATATGAGCGTTCACCGTTTTCTTTTACTTCTATTGAGAAATTCTCAATTATTGCAATCATAATAGCATTCTCATTATCTGCTATTCGTAAATAAGAACCAACTTTTAAAGATTCTGTTTCTGGCTGAAACTCTGATAAATCATCCACTGCAATCTTAACTCTATTCGGATACACTGAAATTACTTCTGCATTGATTTTCTTTTCCATCATATAATCTCCTTTATATTTTCCAATTTCTCAATTTGTATTTTTATATGTTTCACATTCCCAACACTCTTGTAAAACACCTTTTTCTTATAAAATTGATATATTTCAATTCTATTGTGAACACTCTCTATAACACTATTTATCATATCCATTTCATTAATGATTTTTATCTGTAACATATTTTTATGATTTACTGGTAAAGCTAATGTGTCCGCATAAAAATCAGCACCTAAAAAAGGAAAACCATCACTAAAATTTACATTTTCTTTATATAACTCATTTTTTAGTACAGCCAACTGCTCATATGAAATGTTATGTAAATATAAATACGGACAAAAAGGGTGTGGCTCTCTTTGCGTACATTTTGTCCATTTTTTTATGATAAGATATATTAAATCTTTTATCACAACTATATTGAAGTCTCTTTGGTCAACATCCAACAGAAAGAATCTCTCAAAAGGTGCTATATTCAATGCTGTAAAAAATTCTTTTCTGATTTTTCTAAAAATCTCTTTTTGCGTCCTATATAAATAGAACCATTGATTAAAAAGTATTTCCTTATTATCAATTTCGCTTAAAAAATCCCTTTTTGATATTTCCCTCTCTGAAATTTCTTCATGTATTGAAATATTTTTTATTATTTTTAAAGCATTGTTATAGTAATAATGTTCCGCTTCAAATGCTGTGCACTCAAAAATAATCCTTATTTTCTCATAAATATCTTCTAATTGCTGTTCCAGCCTTTTTGCATTAATATCTATCTTTACTAGTTCAAGAAATTCTTCTAAATCTTTATCTGTTAGTTCCAATAATTCATATTCTTTGACAATCACAAATTTATCCGTATTTTTCTCCTTTCGCTTATGTGTTAGAAATTTTGATTTAAGGAATGAAACATCTATTACATCAGGTAATTTTTCCTGTCCATTTGAATAATACCCATACAACATATATTTTATCTTTTTACTACCACTATTTTTTCTTTCCGCAAAATCCATTAACAAAAATTTTATAGCTTCTGATATTTCAGAGTGATTATATTCGGTTCCTTCATAATATTTGCATTGTATCGCCAATTTATTATCTATTGTTGTTATATCAACATCCTCAATGCCTTCTATTGTAACCTTATCCGTCATACTAGCCAAAGACAAAAGTTGTAAAATCGAAAAATCAAACTGATAAAAATACCCTTTCAAAGTACTAACTGCATTCCTATCTTTCATTTCATTATCTCCCAACTTTTCTTCGTATTTCTTTCACCAACTGTTGTACTATACTCGCCGGCCACATCTCCGATGGCTTTATTTTTCCATCTTCCATACATTTTTTGTAACATCGCTTTGCTATCTGAATCGCTTTTTCTTCATCCCCATTCTGCACCAGTTTCCGATAAATATCTCTATCATTCTTAGAATACTTTTGCCTTGTTACCTTCTCAAACTTCTCCGCAAACCGTTCACAACATATATAAGATTCCCTGATAGTGGGCATCTCACCAAAGTATGCAAACATCCATATTTCAAAGCACGGGTTAGACCATCCGGCATTAATATCATTTTTCTCTGCCAGCCTTATAATCTCATCAAAATCCTTTACCTGATCCCTGTCAAAAACAATCCATGGAATACGATACTGTGATTCTGCATCGGTAAGTTCCATCGCCCGTTTCACCAGTTCTGCGGTCTTCGCCTTTTCCACTTTTATTACCAGATGGTCTTTTAGCTCCACAGGAATACTATCTCTCAAGCCTTCAAAATAATTCTTCTCTGTTTCCTCCGTATCAGTTACAATCAAGTAATACCCTAATTCAGGTATCCTTGTCCCTACCCGCTTATTCCGGTCTTTTCGTTTCCCAGCCCTGCGGTCGCTGGATTTTCCATTCCCCTTACTCGTCATCCAAAGTCCTCCCAGCCAGCATTTCCATGGGCTTCAAGGCAGGAATGGCCCCATAAATGCCTGTCAGATATTTTTTAGACAAAGCCTCGTCTCTACGTACCTTATTGCCTTCTTCATCTTTAAAATCAGCCAGAGAATATAATTCAGAAACTCCATCCCTGTTTTTATTGACCAGCCAAATTTCATCTCGACGAAGCAATTCATTAGAAAACTGCCAAACATCATGTGTCGTAAAAATCAACTGTGCATTCTGCGTATTGATTTCTGGGGACAAAAAGGTTAATATAATATTCCGTACCAACAACGGGTGCAGTCTGGCATTTAACTCATCAACAAACAGTGTACCCCCATGATCCAACACATCTTTTAAGGAAGGATAGAGCGCAAACATTTTTAGCGTACCGCTGGACTCCAATTTTAAAGGAATAGAAGCCAGTTCCTGACTGTCCACCATTTTGTGAAGCGCATCAATCTTATAACCTTTTCCTGTATCTTTCTCATCGTCCTGCCGCAACTCTTCTACATGAAAATCCTGAATTGCCTCATCAAACGATGCAAAATACTTCACTACATTCCCTTGTACTTCCTTGCTGTCTACAAAATCTTCCGGAAGCACTCTTGATCGAAAGTAATTTTCTGCCGGATCTCCAAAATCAAGAATCTCATTATTCAAAAACCAATCTCTTACCTTTTTTAACTTATCGATCCGCAATTTTGTTCCTAAAGAAACAATAAGTGTTTCTTTATTTAAGGATGCTTTGATATTTTCTATATGGCTTTTAGAGAAACCATTCATTTCCAACTCTTCACCTTTTTTTCGGTAAAAAATTGTTCTATAGTTGTTTCTTGATGTTTTTGCTTTGGAATACAGCCATTCCTCTACCACTTCATCGCCTTTCAACGAAAATCCATATTGATAAATTTTTCCGCTATTTTCAGCATTATCTACATAAAATACCTCAAATGTAGTTTCCTCGTCACAACTCCTTCTATCAAACAAAAAAGGAGTAACTTTCATATAATTATTCTCTGTTTTCCGGCGACCGTCTTCCTCTCCCCCGAAGTTAAAGGATTCTGACACGTAATAAGTCATATAATCAAATGCATCATATACATTAGACTTTCCACTCGCATTGGCTCCGTAAATTGCAGCAACCTTTAGTAGTTTGTCATTGGCAATATCCACCACATGGCTTTCATGTTCCGTGATCTTAGTAGCTGATAAATCTAGTGATACTTCATCCCGAAATGATTTGTAATTTTTAAAGTTAAACTGTATCAGCATAATAATCTCCTCATTCTTTATCAAAACTTTATTATATTATATCCTATATCAAGTAAAAATCAACATCTAATTTAAATAAAATCTAAAATTAGATGCTGATTTTTATGTGATATGCATTATATCCATTTATATTAAAAATCTAAACAAATCCCGCTAGTTTGCCCAGCAAAATTTTAGTCAGTACATAACAACACTTTATTAGACAATATATATGCCAAAACAAAGTGCTTATTCCCCTAAAAATCTGCTCTCATTTACATAGGCAGACTATTTTCGTAAACGGTAGATAATGCGTACCTCGACCATAGGGAAAAAGTGTGTGAT
>CAJTVL010000102.1 GCA_910579425.1 uncultured Lachnospiraceae bacterium | reverse complement strand
ATTAAATATGCAGTTGTCAGCGTTCAAAGCAATTGAGTTTCACTGATTCAGGTAAAAGACATTCAGCCCGGTAACAATAGCTGTGGTGTAAAGAATATTTTCCATATAATGGGTGGCAAAAGGCGTAATCCCTTCCGCTTCCAGTTTGGCAACCACTTCATCCATCTGCTCCCATGTTTCGGGGACTTCAAGATCATAGGTTTCGAAAATTTCCTTATTGTAAAAGATTCCGCCGTAAAGAGCGGTAGCGCTCATGCCCAGTACCTTTCCGTTGATGGAGGTTCCGGGAAGAGCCTGTTCATTGACCTTTGACAGATAAGGCTTGTCCGTCAGTTCCGCCCACACATTGTAGTTGCCATAGTTGTTGGCATCCTGAGACTTTCCGATCACAATATCCGGCATCCCGGACTGCATGTACTGCTGCATCTTTCCCTGAAGATCATTCCAGCTAATAGTTTCCCATTCCAGCGTGATATTGGGATACTTCTCCTTCACCGCTGCGTCGATCACATCCGGATAATCTGTTCCGGTAGCAAGAACACGAAGCGTTATTTCCTCTCCCGACGCGCCTTCTGCCTGTGCCTGCGTATCCTTTTCTGCCTCTGCCTGCGGTGCATTTTCCGTGTCCGCCTCACCATCCTGCCCGGACTGTTCCTTTTCCTCTGCGCCTGTACCGGCGCCTGTGCTTCCATTTCCGCCGCCTGTGCAGGCTGAGAGTCCTCCTACAATCATCATACCTGACAAAAGCATTGCTAAAAATTTCTTTCCTCTCATCTACTTCTACCTCCTTTTTTATTATTGTAGGCAAAATCCGATAGAAAAGTTAGGAAAATTTTTCCCTTTCTGCTGGTAAATTTTTTACCTTTTACAAATTATCCCTGAACTGCGTGGGGCTGACTCCCATGTACCTGCGGAATACTTTATTAAAGTACGTATAATCACTATATCCCACCAGAAATGCGATCTCCGTAAGGGACATTTCCTTGATCTTAATGTAATCCACCGCCTTTTTCAAACGTTTTTCCGTCATATAAGCAATCAGGTTCTGCCCTGTCTGCTTCTTAAAGCTTCTGGAAAGATAGGCCGGAGCCAGATAAAATTTTTCTGACAATAAAGACAATGTCAGATTTTCCGTATAGTGCTTTCCGACATATTCTATCACCTTTAAAATACCGCTCTCCCCCTGCGCTCCTGCCTCCGTCTCGCCTTCGTCTTCCTGGGTCAGCATCCCGGCCATCTGTCTGGACAACTCTACAATTTCTTCCGTATCTGCCGCGAATACAGCCCTTTCCACGGAATCAAACAGGCTGTCGATCTCCCACATTTCATACCTGTCCTTTTTATTGATATAGTAACTCTGAATCAGGCTGCGAAGCCGGCCAAATACCTGCTCCAATTCCCAAAGCAGCCATCCTCCCTCATCCACATGCCCTATCCCCAGCTTTTCCAGCAAAAGAAATTCCAATACAGGCCGGCTGTTCTGGTGGAATGCGGACACAAGCTCACCGTCCAGCTCCTGAGAAATCCAATGGGCAAAATCCTTTTTTCTATCCGGGTCTTCTACCGTCATATATTGATACTCTTTTCCGTATTCCGCATTGCTCATAAGCTTCAAAATGCAGTCCCTGTATCCTTCGGAAACTTCTTCCGCTTTCTCTACCCTTCTGCCCAGACAGATGCGGAAAGCTTCTCCTTTCTCCCTGCTGTTTTCTAAATTCAGGCAGCTTTTTTCCAGAACGTCCTTTCCCCCGGCGGAAAAAAGTATATACTCCCCCTGCCGGTAAGCATTTTCCAGTCCCCGGATTTTCCCGATCTCCATCCTTTCAGCCAGCCGCTTTTTCCTGTCATACCGCCTTTCCCATACAGACTTGCCTCCTTCATTTATATCCTCCCTGAAATTGTGCTGGATAACCGCTATATAAGCCGGGAAGGAAAGCTCCCCTAAATATTCCTCCAGATTGCTTTTCAGAGGGAGAAAGGTTCTCTGCCCTTTTCCGCAAATATGGGTGCTGAGTACAAGATCTCTGGCATAATCCTCATATATCAGTTCCTGCCGCCTGCGTCTGTCCGCTGCCCGGGCCTTTTGCCTGTTTTGTTCTATGGCTTTTTTTGCCTTTTCCACGGCGGCTTTCAGCTCCGCTTCTTTCACCGGCTTTAGGAGATAATCCAGAGCCCCGCCCGTCAGCGCCTTGCGCACCAGTGGGAAATCACAATAACCGCTGAGTACCAGCACCGGAATATCCGGGCAGCTTTTTGTAATATAGGAAATCAAGGCAATACCGTCCATAAATGGCATGTTAATATCCGTGAGTACAAAGGAAATCTCCTCTTCCTCCATCATTTTAAGTGCTTCCTCCCCATTGCCGCTCTCCAAAACCGTAATGGCCCCTCCAAAGCTCTCTTCGATGAGGGTTGCAATATCCTTTCTGATCCAATATTCGTCTTCCACCACTAATGCTCTGTACCGTTCCATTGTCCTCAACATCCCCCTGCTCATCCGAAAATCTTATCCGTCTTTCTTAAAAAAGAAGGGCTGGCAAAGCCTGTCATCCATCATTTTCACTCTCTTCTATGATCAGCGGAAGGTGGATCGTCACCTTCAAACCGGCCTCACAGGAAAAAGCAAGCCCGTACTCCTCCCCGCACAAAAAGCGGATTCTTTCATTGATATTCCGAAGGCCAATGGAAGTGTGATCCTGCCGGTCCTGCACGCTCTCTTCCCTTAAATACGCCTCCAACTTTTGGGGATCTGCCCCTGTCCCATTATCGCTCACACTGATAAAGACGGATCCTTCCACAGTCCTGGCCTCTATGCCGATATATTTTCTGCCTCTTACATTTTTCAGTCCATGCCCCACGCAGTTTTCTACCAAAGGCTGAACAGAGAGCTTGGGAACCCTGATATTCCCCATCTCCTCTGATGCCCTGTCGTCAAAGAAGATTTTGTCCATGGTACGCATTTCCACGATATAAAGATAGTTTTTAACATGGGCAATCTCTTCTTTCAGTGTTACAAATTTCCTGTCCATATTTCCGGCAATGTTATACCGGAAAATATCAGACAGCGCCACGCACATCCTCCGGGCCTTATCGCAATGCTCTGCCTGTGCAATCCCTGCCATGGTATTTAACGTATTAAATAGAAAGTGAGGGTTGATCTGTGCCTGGAGCGCATAATAACGGGCGTCGTTTAAGATTATCCGGGACTGATATTCCCTGTAAATATAGCGTTCGATCTCATCCATCATATGATTGAACTGCTCCCCCAGCTTTCCAAGCTCATCATCATACAGATTGGTAAAACGCACATGTATATTGCCGCCCTCAATCTGCTCTATGGTCTGCATCATCATGGTGAGCTGGCGCGTCATTTTCTGCCAGGTCAGCACCAGCACAATTCCCCAGACCATCACCAGAACCAGAAGCATACTCAGAACATTGCGCAAAAACTCTCTTGCATTCTTTTCCAGTGCAGGAGCGGAAAAGAGCAGGTGAACCCGGTACCCATATTTAGACCTTGCCGCCACAAAGTCATAATACTCCTTACTTTCTGCCTTCTGCCCGCTCTGACAGGCTCTGATGGCCTGTGCCGTTTTCTCATCAGTATCCCCCACAAAGCTGATGGGGTATTCATTCAGGGTTTCCAGCCACAGGTGCTGTTCCTCCCGATACCGGTTCCGCTCAACGATATGGTCAATATCCTCCCGGGAAACATCACACACCATATACCCCACCATGCTGCTACCGCTGTCCTGATAAAGCCGCAGCACATACCGGATAGTCTTACCCTGCTTTCCGGTATCCTCATATCCGATCATGGACATCTCCTCTGTCCCATTTTCCACGTATCTTTTCAGGTTTTCCTCCTCATCGCTTTCCTCACCGTACAGATTATAAGGAAACGGCGATTTCAGGCTGCTGCCTTTTGTATAGCTGCTGATCAGCTTGTGGTCGTTATTGTAAATATACAGGGCGTATACCTTTGAGAGGATCGGGCTTTCCAACAGGAAATTGTGGGCATACAGCTTGTCCTTATAGTCAATACTGTCATTCCTGAGATTGCTCATAAACTCCCAGTCCTGATAAACACCTGAAAGCTGCAGATAGATCTGATTGCTGAAGCTGTCTATGTCTTCCCGCACATTTTCCACAATCCGCTCTGTACTCTGCCGCATTTCCTCATTAAAAAAGGATACCGTAAAATAGCGGAAATAAGTGATCTGTGAAATCAAAAAACCTACCAGGATCAGCGTAGTCGTCAAAAGAATGCGCCACCGCAGGCCTATCCTGTTTATAAACGTTTTCATCCCAAACTCCCGTCCGCCCGCGAACGCGGGCCCTTCCGCCTTTCTGTACCGAAATTATTATAATTTATTTTTGCCGGGAACACAATTCTGAAAAAAACGGCACAAAATGCCTGGAATCACCGCTTTTATTAAGTATTCATTAAGATTTACGGAATATGCCAAAAATCCTTTACTCTCTCCAAATTAGCTGATAAAATAGGAAACGGTTTCAGAGGGATAAAATTATGTATCACATAATCGTCAATCCGGCATCGAAATCCGGACGGGGTGCTAAAATCTGGTCCATGCTTGAACCGGTGCTGCGCCAGAAAAAGGTTGCATACAAAGTTTTCATTTCCAGGGAAGCAGGGCAGGTGATCCGTTTTGTGCAGGAGTTGTCGTCTTCCCTGTTAGAAAGTGACCCCGAAAATATAGTGAAACTCATTGTTCTTGGAGGGGATGGTACCTTGAATGAAACCCTTCAGGGGATCGGCGATTTCAGCCGTGTGCAGATCGGCTATATTCCCACGGGTTCCAGCAATGATATGGCAAGGGACTTAAAACTGCCGAAGGATCCTCTGGAAGTCTTGGAGCGGATCCTGTCCTGCCGGGAACCGACTTTTATGGATTTGGGCTGTCTTACTTACAACCGGACTTCTGAGCAGTATTCACGGCTCCACTCTGCTCAGCCCGCAAAGAAGCGGTATTTCGCCGTGAGCAGCGGTATAGGTTTTGACGCCGCGGTATGTGAGGAAGCCCTTGCTTCTAAATTTAAGAACGTACTGAATAAAATAGGATTAGGGAAGCTGACCTATTTGAGCATTGCCCTAAAACAGCTTATCCGGGCCCGTAAGGTCACCTGCTCCATGACTCTGGCTGACGGCACAGCCGTCTATCTGCCCAAATTTTTGTTTGTGGCGGGTATGGTTCACCAATATGAAGGCGGAGGGTTTAAATTCTGCCCCGGCGCCGATTATGGGAACGGGCTTCTGGATATTTGCGCAGTGGGAAATATTCCCAAATGGCTGATTTTAATTGCGCTGCCCACGGCCTTTTGTGGACAGCATTACCGTTTTAACGGCATTGACCGCTACAGCGCATCTTCTCTTTGCCTGGAAACCTCAATCCCTTTGTGGGTACACACCGACGGCGAGGTGACCGTGAAGAGCAGTTCGATTACCATGTCCTGCGAAAAAGGCAGGCTGCAGTTATTACTTTAAAATTCATTTTGTATTGCTTTACCAGAATATGATAAAGCAGATCAATGGGAGGCTGCTATATTATGAAAAATTTTTATGAGAGGTATAAACATGCGATTCCTCTGATGGTTTATGCCGTGATTTATTGTGTCTGGTTTGCATGGCTTGAAAAGAAGGTTATCAATCCCCCCTTCATTATTCATATGAAGATAGACGACAGGATTCCTTTCTTGGAAGTCTTTGTAATCCCTTATTTTCTCTGGTTTGCCTATGTTTCCGCGGCAGTGCTTTACTGCTTTTTCAAAAATAAACAGGAATACTTCAACACCTGTGTGTTTCTTTTTACCGGCATGACCGTATTTCTGGTGATTTCCACCCTCTGGCCTAACGGGCATCACCTTCGGCCTTATGCCATGCCGAGAGACAATATTTTATCCGGCCTTGTGATGCATTTGTACCGCGTGGATACTCCTACGAACCTCTGGCCAAGCATCCATGTGTACAATTCTATAGGCGCTCATTTGGCCATCGTGCACAACCAAAAGCTTGCCCGGAATAAAAAGCTGCACATCAGCTCCCTTGTACTGTGTATTTCCATTATTCTCTCTACTGTGTTTATCAAACAGCATTCCATGTTTGATGTGATGACTGCCTTTATTATGGCTGGAGTGATGTACATGGTCGTATATCAGGCAAATGTCGTGGCAGCGTATCAGGCGTACCGAAACGGTACAAAACGGGGCAGAAGGGTCAGACAGGTTTAAAAAAGAATATTCCGATTTTAATTGAGGCGCCCTCTGCACGGAGGACGCCTCTTCCATCTTTCCCGGCGAACAATAAAAACCGGTCCGGAATAACATTGACGGCGTTTCCCAATACAACACCGATTGTGCTTTCCCGGATCATGTCAGTTGAAATTAAAAAATCGGCGGCAGATCTTGTATCCCTCAATGGAAATCTTCCGGCCTCCTCTTCCGGGCAGGTTAATACAGTTTCCAAGCAGCCCGAATCGAAGCCTTCGGTATAAACGCCAGTCCTTTTTCTTCAGATAATTCCAGAGCTCCTTTTTCTTTGCAAGGCTCTCTTTGGTGCCGGAGCGGATCAGCAAAATAGAGGATATGGTGGTGATAATATCCAGATAACTCTGCATATATTTTTCCATTTTGGGAACCGGCGCTATGCGGCTTTTATTCTCTGTCATATAATCAATCATCAGCTTATTCACCGCAAGCTGCTGATCGATTCTGCCTATCATAATGTCCTCATTGACGGACTGCCCTTCTCTTCCTATATAATAGCGGTAAAAATTCACATCCAGATAATACATGTTTCTCACATACGGAAGAGGCTCAAACACATAAAGGTTGTCCACATAAAAGGTATGCTCGGGAAGCTTTAACCCGCATTCCTTAAGAAGCTTCGTGCGGAAGATCACGGAGTGCATCAGAATATACTGTCCGGTATGAAAATACTTTATATCATCCCAGGTAAACAGCTCTCCCACCGGCAGGGCGTGTTTATAACGCATGACCTTATGCCTGCTCTGTCCCAGCTTTTCATAAACAAAATTGCTGATCAGCATATCAAGCACCTTTTCCCCGCCTGTTATCTCCTTCAGGGTTTTCAGAATCTGCATGTAGGCATCTTCCTTTACCCAGTCATCGCTGTCCACTACCTTGAAGTATAAGCCCTCCGCCTTCTCGATCCCTAAGTTGACCGCTGAACCGTGTCCGCCGTTTTCCTTGTGGAATACTCTGATCACCGATGGGTGGGCTGCGGCATACCTGTCTGCAATCTGTGCCGTCTCGTCGGCAGAACCGTCATCTATGATAAGGATTTCCACATCCTCTCCTCCCCTTAAAAGGGAATCCACACACTTCTCCATATAGGCCGCCGAATTATAACAAGGTATTGCAAATGATAAAAGTTTCATCTCCTGCTCCTTTGTCGTTTACTCTATCTTATCATATCCATTTCAGAGGAAATAATCAACTTAAGAAATTCTGAAGATAAGCGCGGTAGGCAGAGGGAATCGGATATTTGTCCTTTGCTTCTCTGCGCAGAACAAATAACAAATCACTTTCCTTCTTTTTCTCCGCCAGTTCATCCACTCTTACGGCATAGCCAATCATATGCCACTCCCTGTGGGTAAAAATATGTCTGCTTTTCTCTAATGCCTCTATCTTCAGCACCGAAAGCCCCTCTTCCTCTTTCAGATAATCAACCACCTGTTTCTCCGACAAATGGCCCTCCAGGCAGGGAAACTCATATAAGCCTGCCAAAAGTCCTTTCTTTGGCCGCTGCCTGAGGGCCGCCCTGTTCTCGTCCCGGATAATGAGAACGGTCTTCTCCTCGATGGTTCTTGGCTTTTTCGGCGTTTTATAGGGATAATCCGTCTCTCTCTGCTCAAAATGTGCAATACAAAATTCTTTACAGGGACATTCCTCACAACAGGGCCTTCCGTTCGGAAGACACACCGTTGCCCCCAGCTCCATCAACGCCTGGTTGAAGTCCCCGGGCCTGTCCTTCGGCATGGCAAACCTTACCTCATTCTCAATCCCGGTGCGCACCCTCTGCAGTGAAATATCTCTTCCGTCTCCCTTGAGCCTTGTCAAAACCCTTAAAACATTGCCGTCCACCGCCGGCTCCCTTTTACCGCAGGCAATGGAGCTTATGGCCCCGGCGGTATAACTGCCGATTCCCGGCAGTCTGCGCAGTTCTTCATATTCTGAGGGCATAACGGAGCCGTACTCTTCCACAAGCAGCCGTGCCGCCTTCTGCATATTCCGCACACGGTTATAATAGCCCAGCCCCTCCCAGAGTTTAAGAAGCTCATCCTCCCCTGCACTGGCCAGATGGGATATATCCGGCATAGCCTTCATAAATCTGTCATAGTAAGGCTTCACGGCCTCCACTCTGGTCTGCTGCAGCATGATTTCCGAAACCCAGACATGATAAGGCGTGGGATCCTGGCGCCAGGGAAGGATTCTTTTGGAAGCGTCATACCAGGAAAGCAAAGGCTCGCTCACCGCCTCCAGCAGAGAAAGCTTTACCGGTACAGGCTTATGAACAGACATGGAATCAGGAGAGACATGACAGTCAAAGGCCAGCACCTCCACCCCTTCCCGCTTCGCATTAAGCAGGGCCTGTGCAAACTCCGGATGAGTCCTGCGGTTGGGTGTAAAAAACTTCACGGCTTCCATTTGGACGATCAGGAGTATGCAGGCCTTATACCCCTCTTTCACGGCTTTAACCAGTTCATTCACATGCTTTACCGCTCTTTCGGAGGGGGCATCCGGGAACATTGCCACATCCTCCTCTTCCAGGGTAACTCCCTTTACCTCTATAAAAATCTTATCCTTCGGCGTTTCCACATAAAAATCAAACCGGGAGCTGCCATAGGTGGTTTCCGGCCTGATCAGAACCATGTCCGGAAATAATCCGCCCTCCTTTAGCCACTCCTCCACCGCCTTGTTGGGAGACTGGGAATCCATGTTAATGATGCGGTTTCCTTTCCTCACTGCAACAAGATCATAGGCCGTAGCCCTCTGGGGACTATCGCTCTTATTCAGATACACTGTAGCATTTTCCGTGAGAAGCTCCCTGCAGCGTCCCGTGTTCTTTACATGGACCTTCTCTCTTTTGCCGTCCACTGTCACATACGCGATAAACCTGTTGGGACGGCTTTCAAAACGCCCTTCTTTTATATTTTCGTAATGCATTACGGATCCCTCCCATGCCCTGCCATGTCCTTTTGCTTATAAGGCACCCTTGCAGAAGGGACTACCTCAGAAGCCGGAGTGGTATGTACTGCCTGATCGTCAAAAAAGATATGCGCCCCAAAGGCTTTGAGCACATCCCGTTTGGTGATTCCCCCCAGGAAAAAAGCCTCGTCAATCCGCACGTTCCATGCCCGCAGGGTGCGGATCACACGCTCATGGGCCGGGGCGCACCTGGCCGTAACCAGGGCTGTCCGAAGGGGCGCCTGCTGCGGACGGAACTCTTTTTGAATGTCGGAAATGGTTTTTAAAAATTTTGCAAAAGGCCCTTGCTTTAACGGGTTTTCCGCCTGTATCCTCTCATTTTCCTCAAAAGCCTCCAGACCTCTTTCCCTGAAAATCTGCTCCGATTCATCCGAAAACAGTACCGCATCCCCGTCAAACGCAATCCTGATCTGGGAAAGCTTTTCCCCGTCCCCGTAAGTCTTAATCTCATCACAGCAGATAATCCCGGCGGCGATGCCGCAGTCGATTGCCGCCTGCACGTCCGTCTCGTCAGCCGACAAATACAGATCGGTGTGAAAAGCTTCCAGATAAGGCGTAAGAGAGGCTCCGCTGGCAAGCACTGCCCTTGATATATCCAGTCCATAATGTGCAATGGAATGAAACACCCTCAGCGAGGTATCCGGGCTGTTGTGAGACATAATGATCACCTCCACCCTCCCCTCCTGTCCGGGCAGCTTATTGATATTTAAAAGCGCCTCGATCAGCCGAAAGCCGTTGCCCGGCCTAAGAAGCTCCTTCTCATGCTCTACCTGGTATCTGCAGTACGCCTCCACTCCCTGAGTGCGAAAAATTTCGTTCTCAACGGTTAAGTCGAACAAGGCCCTGGAGGATACTCCAATTACCAGCCTGTTTCCCAAATCAAATGCCATAACCTGCTCCTTCCTTCCCGAAATGCCGAAAAACCATAGCGATCAGATATGGAAATCCACAGGAAACGGCAAAAGAAAAATTTATCTAAGCCGGCTCCCTCTGCTCTCATATCTCTGACGGGTGGACAGACAGGAGCGAAGCTCGTCGAAGCGTTCTTCCGTGCTGCCGTCCTTCACTTCCACGTCAACTGCCACGGACATAACGTTTATCATAGAGTCCGTAATCCGCGGGCGCAGCCGCGAAAGGATTTTAAGGCGTTCTTCATAGCTCCTGGCATCCAGAAATTCCAGCACTAACGGGTCAATATTTAATTCCTCCTGCGCATTTTCCGCCTCTTTTGCAGTCTCCGGCGCAGGCTCATCCTCCTGTGGGGTAAACGCCTCTTTCCGGTTAAAATCCTCCTGCCGGATGAGAGCCTCCTGACGGGTAATGGTCAGCGGCTCCTCCTGCGCATACTCCTTCTGATGCTCCTGCACCTTCTCCTGCCGCTCACAGGACCGGTCAGGTGTGGGATCTTCTATCAGCTCCCCCTGGAGTTCAAAACGGAAATCTGCCCCGGCTTCGGGATATTTCCTCTTATCAAGTCTCTCTGTAAACATGGAAAGGGGCCTTGCATAAACCTTATACTTTCCGTACAACGCCTGATAGACCACCAGCATATCCCCGGTTTCACTATCCTCGGCCAGAGTCACTATCCTGTATAGATTCCCTTTAAAATGTCTGTAAATCTGCCCTGGTGATGGAATATTTGACATAGCTTCCTCTTTTCTGCGCGGCTTATATGCATAAGTGCCGGTAACGGCAAATAACAGGCCGTTATCTGTAAATACTCCGCGTCTTCCCGGCGAAAGGCCTGTGAATGCCGCACGGACACAAAGCCTGTTCCAAAAAGCAGCCTAATAGCCCGCGGAGGTAAAACTATATCAATTATAATCCCAGTTTCGGCGATTGTCATTCTCCTTTTTTGTTTTCTAATACCATTATAACAAATGATGTGTACCATAAAAAGGACTCTGCCGATTGCCTTTTCCCAAATTAATCAACAGAGTCCTGGTTTCTATTAAAATATGAAACGGTTTAATAGCCTGCCGCTTCCTGATTTTTTACAAGCTTAATGATACGGCTGGTTCCCAGGCGGTCTGCTCCCAGCGCGAGAAACCTCTCTGCGTCCTCCATGGAGGTAATTCCCCCGGCGGCCTTAATCTTTACATTTTCTCCCACATGCTCTGCAAAAAGACGAACGTCCTCAAAGGTGGCGCCGCCCCCGGCAAATCCTGTGGAAGTCTTAATGTAGTCTGCTCCGGCCCCGGTAACAATTTCGCACATCTTAATCTTCTCCTGCTCCGTGAGAAAGCAGGTCTCAATAATTACTTTCAGGATTTTCCCGCCGCAGACCGTCCTCAGCGCGCGGATCTCCTCTTCAACCAGATCATACTTCTTCTCCTTGAGCCAGCCGATGTTGATCACCATATCGAGCTCGTCCGCCCCGTTTGCAATGGCGTCCTGCGCCTCAAATTCCTTGATCTTAGTGGTCATATTGCCGTTTGGAAAGCCGATCACAGTGCAGACCGGCATTTTTCCCGCCAAATATTCGCTTGCCTGCTTTACAAAAGAAGGCGGAATGCACACGCTGGCAGTCCTGTATTGAACCGCGTCGTCGCAAATCCCGCGAATCTCCTCCCAGATGGCTGTCTGAAGCAGCAAAGTATGATCTACATGGCTTAAAATTTCATTCACATTCATTCGCTAATCCCTCTCCTTTCCGGTAACAGATATGCTCTGCGCCCTGCCTGTACCCTTGGAATTCATAAAAATTTGTTGAACACAATCTTCCCGATTTTCATATTATAAAGCATCAATCGCCGGAAAAGCAAGCCGGCTTATTTAATTAATGATGGAGGTTATTATGAAAAGAAATCAAGGCATAAACGGATGGAAAAAATCCCTGGGGCTCTTACTTGCCACGGTGCTTACGGCAGTTACCCTCATGGGCTGTGCCAAAGCAGGCCCTTCCTCCGGGGAAAACGCCGGGAAAGGCTCTGGGGAGCTTACAAAGGTCACGTTAAATGAGGTTGCCCATTCCATTTTTTATGCGCCCATGTACGTGGCCATCGAGGAAGGATATTTTAAGGAGGAAGGGATTGATCTGACGCTGGTCACCGGCTTCGGTGCCGACAAAACCATGACCGCCGTTCTCACAGGCGAAGCCGACATCGGCTTTATGGGAAGCGAGTCCACCATCTACACCTATGCCGGCGGAGCCGAGGATTATGTAGTCAACTTTGCACAGCTCACCCAAAGGGCCGGAAATTTCCTGGTTTCCCGTACCCCTGTGGACAATTTCAGTTGGGATATGCTAAAGGGCACTACCGTTCTGGGAGGAAGAGCGGGCGGTATGCCCAGCCACGATGTAACATGGGAACACATCAGAGGAATTTATGAGTGGACAACCCGGCCAGCATGCTCATGTACGGTAAAGAAGCAGGCAACCGAAAACAAGAGACAGACCGCCAGCACCATACTATTCCGAACCAAAGCAACCAAAGACCAAAAGACAGCAAGTTATGCACATTACGCACAGTGCCGACTACTACGGAATCCCTCTCTTCATTTTATATAACATGACATTCTATTGACAGGTTTATGTGTTATAATATACGGGAGGTGATGAAAATGCGGGAAAGCAGATTATTTAGAATTGGAAAAGGGGGAGGTATTTCTATCCTAAACGATTATACGCTGGATAAATCTTTGTTTTCTGAACAAGAACAGGAACAAATGCTAACAGCACTACAAGGAATGATTGCAACCACAGAAAAAAACTCTTTGCTCCATACAGGGCTTTTTCGTGCTTTCTCCATTCAAATTTCATATCAGCAAGAACACAGGGGGATCTTGCCGCCGCCCTGTTCAAATTCCGTTTTGATGAACAGGAAGTATAGGAAATTGCTTCCGTTTTTGGAAAAACGGATATATAATAAAGCAACAACAAATCGGTGTTTTGTGGAGGAGTGCAATGAATAAAATTGGTACAAAAATAATAGAT
>CAJTVL010000101.1 GCA_910579425.1 uncultured Lachnospiraceae bacterium | reverse complement strand
AAGCCACCAAGAAATCCCGGCAGAAAATGTATGAGGAAGCCGCCACTGGAAACCCGGAAGCGGTGGAACGCTATGAGAATTACCTTGCCACAAGGAGGGAAGCATACCACAGGAAAAAACAGGAAACGGAACGAAGCGCATAAGGACTGAAAAACAAAAGGCGCATTGTGGAAAAATCCAAAAGTTTTGATTTTTCCATGATGCTTCTGTATAGTTTTCTATGTTGGCTGAGATAATTTATATAGCGTTCATCTGTCATGCTTGTTTTCTTCGAGAAAACGAAATATAATACATATTTGGAGGTGTATTATATGGATTATATGACACTTAAACAAGCAAGCGAAAAATGGGGTATCTCTCCTCGCATGATAAATTATTATTGTTCTGACGGACGTATTGCGGGTGCTGAAAAAATGGGAACTGTTTGGTTAATACCAAAGGATGCGGAAAAACCCGTGGATGGAAGATTAAAAGGAAAGCGGGGGAATTTAAAATGAAGCATATTTTGATTATTGACGACGATATTCATATCGGGAGTGTGATTGAAGAAGCACTTATAAAAGAGGGCTATCAAGTATCACGGGCTTATTCGGGGACAGAGGCATTATATGTGCTGTCAGCGTCAAAACCTGACCTTATTTTGCTTGATTTAATGCTTCCAGGTCTTTCTGGTGAAGAAGTATTACCACAAATAAAAGGTATACCTGTTATCGTTGTTAGTGCAAAGATTGATGTTGACGATAAGGTTGATCTTTTGCTTGGTGGTGCAGCGGATTATATTACAAAACCTTTTGAAATGAAAGAGCTGCTTGCAAGAATTACCGTTGCACTCCGCAATGGTCTAAATTCGGCTAATTCCATTTTATCTTTTGATAATCTGCAGTTAGATATAATGACACATGAAGTCTTTGTAGGACAGCAAGAAGCAAATTTAACAAGGACAGAATATGCAATCTTAAAAATTCTCATGCAAAATCCATTACAAGTAATAACAAAGTCTGTATTGCTTGAACGCATTGGCGAGGAAACTCCTGATTGTACGGATAGCTCATTAAAAACGCATATCAGCCACTTGCGAAAAAAACTACGGGATATTGGAGGGAAAGAATATATAGATGCAGTATGGGGTATTGGCTTTAAATTGAAATCGGAATAAATCTCAACTAAATCTCAACTATTTTCTTTTCATTTTCTCAACTATTTCTTGCTACAATGTCAGCATTAAGCATGAAACACTCGTGCAGATTGGAGGTTAAATTTATGGACTATGTCCTAACAACAAACGCTTTGACTAAAGAGTATGGAACATTCAAGGCACTGAACGCTGTTTCAATGCACGTTCCAAAAGGGGCTATTTACGCTTTCGTTGGAAAAAATGGTGCTGGCAAAACAACTCTAATTCGTTTGATTTGTGGATTGCAGACAGCAACTTCCGGCGAATACACGCTGTATGGGAGGAAAAGTACCGATAAGGAAATTGACAAATCACGCAGGAGAATGGGGGCTGTGGTAGAAACGCCGTCTATTTATCTTGATATGACAGCAGAAGAAAATTTAAAAGAGCAATATCGTATTCTCGGTATTCCCTCTTTCGATGGGTTGACAGAGCTATTAAAGTTGGTTGGTCTTGAAAATACCAGGAAAAAGAAAGCGAAGAACTTTTCGCTTGGTATGCGGCAGCGATTAGGAATTGCAGTTGCACTTTGCGGTGATCCAGACTTTCTTGTATTAGATGAGCCGATAAATGGTCTTGATCCACAAGGTATCATTGAAATGCGGGAACTGATTTTAAAGATTAATCACGAGCATCAGATAACGGTACTGATTTCCAGCCATATTCTTGATGAACTGGCTAAGCTTGCGACACACTATGGCTTTATTGACAATGGAAACATTGTAAAGGAAATCAGTGCAACTGAATTAGAAACTGCTTGCAGAAAATGTGTATTTATGGAAGTGAGCAATGCAAAAGTGCTTGCTTGTGTACTTGATCGAATGAAAATCGAGTATAAAATTCTATCCGATACAACTGCCAATGTATACACAAAGATTAAAGCGTCCCTGTTGATTTCTGAACTGGCGAAAGAGAATTGTGAGGTGGTTTCCATGCAGGAACGTGCTGAGAGTTTAGAAAGCTTTTATATGAGCCTTGTTGGAGGTAAAAATCATGAATAAACTTTTAAGAGCTAATTTTGCAAGACTTTGGAAAAACAAAGTGTTTTGGTTCGGTTCTTTGGTGCTGACTGTTTTTTGTGTCTTACAAAAGATCGGTATGATTCAAGATTCGGTTGAAGTACATTATTTGGAAGAAACATTTTGGATATATGCGTATGTGATTGGCATTATCCTTTCCGTTTTTATCAGTCTTTTTGTAGGTGCTGAGTATGAGTATGATACAATCAGAAATAAAATTATTTCAGGCCATGCCCGTTCGGATATTTATCTTGCAAATGTATTAGTTTGCATTGTTGCAGGCTGGATTATGTGCTTGGGGTGTCTGATTTCTACGCTTTTAGTAGGTGTTCCATTTTTGGGATTTTTTCACATTGAATTTTCGGAGATTCTTTCACAAGGAATCTGCGTGTTTGCTTTGAGTGCAGCTTATACAGCAATTTATTGTTTTTTTGCCATGTTAATTCCTAATCGCACTATTTCAGCTATTGCCTGCATTTTATTGTCGTTCTTACTGTTGTTTGCTGGCACTACTGTTTCAAATCGGCTGGATGAATCAGAGTATTATTATATCCCAGATAGCTCTTTGGGGATAGGTGAAATTGATGATGGAAGTCATTCAGAGTGGATTCATAATCCCGATTATTTAGAGGGAACAGAACGACGGGTTTATGAAATAGTTTTTGAAGTTGTCCCAGGGGGACAATCGTTACAGCTTAGTGGAATGCTAAATGAACATACCCGTTATATAGAGATGTTTTCAGCTTCATTAGCGTGGATAGTCTTATCATGTGGTTGTGGGCTGACACTATTCCGTAAGAAAGATTTGAGATAGGGAGGTATAATCATGCTTTTACCGTGGGTTCTGTGCGGTGTTCTGTTTAACATTGCTCTTATTCTCTGTTTGAAAGTTTATATGTTAAAGGCAGGTATGGCGGAAATACGGGCAGAACTTACGGACTGGCTGAAAACAGATACGAACACCCTTATTTCTATATCTTCCAATGACCAACAACTGCGATTGTTGGCAGCCGACTTAAATAAGCAACTCCGAATGCTACGGAAACAGCGCAGACAATATCTTAACGGAGATAGAGAGTTGAAAGACGCTGTAACAAATATTTCCCATGATTTACGGACACCCTTAACTGCAATATTTGGATATTTGGATTTGCTTGAAGCGGAAGAAAAATCTGAAAGAGTAACCCGCTATGTCATGGCTATTCAAAACCGTGTGGAGGTATTAAAACAATTAATTGAAGAACTGTTTCGTTACTCGCTCATCATGTCGGATGAAGGGCCTATGCAGTTAGAGCCTTTATGTGTAAACGGTATATTAGAAGAAAGCCTTGTGTCATTCTATGCAGCTTTGACTAAGTGCGGTATTACTCCACAAATAGATATTACTGAAAAAAAGATTATACGCACTTTGAACAGAACTGCATTATTGCGTGTGTTCAGCAACATTCTGTATAATGCAATAAAATACAGTGACTGCGATCTGAAAGTTGAACTGCTCGAAACGGGGAAAATTATTTTCTCAAATACAGCACAAAAGCTAAATGACGTACAAGTTGGAAAATTGTTTAACCGGTTCTTTTCTGTTGAAACAGCAAGGAACTCAACAGGTTTGGGGCTTTCTATCTCCAAAACATTGGTTGAACAAATGTGTGGCACTATTACAGCGCAATACCACGAAGGAACATTAAGTATTTGTATAGATTTTCCAGAAACAGCAATATAAAAGCACAAGCGAATTTATGAGTAAAAGGAATTTTATACCCAGTTTGCCATAATGATACATTTATATTTGGTTTGCCACTGTCAAAGGACATATCAAAATATAGAACAAAAAGATAGGCTATAGTCCATACAGAAAGTTTTGCGTACAAATAATACAGTGTGTCGGATATAAGCTCAATAAAGATTTGAAAAGGTCAGCAAAGGAAAAGTCTTAGCTGTCCTTTTTATTTTACATTATCAAGACAGAAAGGAGGATATGAAAAACAGAATATGGTTTACCTTTGGTAGTAGTTTTTCTAAACAGAAAATCAGCTACCTTTTTTATTTTCAGCAACTATCAACGCAACAAGAACAAGGAGGAAATTTTATGCAGTTAGTGATAGCAGAGAAGCCGAGCGTGGCACAGTCGATTGCCCGTGTGATCGGCGCAGGTGAGAAAAAAGACGGATATATGGAGGGGAGCGGTTACATTGTTTCATGGTGCATCGGGCATCTGGTTGAGCTTGCACAGCCGGACGCCTATTCTGAAGCGTGGAAAAAGTGGAGCTATGAGAGTCTGCCCATGATACCGGAGGAATGGCAGACAGAAGTGAAAGGCGACACAGCGGCGCAGTACAAGGTGTTAAAAGGGCTTATGCACGATAAGAGGGTAGAAAGCGTTGTGTGCGCCACGGACGCAGGGCGTGAGGGGGAGCTTATCTTCCGCCTTGTGTATGAACAGGCAGGGTGCAGCAAGCCCATAAAACGGCTCTGGATTTCATCAATGGAGGAAAGCGCAATCCGTGTGGGCTTTGAGAATCTGCGTCCGGGAAGTGATTATGAGAACCTCTACCAGTCCGCACTGTGCAGGCAGAGGGCGGACTGGCTTGTGGGCTTGAATGGTACAAGGCTGTTTACGGTGCTGTATGGCGGTAAGATGTTAAAGGTCGGCAGGGTGCAGACACCGACACTTGCGATGCTGGTGGAGCGTGAGGAAAAGATCAGGAATTTCAAGAAAGAGCAGTATTATATGGTACATATCCTTATGGACGGGATTGATGCAGTAACGGAAAGGATAGATGACAAGGCACAGGCGGAAAGCATTGCTGCAGCATGTGTAAGCGGAGCCGCTACGGTTGTTTCCGTCAAAAAGGAAGAGAAAACTATGCAGCCGCCGAAGCTCTATGACCTTACCACACTTCAGCGTGACGCGAACCGTCTGTTTGGCTTCACTGCAAAGCAGACCTTAGAATATACGCAGAGCCTTTATGAGAAAAAACTGGTCACATATCCCCGTACTGACAGTCAGTATTTATCTGATGATATGGAGCAGACAGCAAGGGGTGTGATCGAAGCAGTCTTCGGTTCGATTTTATTTCAGGAAGATGTATTGTTCAATCCGGATATAAAAAGGGTAATGAACAGTAAAAAGGTCACAGACCACCATGCGATTATCCCGACATTAGAGATTGCAGGAGCTGACCTTGCTGCACTGCCTGAGCCGGAGCGCAAAGTCTTATCCCTGATTGCAAACCGTCTTTTGTGTGCGACAGGCGAAAAGCACTTATATGAAACTGTCAAGGCAGAGTTTTCCTGCGGCAGTCATGTATTTGCCGTTTCCGGAAAGAGTGTCACGTATGACGGCTGGAAATTATTTGAAGATGTCTTTAAGCGTTCTTACAAGATAACGGGGAATAAGGACGAAGAAAACGGCGATAAAAAGCTGCCGGAACTGTCAGAGGGGCAGACCTTTGACGGGGTGCAGACAAAGATCAGCGAACATTTCACATCTGCTCCGAAGCGTTTTACGGAAGATTCGCTACTGTCAGCAATGGAGCGAGCAGGATCGGAGAATATAGGCGATGATGTAGAGCGGAAAGGTCTGGGTACACCTGCAACAAGGGCGGACGTGATTGAAAAATTAGTCAAGGACGGATATGTGAAGCGTGAGAAAAAGCAGATGATACCGACAGAGGACGGTATGAAGCTGATCACTGTGCTTCCGGATGTGGTGAAATCCCCGAAACTTACCGCTGATTGGGAAAATACCCTTACCCTTGTGTCAAAGGGTGAGTATTCCATGCAGGAATTTATGGGCGGCATAGAAGATATGGTAAAAGAGCTTGTGAAGACCTATCAAAGTGTCAGTGACGAACAGAAATCCATGTTCGTGTGCGACACACAGGATATTTTCGGGAAATGCCCGAAGTGCGGCAGTGATGTGGTAAAAGGGAAATTCGGGGCTTACTGCAAGAATAAGTGTGGAATGAACGTATCGCGTGCAATGGGTGCAGCACTGACCGACAGCCAGATCAAGAGTTTGCTGGCGGGGAAAAAGATTCTCGTTAAAGGCTTAAAGGGGAAGAAGGGCAGCTATGATGCGTACCTTATCCCAGAGGGTATTGAGGACTATTCCTATACCAAAGACGGGAAAGAGATCAAAGGTTTCCAGTATAAGTTAAAGCTGGAATTTCCCAAAAAGAAAAAATAATAGAGAGAATATTATTTAATGAAAGTTTGATAGAAATATGAGAGTGATTGTGGTATTCTATTAGCGATACAAATCTGGATTTGAGGAAATGACATGAAGAACAAAACAGAAGAATCAAGAATTGCGTACAATAAAATAGCATCTGAATATGATACATCGAAAGAAGGACAATATACCAAATTTCATATTAAAGAACTATCTAATACAATAGATTTGAGCGAAGGTGATATTGTTCTTGATGTTGCATGTGGAAATGGAACTCTATTGAGGGAATTATCGAAGAGAGCAAAAATTCATGCAAATGGAATAGATGTATCAGAGAAAATGATTCATGTTGCAAAAATGCGTTATCCTGATATGAATTTTGAGGTAAAGCCATGTTATCCTCTTGAATGGAGCAATGAAAGTATTGATATTATAACGATATGTTGTGCATTTCATCATTTTGATAATCCACAGGGATTTGTAAATGAGTGTAAAAGAGTTTTAAAGAAAGACGGTACAGTGTATATAGCTGACCCTAACTTTGGAGCTGTACTTAGATTTTTTGCAAATAAATTTTGGTTTCCCTTTTCAAAAAGTGGAGATGTGAGGGTATACAGCCCAAAAGAGTTAGAGACATTTTTTTATCATTCTGGATTTAAAACAGTACAGGTTTATAGAAAAGATATAGGATTGTTTCTTAAAGCTAAAAAGTAATAACAATTCCCCGTCTGCCTAAACAACCATTACCACAATCACAACTGAATAAGTAGCACAGCGTTTGAGCGTATAGAAATTTTGTCTATACGCTCTATTTTTATTGCAGAGAGGAGGATTTTACCATGACCAGACTACAGGAGATCCAGTATCTTGCCGAATATGAGGCAAAAAAGATCAGCAGCTCCCCGAGGGACTGGATGGGTTATCTTGATACGGCGGCAAGGCTGTACCGCTACCCGTTTTCGGATACGATGCTGATCCATGCCCAGCGCAAGGACGCGGCAGCCTGTGCTTCATTGGAAGACTGGAATGAGAAAGTAGGGCGGTGGGTAAGACGGGGTGCGAAGGGAATCGCGCTGCTCGATGACAGCGGGCCGAAGCTGAGGCTGAAATATGTGTTTGACGTTTCCGATACCCGTCTGGTGCAGGGCGGCTGGACACCCGTCCTGTGGAAAATGGAGGAACGGCACGAGGCGGAAGTGCTTTCTTACCTGTCAGATACATATGAGATCACAGAAGAAGCGGCAGGAAACCTGAATCTGGCGTTAATGGAGATTGCCGGCTGTATGGCAAAAGAGAATCTGGAAGATGCCATGCAGGGGCTTAAGTATGCGGCAGAGGGGACTTATCTGGAAGAGCTTGGGGAGGATACTGTCCGGGTAAGTTTCAGGGAGCTTTTAAAAAGCAGTATCTTTTATGCACTGTCTGTCCGGTGCGGCTTAGACCCTATGGAATATCTTGAAGAAGAGGATTTTGTGGGCATTACGGATTTTAATTCCCTTGCGGCACTGACTATTTTGGGGAATGCTGCAAGCAACTTTACGGAACCTGTACTTAGGGGGATCGGGCGGTCGGTGAAGGAGATTTGTCTAAAAGAAGAACAAAAAGCTCTTGAAAATCGTACAAGTCTGGATTATAATAAATTTAACACTTTAAAGCGCAAAAGCGTAAGCGGGAAGGGAGGAATCGGAGATGGAACTGACATACCACTGGGAGGGGGATTATCTGATCCCGGACCTGACCATAGGGGAGGAGCAGGAACCCATCGGGAAATACGGGATGCTGCGGAAGACGTTCTTAAAGGAGAACCGGACGGGCTTATACCAGGGAATGATGCTGTCGGGGAAACTGAACGGACATCTAGTGGAAATAGAGAAAGCGGCCACGGAGAGGATGGAGATTCTGGTGGAGAGGCTTTTGAAGAAATATCCGGCACCGGACAAGGGCAAAGATCAGATGGCGTGGGCGGCCCATATGAACAGCCTGACAGCCATGGCGGAGGAGAGCGTCTTACAGGAACTGGTCTACAGTTAGGCGGAGAGAAAACTGAACAGGGAACAGACGGGGCAGGGGAAGAAGAATCCCCTGCTCTTTCTGTGTATGCTGACGGCAGGCAGGGCGCGGCGTCCGCAGATTTGGGTAGATTCCCTGCCGTGGAGCAGCAGATCCGGAAGATTGAGGAGCGTATGCAGGCGTTACATGCCGGGGAGATCACGATCCCTGCAGACGTGGTTGATGAAGTGCTTCGGGCAGGCGGAAACCGGAAGGGGAGCATGCTGCGCATCATTTATAATATTATGCTCCCCCAGACAGAAGAGGAATACACGGAATTTGTCCGCAGAGAGTACGGGACCGGGGGCAGGGGGATCATAGTCGGCGGCATAAAGTATTCTGTCTGGCATGATGAACTTGGCATGCAGATAGCCGCAGGGGATTCCGTGTACGGGACGGTGCTTTATAAAGCATTCCTGCCATGGGAAGAGGTGAGCGGGCGGATACACCAGCTTCTTAAGCAGGGGGAATATGCCCCGCAGGTGGTATTAGATCAGGCTGAGAATGGTGCGAAAGAAGCAGTCCCTTATCAGGCAAGGGAAGGCTTTACATGGAAGGAACACCCGGCATTTATCACGCAGGACGAGATTGACGCTTATTTTACAAAAGGCAATTATTCTGATTGGAGATTGTCGATTTATTCTTATTTTATACAGAATGGGACGGATAAGGAAAAAGCAGCTTTCCTCTGGAAAAAATATGGGATCGGGGGCGGCGGGATAATTTATGACAGCGCAGAAGATTCTGATGTATGGCATGACGGGAAGGGATTGCATCTTTCCAGAGGAAAAGATGAAGACGTAAAAGCGGAAGTCCTGCTGAAATGGCCGGCTGTGGCAAAGCGGATAAAGTATCTGATCGAGAATGACAGATATTTAAGCACGGCAGATATTTCCCGTATGCCGGAATACGAAAAGGAGCAGATCGTTACATGTGTCACAAATTTTTACCACCGTATCCCGGAAGGAGTCATGCGCCCGTGGGAGGGGAATCTATACCCTCATGCGCACAGGGATGATATCAAAAGCCTTTTAGGGAATCCGGAGGGAAGGGAAACACTCGTGAAGTGTATGGGACAGGCACTGGCAGCCCTTCCGGCGGATTTCGCAGATTATAGGGAAAAGGTACGGCTGCTGGCAGATGTGCAGGGATATGTGGAAGGCACTTATACCATTTTTCCGGAAAAGAAAAAGAGCATACAGGAAGAGATGCAGATCGGGGACAGCGTGCAGCTGTCCTTATTTGATTTCATGGATATGGGAATAGCCCCGGCAGAAAAGCAGACAGTTCCAAAGCAGGAGATAAATGCACGGTCAGAGGAAAAAGAGCAGAAAAAAAGCGGGAAATCTATAGCTTCAGAAGAACAGCGGGAAGAAATCGGGGTAGAACAGGATAATACTCCAAGTAAGGAAAATGCAGAAGAACAGGGGCAGTCCCGGCAAGCAGGGGAACCGTATCGGTATACAGGAGAAGAAATTTCACAGGAACCGGAACTGACGGCAGGGATAATAGAGGCACAATCCGGCAGTGTACCCGCACAGGATATGGTATCAGACCAGCCACAATCCTTAAATCCCGTCAATTTCCGCATTACCGATGATGACCTCGGCGCAGGCGGACCGAAGCAGAAATTCCGCGCCAACATGGAGGCAATCACTCTTCTTAAGAAGCTGGAAGCGGAAAACCGCACAGCCGAACCGGAAGAACAGGAAGTTTTATCCCGGTATGTGGGCTGGGGCGGCCTGCCTGCGGCTTTTGAGGAAGGGAATAGTTCATGGGCATCAGAATATACGGAATTAAAGCAGACACTGACGGAAGAGGAATACCGGCAGGCAAGGGCTTCCACCTTAAATGCGTTCTATACCCCACCTGTGGTCATAAAGGCAATGTATGAAGCACTTGGGAACATGGGGCTTACAAAGGGGAATGTGTTGGAGCCTTCCTGCGGCACGGGAAATTTCATGGGGCTTGTGCCGGAAGAAATGGGCGCACTTAAGATGTACGGCGTTGAGATTGACAGTATCTCCGGCAGGATCGCGGGCCAGCTTTATCAGAAAAACCGTATCTCTATTCAGGGATTTGAAGCAGCACAGTACCCGGACAGTTTTTTTGACTGCGTAGTGGGGAATGTGCCTTTCGGTGCGTATAAGGTGGCGGACAGGCGGTATGACCGCTTTAATTTTATGATCAATGACTACTTTATCGCCAAATCCCTTGACCTTGTACGTCCGGGCGGTGTGGTGGCAGTGGTCACGTCAAGCGGCACGATGGATAAGCAGAATCCGTCTGTGCGCCAGTATATCGCAAACCGTGCGGACCTGTTGGGAGCCATAAGGCTTCCGGAGAATGCATTCCAGAGGAATGCAGGGACGGAAACAGTGGCAGATATCTTATTTTTCCAGAAAAGGGACAGGGCAGCGTTAGAGCAGCCGGAATGGGTGAACCTTGGCACGACACAGGACGGATATACGGTAAACAGTTATTTTGCCACACACCCGGAGATGGTGCTTGGGAAGTTTGCCATGGAAAGCACACAGTTCGGGAAGCAGGCTCTTACGGTAAAGCCCATAAGCGGCGCAGTCCTTTCAGAGCAGTTAAGGGAGGCAGTCCGCCATATACAGGGGGATATCACGGAAAGGGAGCCGGAGGAGATTATGCCGGACGGTGCAGATACTTCTATCCCTGCCGACCCTTCTGTTAAGAATTTCAGTTTCGCAGATGTGGACGGGAAGGTATATTACCGGGAAAATTCACGGATGAACCGGGTGGAGCTGCCCGTAAAGACCACGGAGCGTGTCCTTGGCATGATAAAGCTCCGGGATACCACGCAGGAGCTGATCCGGTGCCAGATGGAAGACGGAAGCGATGCGGAAGTGGAGACCCTGCAGAAAAAGTTAAATGAACAGTACGACGGTTTTACAAAAAAGTACGGGCTGATCAGCAGCAATGCCAACCGTAAGGCGTTTATACAGGATTCCAGCTACTGCCTTTTAGCTGCGCTGGAGATTGTTGACGAGAAAGGGAACTTAGAGCGTAAAGCGGATATCTTTACAAAACGTACCATACGGAAAGCGGAGCCCGTCACCAGCGTGGATACCGCCAGCGAAGCCCTTGCAGTATCCATCGGGGAAAAAGCAGGGGTGGATATCCCTTTTATGGCGGCGCTCTGCGGGAAAACGGAAGAGGAGGTTACAGGGGAGCTTACCGGTGTGATATTTAAAAATCCGGTGACGGAGAAATGGGAGGCTGCGGACGAATACCTTTCCGGCAATGTCAGGGAAAAGCTGCGTGAGGCAAAGCAGTATGCACAAAACCACCCGGAATATGCCCCGAATGTGGCATATCTTGAAAAAGTGCAGCCAAAAGACCTTGACGCTTCGGAGATCGAGGTGCGGCTTGGGGCTGCATGGGTGGAAGATACCTATATCACACAGTTTATGGGGGAACTGTTCCAGACACCGGAAAACTATCTCGGAAAGAGCATTGAAGCAAAGTATTCCAAGGAAACAGGGCGGTGGTACATTTCGGGCAAGAAGCTTGATTCCAGCGGGAATTCCCTAACCACGTCCACTTACGGGACGGACAGGGCAAACGCCTACCGTCTTCTGGAGGACGCACTGAACCTGCGTGACACCAAGATATACGATACAGTCAGGACAGAGGACGGAGAAAAACGTGTCCTCAATAAAGCGGAGACCATGGTTGCACAGCAGAAGCAGGAGATGATCCGGGAAGCCTTCAAGGAGTGGATCTTTAAAGACCTTGACCGGAGGGAGGAAATGTGTCGGGTCTATAATGAACTGTTCAACAGTATCCGTCCGCGGGAATATGACGGCAGCCATATCCGATTTTCGGGCATGAACCCGGAGATCACCATGATGCCGCACCAGAAAAATGCGGTGGCCCATATCCTGTACGGGAAGAACACCCTGCTCGCCCACTGCGTGGGTGCGGGGAAGACCTTCGAGATGGTGGCGGCAGGCATGGAGAGCAGGCGGCTGGGGCTTTCCCAAAAGAATCTTTATGTAGTGCCAAACCATTTGACAGTGCAGTGGGGCAGCGATTTCCTGCGGCTTTATCCGGGGGCAAACATACTGGTGGCAACGAAAAAGGATTTTGAACCGGAAAACCGGAAAAAGTTCTGCTCCCGTATCGCAACAGGGGATTATGACGGGATCATCATCGGCCATAGTCAGTTTGAGAAGATCCCCCTGTCTATAGAACGCCAGATCGCAGTCATAGAGCGGCAGATAGGTGACATTATTCTTGCCATATCGGACGCAAAGGCGGCGGAGGGGGAGCGCTATACCATTAAAGAAATGGAGAGGACAAAGAAATCACTGGAAGCAAAGCTGGAGAGATTAAACAACCAGGAGCGGAAGGACAAAGTTGTTACTTTTGAGGAACTTGGCGTAGACCGGCTGTTCGTGGACGAGAGCCATTATTATAAAAACCTCTTTTTATATACGAAAATGCGAAATGTTGCAGGCATAGCCCAGACGGACGCACAGAAAAGTTCCGATATGTTTGCGAAGTGCCAGTATATGGACGAACTTACCGGCGGCAGGGGAATCACTTTTGCAACAGGAACTCCCATATCGAACAGTATGGTGGAGCTTTACACTATTATGCGCTACTTACAGTATGACCTCTTACAGAAGCTGGGGCTTGGGCATTTTGACGCATGGGCGGCGGCATTCGGTGAGACAGTCACAGGCATAGAGCTTTCCCCGGAAGGGACAGGGTACCGGGCAAAGACAAGGTTTGCACGGTTTTATAACCTGCCGGAGTTAATGTCCATCTTTAAGGAATGCGCGGATATCCAGACCGCCGACCTTTTAAATCTTCCGGTTCCGGAGGCGGAGTATGTCAACGAGGTGTTAAAGCCAAGCCCGGAGCAGTTAGAAATGGTAAAGTCTTTTGCAGAGCGGGCGGAAGCTGTGCGCGGGGGCGGTGTTGACCCGTCTGTAGACAACATGCGTGAGCGATACGTTACAGCTATAAATCACGAGGAAAACGTGACAAAAGCTGTGACTAATGTGTAGTAAAAAAAAAAATAGAGCACATCAGGATAACTGATAATCTGAGAAGTGGAATGAAGGGGTAACGCCCGGAAACGCTTCCCTTAATACCCCGTTGGGCGAGTGGATAAAGTTCACGGCCTACAGCACGGAGAGGACGGCTGAAGTGTACCCAAACAGGCAAAGCTGTGGAAAGGTCGGCAGAGGTGCC
>CAJTVL010000100.1 GCA_910579425.1 uncultured Lachnospiraceae bacterium | reverse complement strand
ATTTGAGAACAGAACATTTGTTCTGCGCTGTGGGAAGTTTTCCTTTCAGAACTGATGCAATGCGTTTTTTCTTGCGATTCCTTATGTGATATACTATAATATACAGGGTTTTGTTTCACTTTCAGAAAATATTGATTAAGCAAAAGAAATGAGGAAATGCCATGTCGTTTAAATTCATTCAGAAACTGCCTACGCCGGATGAAATCCGGGAGGAGCTCTCTATGCCCCCTGCCCTTGCCAGGCTGAAAGAAGAGAGGGATCAGGAAATCCGCAATGTGATCACCGGAAAGGACAACCGCTTTCTCGTGATTATCGGCCCCTGTTCCGCTGATAATGAAGACGCGGTCTGTGATTATGTGTCCCGTCTCTCCAAATTAAATGATGATGTGAAAGAGAAATTGATCCTGATTCCCCGTATCTATACCAACAAGCCAAGGACTACCGGAGAGGGGTACAAGGGAATCGTTCATCAGCCCAATCCGGAACAGAAAGAAGATTTTCTTGCCGGGCTGATCGCCATGCGGAAAATGCATATCCACGCCATTGAAGTGTCCGGTCTCACAGCCGCAGATGAAATGCTTTATCCGGACAATTGGGGGTATGTATCCGATATTCTGTCCTATGTTGCCATCGGCGCGCGCTCCGTGGAGGATCAGCAGCACCGGGTAGTGGCCAGCGGTTTTGACGTGCCCACCGGCATGAAAAACCCCACCAGCGGGAATCTCACTGTGATGCTCAATTCCGTGTATGCGGCCCAGCATCCCCATTCCTTTATCTACCGTGGACAGGAGGTGGAAACCAGCGGAAACGAGGTGGCTCATACCGTCCTGCGGGGGGCGACCAACAAGCACGGCGGAAACCTTCCCAACTACCATTACGAGGACTTAAATCTTCTTCTGAATCTGTATAATGAAAGAGTTCTGAAGAATCCGGCAGCTATTATCGATACCAACCACAGCAACTCAAACAAACAGTTTGAACAGCAGGTACGGATTGTAAAGGAGGTTATGCACAGCCGCAGGCTGAACAAAGATATTCACAGTCTGGTAAAGGGGGTCATGATCGAAAGCTATATCGAGGAAGGCTGCCAGAAAATCGGGGGCGGCGTCTACGGGAAATCCATTACCGATCCCTGTCTTGGGTGGGAGGCTTCCAAAAGGCTGATTTACGATATTGCAGAATATTAATATCATAATTTTTTCCCGCAGCCGTGCAGTACCGGGCAGGCCCATGCGGGCAAAACTTCACATGATTAAGCGCGGGGATGGGCTTTGGCATAGATTTCCCTGCGCTTATTCTGATTGACAGCCGCGTAAACCTGGGTGGAAGAAAGCTCGGAGTGCCCCAGCATTTCCTGCACGCTCTTTAAATCCGCGCCGTTTGCAAGCAGGTGGGCGGCAAAAGAATGCCTTAAAGTTTGGGGGGTAATCGCCATGGAAATACCTGCCCTTTCGGCGTAGTGTTTAACCAGCTTCCAGAAGCCCTGCCTGCTCATGGGTTTCCCAAGGCAGTTCACAAACAGATATTCCGTTCTTTCATCTGTCATCGCGGCTCTGCCCTCTTCCAGATATCGCTCCAGCGCTTTTTGGGCGCTCTTTCCAAAGGGAATGACGCGCTCCCTGCACTCCCTCCCTTCTTCCCTGCATATAATGTATCCTACCTGCAGATTCACATCCTCCTGCTTTAAACAAATCAGTTCCGTCACCCGGATGCCCGTGGCATATAAAAGTTCCAGCATGGCCTTATCCCTGATTTCCTTCGGCAAATCCCCTGAGGGCTGTTCCAAAAGCCGCGCCGTCTCCTCCGGCGTCAGTATTTCCGGCAGCTTCCTTTCAGCCTTCGGCCTTTGAAGCAGCCCGCAGGCCTCCTCACGCACCAGCCCCTCCCGGCGCAAATAGCGGTAAAAGGCCCTTAGAGAGGCGATGCTCCTGGAAATGGTAGCCGCTGAAAACCCGTTCTTTTCCAGATAAAACAGGTAAGAATTCAGATGGGTTGACGTCATCCTTTTTACATCCGTAATCCCCTGCTTCTCCATGAAGTTTTTCAGCCTGATCAAATCGCTGTGGTAAGATACTATCGTATTTTCAGATTTTTTCCGACAATCGTGTAAATAGTCCGTGAACATGTTAATTTCTGCTTCCATAAAACAATTATAAGACAGAATAAATCTCAAAAGCAATCAAAAAATTTTCACCAGATCCGAAATCAGCATAGGATTTACATAGCTTTCCAGAATACATCCGATCAAAATCACAATCAGAATCCACAAAAGGCCGATTCCCTGTCTCAGGAACTGTTGTTTTTTGCCTGTATAAAAGGGCTGCTGACGCCCTGCCATAGGCTGTCCCCTTCTGCCATTCTCATAGCACCACCCCAAAAGCATCACTTCCGCCGGGATAATCAGAAGCTGATGGGGAAACATACCGCCAAGCAGCAGCAGCAGCCCCTTTATCCCAAAGCGGATAATTGCCGCCGTAATGGTCATCCCGGCCAGTACCCCCTGCCAGATCACCCAGATGTAAATTGCCGTCAATCCAATCCCTGTGGTGGACAGCAAAATCAAAGCCGCTCCCTCTCCCATCCTCTGCCTTAATACGTACCTCAAAAATCTGCCGTTGTCAATTTCAATGTACTTTAGCCGGTTTACGGAAGTCACGCTGAAAATCCCTTCCTCTGTCAGTAATGTCTCATTTCCCATATTCATCAGAAAAACGCCTAAAAAAAAGCTTCCCAAAAACAGATAGAACCAAAGCATATAGATTTGATTTTTTCCGTTCATTCCACTCCCTTCCGCCTTGATTTGCCGTCATGCTTGTTTTAAATATATGAAAAACAGACAGCGGGTATGCACTGTCTGTCTCTGATTGCTTTCTTTCTCTTATTCCTGTTGACTAACCCTTCTTATCATATTTGTCTTTATACGCCAGAACTGCAGCTACTGTCTTCGAATCCTGTATTTCCCCGGCATAAATTTTCTCCGTCAGTTCCTCCACGGTATAAGCCTGTACCTGAACATATTCGTCCTCGTCCAAATGCTGGCTGCCCGGGGTAAGCTCCCGCGCCAGGTAAATATCGATCTTTTCGTTGCAAAAGGCCACTGTGGTGCGTATGGTCAGAAGCAGTTCAACGGATTTCGCTCTGTATCCCGTTTCCTCTGCCAGCTCCCGTATGGCCGCATCTATCGTGGGTTCATTCGGCGTCAGCAGCCCGCCTGCAGGAATTTCAATGGTATCCCGGTCCAAAGCATTGCGGTACTGCTTTACCATGATAAGACGCCCTTTTTCATCCACCGGAACGATCGCCGCCGCCCCGTTGTGTTTGATAAAATCCCATTTCGCCACATTACCGTTGGGCACCTGAATGGTATCCTGATAGTAGTCCAGAATCGCTCCATGGGCAACCAAATCTCTGGATAAACGTTTGAATTTTTCCATGTTCTTTCCTCACATTGCCTTTTTTTCAAGCAGCTTCTCCACGCTTGCCAGTTTGACGCATAAAACAAACAAATCCGTTGCCAGGGCAAGCTCTTCCTCCGAAGGGAATGTGGGTGCGATACGGATATTGCTGTCCTTAGGGTCTGCCTTGTAGGGATAGGTGGCTCCCGCCCCGGTCATTACCACGCCGGCCTCCCTGCACTTACTTACAATTGCCTTTGCACACCCCTCCATGGCCTCAAAGGAGATAAAATAGCCCCCCTTGGGTGTGGTCCAGGAACCGATTCCCAGCCCGCCCAGTTCTCCTTCCAGCACGGAAAGAACCGCTTCAAACTTAGGACGCATAATAGATGCATGTTTCCTCATATGTGCCTTCATGCCGTCAATGTTCTTAAAGTATTTCACATGGCGGAGCTGATTGAGCTTATCAGGGCCGATTGTCTGAATCGTCATGATGCTCTTGATGGAATCCAGATTTGCCCTGGATGCCGCAATTGCCGAAATACCGGAGCCGGGGAAGGTCACTTTGGAGGTGGAGCAAAATTCATATACCAAATCTTCGTTTCCGTTTCTGGCACATTCTGCAAAAATCTCTAAGAGTTCATCTTTTTTGTCCTCATACAGATCATGGACCGCATAGGCATTGTCCCAGAAAATCCTGAAATCCTCTGCCGCCGGTTTCAAAGCGGCAAACCTTCTCACCGTCTCGTCGGAATAGGTATACCCCTGCGGGTTGGAATACTTGGGTACACACCAGATTCCCTTCACTGCAGGATCCTCATTTACGTATTTTTCAACCAAATCCATATCCGGCCCGCTCTCCGTCATGGGAATATTGATCATCTCAATGCCGAACTGCTCCGTTATGGCAAAATGCCTGTCATATCCCGGAACAGGGCAAAGGAATTTCACTTTGTCCAGCTTCGACCAGGGGGTGCTCCCAAGGACGCCAAAAAGCATACAGCGCGCCACCGTATCATACATAATGTTCAGACTGGAATTGCCAAACACAATAATCATATCCTCGGAAACACCGATCATGTCGGCCACTAACCTCTTTGCCTCCGGGATCCCGTCAAGCAGTCCATAGTTTCTGCAGTCAACGCCTGTTTCCGTCTTTATATCTGAATTTGAATCAATGATGCCCAAAAAGTCCATTTCCATATCCAACTGAGCCACGGATGCCTTTCCCCTGGACATATCGAGTTTTAACCCCTTTGCTTTTGCTTCCTCATACTGTTTGTCTAAATCCTCTTTCAGTGCCGATAATTCCTTCTCGTCTAGCTCCCTATAAGCCTTCATAGCACAAATCCCTCCTGGTTTTCTTTTCAATAGTATGATTGGATAATTGTATACAATCTAACGCCCACACTATTCTACTATAACATTCCGCTACAGACAAGAGTTTTTTTTATTTTTCCGGAGCTTTTTTCTGAACGGTCAAAAAAAGGAAGTACTGAAAATAAATATTTCCAATACTTCCCTTACATACTGAAATCATACAAAACTATTTTGCATAATCAATTACTCTTGATTCTCTGATCACATTAACCTTGATCTGTCCAGGATATTCCAACTCAGCTTCAATCTGTTTGGAAATATCTCTGGCCAAAAGTACCATATCGGAATCAGAAATCTGTTCCGGAACTACCATTACACGAATCTCTCTACCTGCCTGAATTGCAAAAGATTTATCTACGCCTTTAAAATTGTTTGTGATATCTTCTAGTTGTTTTAATCTGCTTGTATAGGTCTCGAGGGTTTCCCTTCTTGCTCCCGGTCTTGCCGCGGAAATAGTATCAGAAGCTTGTACAATGCACGCGATCAAAGTTTGCGGCTCCACATCGCCGTGGTGGGATTCCACCGCGTTGATCACCGTAGGCGATTCCTTATACTTTCTGCACAGTTCCACACCTAACTGAATATGGGAGCCTTCCATCTCATGATCCACGGCTTTTCCTATATCATGTAAAAGCCCTGCTCTCTTGGCCATCCTTGTATCAAGACCAAGCTCTGAAGCCAAAAGTCCGGAAAGCTGTGCTACTTCTATGGAATGTTTTAATGCATTTTGTCCGTAGCTGGTTCTGAACTTCATCTTACCAAGCAATCTTACAAGCTCCGGATGAATGCCATGTACACCAACCTCTAAGGTAGCCGCCTCACCTTCCTCTTTAATCATGATATCCACTTCTTTTTGCGCTTTCTCAACCATCTCTTCGATTCTGGCCGGATGAATACGTCCGTCCACGATGAGCTTTTCGAGCGCAATACGTGCTACTTCCCTGCGGATGGGATCAAAACCTGATAAAATGACTGCCTCCGGTGTATCGTCAATAATCAGATCCACCCCTGTCAGCGTTTCAAGGGTTCTGATATTTCTGCCCTCTCTGCCGATGATTCGTCCTTTCATCTCATCATTGGGAAGCTGAACTACTGAAATCGTAGTTTCAGACACATGGTCAGCCGCACATTTCTGTATTGCTGTAACCACATACTCCCTGGCCTTCTTGTCCGCTTCTTCTTTGGCGCGACTCTCCATATCCTTGATCATCACGGCCGTTTCATGTTTTACTTCATCTTCAACAATTTTTAGTAAATACTCTTTTGCCTGCTCGGAGGTCAATCCTGAGATTCGTTCTAGTTCCTGTAACCGCTGTTCATTCAGTTTTGAAACTTCAACCTTCAGCTTGTTTAATTCATTTTCCTTCGCTGCAAGGTTGGCTTCTTTCTTCTCAATCGCTTCGGTCTTCTTATCGATGTTCTCTTCCTTCTGCTGAACCCTGCGCTCATAGCGCTGCGCTTCGGCACGACGTTCCTTAATTTCCTTGTCAAGCTCATTCTTGGTACGAATGGATTCCTCCTTGACCTCAAGTAAGGATTCGCGCTTTTTGGTTTCAGCAGTTTTCAAAGCTTCATCGATAATCTCACGTGCCTTTTCCTCAGCATTTCCGATTTTGGCTTCCGATACCTTCTTATGGTAAGACGTTGCCAAAAACCATGCTGCAGGAGCCGCCACGATCAACGTGAGGAAGATTGAAATCAAAACCTGCACCATTTACAGGAGCACCTCCTTATTAAATTTTCATTGTACTCTTTTATATAGAATGTATGTAACAACACTGCCTCGGAAGCAGTCTATTGTAATAATTACATTCTAAAAGCAATCTACAACAGTTTAAATTGTAAACTTAAATAGAGGTAATGTCAAGTAAAAGTGCGCTTCTAATATTATCTATCGTGAAACCTTTTCGGTACAGGAATGCCGTCATGCTGCGCATTTCCTTAGGCGAGGCCGTTTCCGGAGAAAAATGTTTTTTTTCGATCCATCGGCGGATCTGCTCCCTTTCAAGCCCCTCTTCATCCTCTCCTGCCATCTGCTCCCAGGCCCTTTCGGCAATCTCTCCCGAAATTCCCCTTGCCCCCAGATCCTGAAAAATTCTTCTCTTGCTCTTATGCTCTTTGCTGCATTCAATAAAATCACAGGCATAGCTGTCGTCATTTACATAATTGAAAGAGGCGACATATTCAATCGCTTCCTGCACCACCTGCGCAGGGTACCCTCCCATCACCAGCTTATCCCTAAGCTGGCTGACGGAATAGGAACGTTTCTGCAGGAGGTTCATTGCACGCAGCTTCGCCCTTTTGGGAAGGAGCTGCGTCATGATTTCATGGTAGGCTTCCTCCGTCATCTTCTGATCCCGGGCTATCCCGTAGGTCTTCAGTTCACCACTGTATAAGACAAAGGCAAATTCCTCATCAATCCAAATTTTTCTCCTGGATTTGGATATTTCCGTAATCTCTGTCACTGTCATGGCCCGCTACGCTTTCTCCTTTGAGTCTGCCGTGCCGTCGGCTTCGGCTTTCTTTCCGCCTGCCTGGGCTTTTTTCTTTTCCGGTTCCGGCTTCTTCTCAGCCACTGCATCCACTGTATTCAGCAGTCCATAATGCTCCCTTACCTTTTCGGATATTTCAGTGAAAATTTCCGGATTATCCTTTAAATACTGCTTGGTATTCTCCCGTCCCTGTCCAATCTTGCTGCCGTTATAGGCATACCATGCGCCGCTCTTGCTCACGATATTGGCTCCGGCCGCCAGATCCAGTACGTCTCCGGCCACGGAAATGCCCTCGCCGAAAATAATGTCAAACTCCGCCTCCTTGAAGGGAGGGGCGATCTTATTCTTTACCACCTTCACTCTGGTTCTGTTGCCGATGGTCTCCCCGCTTTGCTTGAGGGCTTCTATTCTTCTTACATCCAGACGCACGGAGGAATAAAATTTCAGCGCCCGGCCGCCCGTGGTGGTTTCCGGGTTCCCGAACATAACACCCACCTTCTCACGGAGCTGGTTGATAAAAATTACCGTACAATTGGATTTGCTGATCACGGCGGTCAGCTTACGCAGGGCCTGGGACATAAGCCTGGCCTGCAGACCCACATGGGAATCCCCCATATCCCCGTCAATTTCTGCCTTGGGCACCAAAGCGGCTACCGAGTCAACTACGATAATATCAATGGCTCCCGAGCGAACCATGGTTTCCGTAATCTCAAGGGCCTGCTCTCCGTTGTCCGGCTGGGAAATATAGAGATTGTCAATATCCACGCCGATATTCTTGGCATACACAGGATCGAGCGCATGCTCCGCATCTATAAAGCCTGCAATACCGCCTCTTTTCTGAACCTCTGCGATCATATGCAGGGTAACCGTAGTCTTACCGCTGGATTCCGGTCCGTATATCTCCACAATTCTTCCCTTGGGAATCCCCCCAAGCCCCAGGGCAATATCAAGGCTCAGCGAACCCGTAGGGATGGTTTCTACGTTCATGTGGGCGGAGTTATCCCCCAGCTTCATAACGGCTCCCTTTCCAAACTGCTTTTCGATCTGTCCAAGGGCGGCGTCCAATGCTTTTAATTTGTCGTCTTTTTCCATAAATCAATTCTCCTTTTCTCTCATACGCCTCCAGATACAGGGCGCCTTTCGAGAACGTTTGTTCTTATCTACTATAAAACAAACGTTCGATTTTGTCAATGAAAATTATGTATCAACTTAAGCTAATATCATGATACCATATTATATGTCCAATAAAACTCCCTCAAACTCACCTCCCTTTTGTTTTTCACTTCAGGATGGCCTGCAGAGCCTGACATCCGTGATCCGAAACCGGGGATCGTCGGCAAAAGACGCTATCCGTTGTTTTTGCTTTGAATTTTTGGCTGAAAGCGCCGGATATGCAAAGCAGACTACTTCTGTGGCCTAAAGAAAGGCACACGAAAACTGTTTCCTCATCCAATGTAGCACATCAGAGATATTTTAGCAAGCCAAAAGCGGCAAATCTCTCAGAAATGCCGCTGATACTCCTTATAATCTTTGTAGGTCACTGTCACCCAGCCGTAGCCATAGTAGTAATTAAAGCCTACCTCCATCCCCAGAGGGGTATAAAAAATGATCAGACTCTCCTCGTTTGTGAGAAGCTCCGTGATTTCCTGGTCGGTAAAATTATAAAGATAGGAAATCTCTCCGTTTTGTTCCTGGCTCCGGTTCCTGAAATCTACCGAAAACTGATCGTTGATTTCAAGAAGCTGGGAATTGGTTAGAGCCATTTTGCTTTCCATGTCTATATTGACGGAAACTACATAGCTTTCATAAAACTCACCGTCCAGATAACCGTACTCCACATAGGCCACACTGAGAAGCGCTTCATCCATATAAGTAATATAGCTCTCCGTTTCGAAGAAAAAGGAAGTCTCCTCGTCTATTTCTTCGGAAACAGACTCTACATACTCCTTCAGTTCCTCCACTTCCCTTTGGATGGCATGGTTGACCCCCTCCAGATCCTCCTGCTTTTCTCCCAGAACCACGGGATACTCTATGGAAAGAATGGCATTTTCCGCTCCAAACACATCGGCATAGCTTTCAAAGGCTATCTGGTAAGACAAATCCTGGCGGACGGCGTCATGGAACTCATAATAGTCTGTATTCTCCGGAATAATTTCCTCCCCGTAAGGCTTGTCGGGAATGTCCTCAAAAGGCTCCGCCTCTTCATAGCTCTCAAATCCGTCATCAGGACTCTCCTGCTCTCTTTCCTTACTCTGTTCATATCCGGCTCTGTCCCTGGCCATCCTCAGAAGCCGCATTCCGTTAAGGAGCTGCGCCATCTCGATCCAAAAGGCGGCCAAAAGCAGCATGCCCGCCGCAGTCCCGCCAAGCACCAGCGCCGTTACTTTTCCCGGACTCCATTTTCCTTTCATGGTACTTACCTCCTCTCTCCCGCCCGGAGCGTGTTTGAAAACTGCTCCGGACAATCCTGCCGCTTAATCCCGGGTCAGTTTCTCCAGAAGAAGCGAAAGAGCCGCCTGGGTGGTTGCAGTTCTTATCTCCTGCCGGCTTCCCTGAAAATGATTTTCGGTGACAAAAACCTTTCCATCTACATAACAGCCGATATATACCAGCCCAACCGGCTTCCGGGGCGTACCGCCTCCGGGACCGGCGATGCCCGTCACGGCAATGGCTGCCCGGGCCCGGGCCTGCCTGGCGGCTCCAAGGGCCATTTCCCCTGCCACCTGGGAACTGACCGCCCCGTACTGCCCAAGACTCTGTTTTGAAACGCCCAGAAGCTTGTGCTTGGCGGCATTGGAATAGGTAATATACCCCTCCTCAAAGACATCCGATACCCCGGATACATTGACAAGCCTGGAGGCGATCATACCCCCGCTGCAGGACTCGGCGCTGGCTATTTTCCAGCCTTTCTCCTGTAAAAGGGAAACTATTTTTTCCTCAAGGGAACTGTTTTCACTCATAAACGTCCTCGTTTCCATGCGGCTTTACTTGTTTTCTTTCATAACACTTTTATTTTTAACCAGATAATCGATTAAAGACACCACGGTCAAAATCACCGCAATCCACAAAACAACCTGTGTCACTACATGAAGGGCGGGAAGATCCGCAATCATCAGACAGACTGCCAGCATCTGGAAGGTGGTTTTAAACTTCCCGAAATAGCTGGCGGCAATCACTACTCCATTGTCCGACGCCACCAGCCTGAAACCGCTGATAATAAATTCTCTGGCTATAATAATGATCACCATCCAGGAGGGTATTTTATCCAGCTCAATCAGGCAGATCAGCGCCGAACACACCAGCAGCTTATCCGCCAGTGGATCCATAAACTTCCCGAAATTGGTAACCAGATTGTATTTCCGTGCAATCTTTCCGTCCAGCAGGTCGGTCAGGCTGGCGATGACAAAAATTGCCAGTGCAATCCATTTATCATAGGGGGTTATAGGTATCAAAAGAAAAACAATAAAAAAAGGAATCAATATTACTCTGAACATGGTCAGTTTATTGGGCAGATTCATCTTCTATCTCTCCTATTAAATCATATTCATTAGAGCTTGTCACGAGCACCTCCACGAAGTCTCCGCTCATCAATTGCCTTGCCGTATTTATAAACAGATAGCCGTCCACTCCCGGCGCGTCCTTGTAGGTACGGGCAGCATAGACATCCTCCCCGGCCAGCTTTCCTTCAATCATTACCTTCAGCCTTCGTCCTGTCATTTTTTCCGCCGCCTCAAAAGCAATTTCCTGCTGAAGCTCCATAAGCTCATCTCTCCGGCGCTGCTTTGTTTCCTCCGGGATCTGACCGGGCATCTGCGCTGCTGGCGTATCCTCTTCCTGGGAGTAAGCAAAGACCCCCAGCCTGTCAAACTCTGCTTCATCCACAAGCTCTAAGGACTTTTCATGGTCTTCTTCCGATTCCCCGGGGAAACCGGCGATCAGTGTTGTGCGCAGGCAAATATCAGGAATCTCCTCTCTGAGCTCTCTGATCATGGCGCTGATCTGCTCTTTGCAGGTCTTTCTTCCCATACGCTTTAAGACGCTGTCACTGCCGCTTTGAATGGGAATATCCAGATAATGGCAGATTTTCTCTTCCTCCTTCATTACCTGTATCAGCTCCCCGGTAATCTCTTCCGGATAGCAGTACAAAATCCGTATCCAGCAAAGTCCTTCAATTTTACACAATTCCTTAAGGAGCTTTGGCAGGCTCTTCTCTCCGTATAAGTCCGTTCCATAAAGGGTTGTTTCCTGGGCTACCAGAATCAGCTCCCTCACTCCCCCTTTGGCCAGCTCCCCGGCTTCTCTTAAAAGTTCCTCCATGGGAACGCTCCGGTAATTTCCTCTCACCCTGGGAATGATACAATAAGTGCAATGCTTATCACAGCCCTCCGCGATCTTCAGATAGGCGTAATATCCCCCTGTGGTCATCACTCTTTTCCGCCCCCCTGCCGGCGGTTTATCAAGAGCTTCAAAATAATTCCGGGGCCTTTTCTCCAAAACCTCCCTGAGAGCCGCTGCGATGGCCGAAAAAGCCGTAGTCCCCACAATGGCGTCCACCTCCGGAATCTCCTTCCGGATTTCCTCGCGGTAGCGCTGGGCCAGACACCCGGCCACAATCAGGGCCTTCAGCTGTCCGCTTTTTCGAAGCTCCGCCAGCTCCAGTATGGTATTGATGCTCTCTTCCTTGGCATCCCCGATAAAGCAGCAGGTATTGACCACCGCCCCATCGGCCTGGGTTTCGTCATCCGTAAACTGATACCCTTCCTCTGAGAGCATCCCCAGCATCACTTCGGAATCTACCAGATTTTTATCGCATCCCAGCGAAATAAACAGTATCTTCATCTATCCATCCTTTCGCCTTTCCCAAAACACTCCTTCAAGATTGAAAAAGAGCCCGCAAGCGAACTCTTTGATCCTAAAGTACGTCGGTTTATCAATCGTCAGAAAGAATTTTGATCTTGCCCTGATTTAATTCTTCTACTGCTATAGAAAGAGGCTTGGTATCTTTCTCCTTTTCGTTTACCAAAGGCTCCTCCCCTGAAATGATCTGTCTTGCTCTTTTGGAGGTTGCCATCACGATGGAATATCTGCTGTTGACCACCGGAGCCTCCCCGGGCTCAACCTCGCTGTTTACTACCTTCATTAAATCTGAATAAGACGGATGTAACATATTATTATTGCTCCTTTCCTAAAAAGCTCTTTTGGGCAGACGCCCTTATACCAATGCTTCCAGTTCTTTGCGCATGGTTTGGATCAGTTCCGTATTTCTTGCAGGGGTACTGTGGGCTGCCTGGATCAGCACATGCATTTCCTTCACACACTCCTCTAACCTGTCGTTGATGATAAGAAAATCATATTCCTCTATCCCCACCGCTTCCTCTCTCGCCCGGCAAATCCGCTGGGCGATCACCTCCTGGCTTTCTGTCCCACGCCCCTCCAGGCGCTTTTTCAGCTCTGCCGCGTCAGGCGGCATCACAAAGATAAGGAGGGCCGTGGGGAATTTCTCTTTGATTTTAAGCGCTCCCTGAATCTCAATTTCAAGGATTACGTCCTTGCCCTTTTCTAACTGCCGCTCCACATACTCTCTGGGAGTACCGTAATAATTGCCGCAGTAATTTGCATATTCGATCAGTCCGTCCTGCTCAAGCTTTTCTTTGAACTCCTCTTCGCTTACGAAAAAGTACTCTTTCCCCTCTTCCTCTCCCGGTCTTGGGCTCCTGGTGGTCATGGAAACCGACAGCGCGTAATTCTCATAGGTACGCACCAGTTCTTTCATAAGCGTCCCTTTTCCTGCTCCTGAAAACCCTGAAACTACAATCAGTATCCCTTTACGTGTCATTTTCATCTCTGCTTTCCGCCTGTGCTCTGAGTGCAATGGTTTCCGGGAGAAGCGCCGAAAGCACTAACTGAGAGTTTTCCATTACCAGCACAGCCTTTGTTTTCCTTCCCTGGGTGGCATCAATGGCATCTCCGGACTCCCTGGCCTTCTGCACCAGACGTTTCACCGGTGCGGACTGCGGACTGACAATGGCAATAATCTTGCCGGCATTTACAATGTTGCCAAACCCAATATGAATCAGCTTATCCATTTCTATACCACGCCTTTTTATTCGATGTTCTGGATCTGCTCCCTGACCTTTTCAATGTCTGTCTTCAGTTCAATTGCCCGGTTGGAAATTTCAAGGTCAGTGGTCTTAGAGAGGATGGTATTGGCCTCCCGGTTCATTTCCTGGGCAATGAAATCCAGCTTCCGCCCGATGCTGCCCCCTTTAAGCAGGGTATCCCTGGTGGCCTCGATATGACTCTTTAAGCGGACCAACTCCTCGTCCACACAGACTCTGTCCGCATAAATCGTCACCTCCATAAGCAGCCTGTTTTCATCCACCTTGGCGTCTGCCAAAAGTTCCTTTACCTTATCCTCCAGCTTTTGTCTGTACCCTGCAATCACCTGGGGGGAACGCTCCGCGATAAATTCCACAAAGTCCCTGTCCTCCCTGTGCGCCCGCTCTAAC
>CAJTVL010000099.1 GCA_910579425.1 uncultured Lachnospiraceae bacterium | reverse complement strand
CGTATGCCTTTTCTTTATCAATCCATAAAAACCAACAAAAATTATCTGCACCCGGACGCCAGGACGCCATTCTCTTTTTGATTTTTTTTGGCATAGTGGATATAATATTATATTTTTATCTGTTCCGTAGGAAAAAAATGGACATGTGGCTGCGGAAAAATGGCCTGACCGCCGCTGCCTTATGCGCGCTTTTATTTATTGTGGAGCTGCCCATGACCATGAATTATCTTCCCAAAGGATATGATATGCGGTTTCATTATTACCGGCTCTATACCATTGCCGAGGGCTTAAGGGACGGTTTCTTTCCTGTCAAAATACAGCCTGAATGGTTTAACGGTTATGGCTACGCCACCGGAATCTTTTATGGGGATTTGCTGCTCTACTTTCCGGCGGCATTGTATTTGCTGGGTTTTTCCATGGGAACAGTCTACAAGAGCTATATTTTGCTCATCAATGTGTTAACTATAGGAAATTCCTATCTTTGTTTCAAGACGGTTTCCAAAGATAAGTATATTGCACTGTTTGGGACGGTAGTGTATTCCTCCTTCCTCCATCGGCTTGTGGCGCTCTACACAAGAGCGGCGCTGGGAGCCTTTACGGGGCTGGCATTTTTGCCGCTGGTGTTGCTGGGTCTGTGGGCCATCTATTATGGGGAGGATAAAGAATATAAGAGAGGTTGGCTCTTCCTGGTAATAGGAGCCACTGGGATCATAGAGTCACATTTGCTGGGAACTCTCATGACTGTCCTTTTTGTGGTTATTTTTATACTATTCTCTCTGAAACAAACGTTTCGCAAGAGGACTGTTCTGGCGCTGGGAAAGGCTGTTCTTGGCTGCATTATGGCAAATCTCTTTTATATCGTACCCTTTCTGGATACCTACCGCAGCATGACCCTTGCCGTAGACGATTATACCGGAAATAAGCCATTGTATTATAATTCCGCGTTTTTATCCCAGCTGTTTTCAACTTCCTACAACGCCATCGCCGATGTGAAGGAGGATTTATCAGGAATGCTCCAGGACATGCCCATGTCAGTGGGGCCAGTATCCGGACTTGTGATCCTGGCGGCAGTGTGCTACCTGATTCGTTATTATCACAAAGACGGGAACACACGAAAGGAAAACGGCCTGCTGGTAAAACTGCTCGTCCTGACCTTTCTTTCCCTCTGGATGTCTACAAATTTATTTCCTTACATATGGCTGGACGAATATTGTCCTGCTCTGTATGCGGGACTTAAAAAGTTTGAGTTTGCCTGGCGTTTTCTGGCAATGTCATCCACTTTCATCACCCTTTTGTATGTGGCTCTGATGGGAAAGGCCAAAGCGCTCTTTGGGAGAAAAAGGACCTTGGCGGCAGGAGCGATCGTCTGTATGCTCTTCTGCTATCAGGGAGCGGATTATCTATTCCAATATAGCAATCTGATGATTCCCTTTGAATATGAGGACAGTTTTCGCGACCTGACAGTAAGAGCGATCTATGACGGGGCGTACCTCCCTCAGGGAACCGATTTCCAGAAAATGACGCCACAGCTCCTGCTTCCCGAAGGAACGGGCATAAGCGCCACAATGACTGCACGTACAGGAACTGCCATGGACATTCAGGTGGAAAATCCCACCGACACTGAGACTTATATAGACCTGCCCCTCCTGCACTACCAGGGTTACCGCGCGCAAAGCGATGCCGGGCAACTGACGGTGTCCGCCGGGGAAAACAACCGGCTTAGAGTGGCAGTCCCGGAAGGCTTCAAGGGAAATATGCATGTATTCTTCGCGGAGCCCTGGTACTGGAGGGTGGCAGAAATATTCTCTCTTCTGTTCTGGTTTTTGTTAGTCGGATACCTTTTGTTACACATGAAAAATAAACGCACAGAACGGGTTTGACCAGAATAACCAGAATTGTTTCGTATGACGTAGTTTTTTGGAACAAGAAAAACCACGTCATACTCAACCATAATTCAAAAAAACGGAGAGCCCCTGCTCTCCGTTTTCTCACTCTTCCATCAATTCCAGCTTACTCACGGAAACCTCATAGGCGATCCGCTTTTCCGCATCCTCCTCCGAAATTCGTTTCATATATTCCCGGCTCTGAATTCTCCCCCAGATTTCACACCTGGCTCCCACCGTAAAATTACTTGCAAATCTGGCGTTCCTGCCCCAACAGATGCAAGGTATGTAATCGCTTTTTCCATAAGGCCTGTTTACAGCCAGCAAAAGATCCGCAATTTCCCTTCCCAGAGGCGTCTTGCGGTAAATAGGCTCCTTGCAGATGTAGCCGTCCAGATAAATCTGATTGGTCTTCGAGCTCTCCGGCGTCTCGTCCACAAATTCGATCTCCCGCGCAAACACGGAAAGCACCAGCCGGTTTTTGCGCTCCTCATGACGGTTGTAGGAACGGAACTGCCCCTGAACCATGATATTCAGACCCTTGTAGTCATCCTCCACATTCAGCAGCCTTTCCGAAACCATCAATGGGATAATGTCGCTGGATTCGCTTAATCTTGGCACATTTACATCCACCATATAAAAGCCTTCTCCAAAAATTTCATGGCTGAACACGAAATCGCTGACGATTTCCCCCATGATTACCACCTGGTTATTTTCAATTACCTTATCTGTCATAGTTGTTTCTCCCTTCTTACGCTTTAAGAATTTTTTCCTGCCATGTATTACTATATATATGAGAAACTTTCCAAATGAGAACTGTTATCCATCGCGTAACATTATCAAAGGAGCATTGTCGTCACTATGCAAGCCTGCGGCTTCTCTTAAGCCAGTTGCCTCTCAGATAATATATAATAAACAAAATTGAAGTCACCGCCCAGGTCAGCGGATAACTGAATGCCACTGTGGATATCTCCGGCCGAAGGGGAACGGCAATCAGCACCCATGCCACGCGCAGGATGCATACCCCCACCCCTGTCATCACCGTGGGCAGAACGGCATCGCCGCATCCTCTGGTAGTACCGCCCAGAATTTCAATGCAAATATAAGTGACATAAGTAGGCGAAATCACCCGCATCATGCCAAGACCTATGGCTACCACATTGGCGTCATCGGTAAACAGCCTGAAAAAGAGCCTTCCTCCCCCTAACACAATCACGCTTAAAAGGATACTGGTAAAAGCCGCCATTCCAAGGCAGACTCGCACACTCTTGCGAATCCTGTCATATTTGCCCGCTCCGAAATTCTGCCCTGCAAAGGTGGTAATAGAGATCCCGTAGGCTCCCATGATCATCCAGAAGATGCCGTCTACCTTTCCGTAGGCCGTCCAGGCCGCCACGGTATCGGTGCCAAAAGAATTCACGCTGGACTGGACAATCAGGTTGGAAATGGAATACATGGAGGACTGCAGCCCTGCCGGAAGTCCGATCCGGATGATATTATGTAAAATATGGCCGTGAAAACGGATTTCCTTCAGGCAAAGTCTGTAGGAATCCTCTGATTTCATCAGGGCGGCCATGGTCATCAGGGCGCTGATCACCTGGGAAAGAACCGTCGCGATTGCAACTCCCGCTACCCCAAGCTTTAGAACCACCACGAAAAAAATGTCCAGCAAAATATTGGCAATACAGGATAAAATAAGGAAGTAAAGGGGCCTTTTGGAATCCCCTACCGCCCGAAGGATGCTGGAGCCCATGTTATAGATCAGGGACGGAATGACACCCAGAAAATAAATCCGCATATATTGGACAGACAGCTTCATAATTTCCTCCGGCGTGTTCATGGCCCGCAGCGCCGCCCCGGAAAAAAGCAGGCCAAGGGCCATAATCACAGCGCCTCCGGCAATGGACAACGCAATGGCAGTGTGGACGGCCTTTTTTACGTCCTCCTCATGATCCGCACCGTAAAACTGGGAAATAATCACCGACGCCCCCGAAGAAAGCCCCACAAAAAATCCCACCAATAAATTGATCAGCGTGGCGGCCGGCCCGCCCACCGAGGCCAGCGCTTCCTTTCCCACAAAATTACCGACAATTACGGCATCTGTGGTATTATACAACTGCTGAAAAAAGGTTCCGAATAAAATGGGGAAAAAGAAAAACAAAAGCTGCTTCCAGATCACGCCCTCCGTAATCTGATTCACCCCATGCCTCTCCCCGTTCTTAGCCGCAGCCTCTGCCGCCTGATTTGCCGCTTCCTTTGCCGGCCGCTTTTCTGACCCTTTCATCGCTCCCCAATCTCCTTCTAAACCGGTTCTTTTCCTGTGCTTCTCTTTCCGTACACAGGTCATTTATCTTCAAAGCCAATTGTCCCATATTATATACGCTTTATATAGAAAAGACAAGGAAAACAAATCTTTCCCGCAAATATTTTGGGGCTTTTTATATTTACAAGCTCCAAAGACTGGTGATATACTTAAACAGTTTGAAATAAGTGTGAAAAAATTTCCAAATTTATAGATAGAAAGGACAGAAAGATCATTATGAGGCAAAAACGAGAGGATGTAAGGAACATTGCAATCATAGCCCACGTAGACCACGGCAAAACCACACTGGTGGACGAGCTTCTAAAACAAAGCGGGGTGTTCCGCGAAAACCAGGAGGTTGCGGAACGTATCATGGACTCCGGCGATATTGAACGGGAGCGTGGAATCACCATACTCTCCAAAAACACGGCTGTTACTTATAAAAACACTAAGATCAACATCATCGACACCCCCGGCCATGCAGATTTCGGTGGCGAGGTGGAACGTGTTCTGAAAATGGTAAACGGTGTGGTTCTGGTGGTAGACGCTTTCGAGGGGGCCATGCCCCAGACAAAATTTGTCCTCCGCAAAGCCCTGGAGCTAAAGCTTCCTGTGATTGTATGTGTAAATAAGATCGACAGGCCGGAAGCGCGGCCGGATGAGGTGGTGGATGAAGTGCTGGAGCTTTTCCTTGAACTGGATGCGGACGAGGCCCAGCTTGACTGCCCCTTTGTGTTTGCTTCCGCCAAAACCGGCACCGCTACTCTGGATTTAAAAGAACCCGGAAGCAGCATGGTTCCCCTGTTTGAGACTATCCTGGACTATATCCCGGCTCCCGAGGGCGACCCCGAAGCCGGCACCCAGGTGCTGATCAGCACCATCGATTATAATGAATATGTGGGACGCATCGGCGTAGGCAAGGTGGACAACGGCTGCGTGAAGGTGAATCAGGAGGTAGTCATCGTCAACCATCATGACCCTGAGAAATCCCGCAAGGTAAAAGTCAGCAAGCTCTACGAGTTTGACGGTTTGAATAAGGTAGACGTAACCCAGGCAGGCATCGGTTCCATTGTGGCGATTTCCGGCATCTCCGACATTCATATCGGCGATACCCTCTGTTCCCCGGAAAATCCCGCGCCTATTCCTTTCCAGAAAATATCGGAGCCCACCATTGCCATGCATTTTATAGTAAACGACTCCCCTTTAGCGGGCCAGGACGGCAAGTATGTCACCAGCCGCCATCTGCGCGACCGCCTTTTCAGGGAATTGAATACCGACGTTTCCCTCCGGGTGGAGGAGACAGACACTACGGAAGCTTTCAAGGTTTCCGGCAGGGGAGAACTGCACCTTTCCGTATTAATCGAAAGCATGCGCCGGGAAGGCTACGAATTTGCCGTGAGCAAGGCGGAAGTCCTCTACAAAACCGACGAAAAAGGAAAGCGCTTAGAGCCCATGGAGCTTTGCTATATCGACGTACCGGAAGAGTTTTCCGGCTCCGTCATCGAAAAGCTCAGCCAGCGCAAAGGTGAGCTCCAGAACATGGGCTCCGCCACCGGCGGTTATACCCGCCTTGAATTTTCCATTCCCTCCCGGGGACTGATCGGCTACCGGGGGGAATTCCTCACCGACACCAAAGGCAACGGTATCATGAACAGCATCTTTGACGGCTACGGCCCCTACAAGGGGGACATCCAGTACCGCAAACAGGGTTCCCTGATCGCCTTTGAGGCCGGGGAAGCCATCACCTACGGCCTTTACAATGCCCAGGAGAGAGGCGTTCTTTTCATCGGCCCCGGCGAGAAAGTCTACTCCGGCATGGTGGTAGGCCAGAACGGCAAGGGCGAAGACATTGAACTCAACGTCTGCAAAAAGAAGCAGCTCACCAACACCCGCTCCTCCAGCGCCGACGAAGCCCTGCGCCTGACTCCCCCCAGAATCCTGAGTTTAGAGCAGGCCCTGGAATTTATCGACACCGACGAGCTTTTGGAGGTAACCCCCAAAGCCCTCCGGATCCGCAAAAAGATCCTGGATCCCACCCAGCGCAAACGCGCCGCTATGCGCACCGCCTCCCAGGCCCAGCAAAATTAATAACACCTGCTATAAAAGCTAAGAACTGGCACAGAATTACTTATTTTTCTGTGCCTTATCTATTTGTGGCAGGTAATCCTCCACGACTACCTGCCACGGCGTTCTGTCCACCACTAAATATGCAGCACCCTCATAGCAATCTGAAAATACACCAAGAGCGAGAGCACATCCACAATGGTCGTGATAAAGGGGCTTGCCATAACCGCCGGGTCAAACCCGATCCTGCGGGCCAGCATGGGCAGCATGCATCCCACTATTTTCGCAATCATAACAGATGCTATCAATGTAAGACACACCACCAGCGCCACCATAAGGCCCACCCGATCAAACAACAGAAGCTTTACAAAATTGGCCGCAGCAAGAGTTGTGCCGCACAAAAAAGCCACCCGCATCTCCTTCCACACCACCCGGAGCGCGTCTCCAAACTCAATCTCATTCAGGGACAGGCCGCGGATAATGGTAACGCTTGCCTGTCCTCCCGCATTTCCGCCCGTATCCATCAGCATGGGAATATAGGCGATCAGCACCCCATATGCCATCAGCGCATCCTCAAAGGTGGTCAGTATGCTTCCCGTAAAAGCCGCAGAGATCATCAGAAGCAAGAGCCAGGGCATACGCTTCTTCCAGGTTTCAATAACACTTGTTTTCATGTATGGCTTGTCGGACGGCACGATAGCTGCCATCTTTTCCATATCCTCCGTGGCCTCTTCCTGGAGAATATCCACAATATCGTCCACCGTGATAATGCCTACCAGACGTTTTTCATTATCCACCACCGGCATGGCGGTAAAATCATATTTCTGGAACTGTCTGGCAACCTCCTCCTGATCCATCAGCGTGTTAATATAGATCACATTCTCGTGCATAATGTCGCTGATCACCGCATCGCCGGGACTGATCAGCAGATAGCGCAGGGCTACCGTGCCCACCAGTTTGCGCTTGGCGTCCAGCACATAGCAGATATTGATGGTTTCGCTGTCCATCCCGATCTTCCTGATCCGGGCAATGGCCTCCTCCACCGTCATATTTTCTTTCAGATCCACATATTCCACCGTCATAATGCTTCCGGCGGAATCCTCCGGATACTGAAGCAGGTCGTTAATATCTCTTCTTGTCTCGGGATTTGCATTGGCAAGAAGCTTTTTCACTACATTGGCAGGCATTTCCTCCAGCAAATCCGCAGCATCATCCGCCATCAGGTTGTTGATGATGCCTGCCGCATCCTTTTCAGACAGGCTGGTAATGATAAACTGCTGGCTCTCCACCTCCATATACGAAAACACATCTGCCGCCAGATTCTTGGGAAGAATCCGCAGAATTTTAAGCATGTCCCCCTGGTCAAGCTCCTCCATGACCGTGGCAATATCCGCCCCATTCATCTCCGCTATTTTCTGGCGCAACGTGGTATACTGCTTTGTTTCAAGCAGTTCCTTCACAAGATCAAAATCTTTTATTTTTTCCATGGCATCCTCCTTGGTATGTGATTTTTACGCTCCGACTATGAGGAGGAATATCAGTATTGCTGCCGGCATTGCTGTTATTCTTTTTCATAAAAACCACCCCCTTTCAGGAAAACTGCCATTATGTCTTCAGCTTCATTTTATCTGTTTTACAGTTTAAGCCACCCTTTTTACTTTGTCAAACGGATTTATCCTTATAATACCCTCTCCCGGTGACATTTATTCCCGCCCTGGCCGCTGTGGCCTGCGTCAGGGCCTTTTCTATTTCCTTCTCCTGTTCAGCGGGAATGCAAATGTCAAATTCCACTTTATCGGTATATCTGGAAGCGGAAGGGACAATCCCCCTGCTTCCCAGCAAATGCTGTATCCTTCCCACGTCGGAATAGTCTGCTCCCACCGTAATCCGGGTTCCATAACGCATGGTTGCCGTCTTTGCATCGGCAAGGGCCGCCTTTGCCGCCTGGGTATATGCGCGCACCAACCCTCCCGTACCCAGAAGCGTCCCGCCAAAATAACGGGTGACCACCATCACTGCATTGGTGATCTCCGCCCCCAGCATTACCTCAAGTATGGGTTTGCCTGCCGTGCCGCCGGGCTCCCCGTCGTCGCTGCATCTTGTTACCTCCCTGTTTCTTCCTATAATCAGGGCGGGACAATGATGCCTTGCATCATAATACTTCTTTCTGACCAGATCGATAAACGCCGCCGCCTCTTCCTCCGAGGCCGCAGGTACGATCTTTGCAATAAAACGGGATTTCTTTTCCTCATACTCTCCCTCTCCCGGTTCCTCAATTATTTTGTAGGGTAGAAAAATCTCCTTCTGGTGCGTCATAGCCTGTCCCCTTCTCTTCTTTCATCAAGGTCAAGTTTACCACATCCGGGAATAAAAGTGTATCAACCTGTAAATAATTCCAGTAACAGGACAGCTTTTTTTACTTCAAAACAATTGTCTGCCATAAACAATTCTTAATAAAATGTGAAAAATCTTTATTTCAACTCTATCTTTTGGTATACTCATGTTATTGTATGATCTGAAAAAGCGGATTTTATCGCAGAAAACACTTCTGCCAGCTGAACCGTTATATTTATTTTACATGGAGGCATATAGATATGAACTACAGTAAAAGAGGCATCAGGGCAAAGCAAAAGTCCCTGCATGCCACTTCAACCAAAATTGGGAAAAAATTCCTTGTTTCGGTGCTGAATCTTTCCCTGCTGGGCATTATATCGCTGGGTATCATTGGTATCAGCATGGGCTTCGGCGTATTTAAGGGTATTATAGACACTTCGCCAAGCATTGAAAACATCAAGGTTACGCCTACCGGCTTTTCTACCTTTGTTTATGACCTGGAGGGCAATCAGACGGCCAAGCTGATCTCCCAGAATTCCAACCGGATCCCCGTGACCCAGGATATGATTCCGGAGGATCTGGCACACGCTTTCGTTGCCATTGAGGACGAGCGTTTCTATGAACACAACGGCATTGACATCAAGGGTATTTTCAGGGCCGCCTATATAGGCATCTCCAACAAGTTCCATTTTACGGAGGGTGCCAGTACCATCACCCAACAGCTCTTGAAGAACAATGTCTTTACGGACTGGACCAGTGAGACCGGCTTTGCTGACAGTATGAAAAGAAAAATCCAGGAGCAGTACCTGGCCATTGAACTGACCAAATCCATGTCCAAGGACGAGGTTCTGCTCAATTACATGAATACCATCAACCTGGGGCAGAACACCCTGGGCGTTCAGGCTGCCTCTCTGCGGTATTTTAATAAATCGGTAAATTCCCTGACCCTCTCCGAGTGCGCCGTCATTGCCAGCATCACCCAGAATCCTTCCAGGCTTAACCCTATTTCCCATCCGGACAACAACGCGGAGCGCCGGAAAAAGGTTTTGAATAACATGCTGGAGCAGGGCTATATCGATCAGGCCCGCTACGAAGAAGCGATGGCGGACGACGTTTATTCCCGTATCCAGACCGTCAATGAAACTGCAGAGGAATCGTCGGTGAATACATACTTTGTTGACGCATTGACCGATGACGTGATGAACGACCTTCTTGCGGCGGGATATAACGAGACCCAGGCCTTTACCCTCCTTTACAGCGGCGGACTGAAAATCTACTCCACCCAGGATCCCAATATCCAGGCAATCTGTGACGAGGTCTTTTCCAATGAAGAAAACTATCCCGCAGATACCCGCTGGTATTTAAATTATGCTCTGACGATCAAGAAGGCGAACGGCGATCTTGAAAATCACAGCACGGAAATGTTCCAGACCTATTTTAAGGAGCAGAACCCTTCCTTTAATCTGATTTTTAACACTCACGAGGACGCTTATGCCCTGATAGAGGAATACAAGCTGGCCCACCTAAGCTCCGGGGACGAGGTTCTCGATGAAAATGTCTCCCTGACTCCGCAGCCCCAGATTTCCTTTACCATTGAGGACCAGCACACCGGATACGTACTGGCAATGGTAGGCGGCCGCGGCCCCAAGGAAGCCAGCCGGACCCTGAATCGGGCCACCGATGCCAAGAGACAGCCCGGTTCTACCTTTAAAATTGTCGCCGCATATGCGCCCGCCTTCGACAGCGCAGGGCTTACCCTTGCCACAATGGTCAATGACGCGCCTTTCAATTACGCCAACGGCAGACCGGTAAACAACTGGTATTCGGGCTACAGGGGACTGAACTCCCTGCGCCAGGGCATTATCGACTCCATGAATATTCTGGCAGTAAAGACACTGACCATGATCACGCCTCAGCTTGGCTTTGACTATGTCAAAAACTTTGGCTTTACCACCGTGGTAGACCGCAAGGAAATCACCGTAAACGGGGAAACCCAGATTTTCTCTGATATTCAGCAGTCTCTTGCCCTGGGCGGCGTCACGGTGGGTGTCACCAATGAGGAGTTAAATGCCGCTTACGCTGCTATTGCCAACGGCGGAACTTATATCAAGCCCAAGCTTTATACCAAAGTAATCGACCATGACGGCAATGTAATCCTGGACAACACAGAGCCTGATTCCAGACAGGTCATCAAAGAAACGACTGCCTGGCTTCTGACCGACGCCATGATGGATGTCGTCACCCAGGGAACCGGCGCTTCCGTGAACTTCGGCGGTATGGCAATCGCCGGCAAAACCGGAACCACCTCAGACTACAATGACGTTTGGTTCACAGGCTACACGCCTTATTACACGGCCACTACCTGGACCGGATATGACAACAACACCAAGCTCCGAAAGGGTGAGGAGCGAAATCTGGCCAAAAAGCTCTGGCGGGCGGTTATGGAAAGAGTCCATGAGGGATTGCCCAGCGAATCTTTCCCCATGCCCTCCAGCGGACTGGTACAGGCAACGGTATGCGCCAAATCCGGTAAGCTGCCCATTGCGGGCATCTGCGACGGTACTCTGAAATCAGAGTATTTCGCGGAAGGAACGGTCCCCACTGAGAGCTGCGACGTCCACTACCGGGGCATGATCTGCCAGTACTGCGGCCTGCCCGCCAGCGAGCAGTGTCCTTTTGCCGCCGAGAGCATCCGGGAGCTGATTCCCATAGAGCCCCCGGCGCTGCAGCAGGGCTCTGCCGTTACACAGCAGGTAACCAATGAAGACGGCAGCGTTTCCACAGTTGTGGTTCCTCAGGATCAGACCGGCACCTGCCCTCACACCGCAGAATTTATGGCACAGCCGGGCATTGAAGCAGTCATCGAGCAGCAGCGGGCCGAAATGGCTGCAGCCGCCCAGGCGGCAGCCCAGCAGGCAGCGATCGAAGGAAACGCGGCTGCGCCGGCCGAGGCAGCGCCGCCGGATGACAGCAACGGAGAGGCTCCCCCGCAATAAAGCGCCCCATAAAACGGGCAGGGAAGATTCTCCCTGCCCGTAAAAAAACTCGTAAACAAAACTGTTTACGAGTTTTTTACGTTTGCCGGCCATGAAACGGAGACTTTAGCTGCGGAAAACAATTTCCCCCGTTTCATCATTCATACTTTCCACAATTGCAAGGGACTCCACTCTCAGCCCCTTGCTCCTTAAAAGTTCTCCGCCCTTCTGGAATCCCTTTTCGATTGCAATGCCAACCCCTTCTATGTAAGCGCCTGCGCTCTGCACCAGTTCGATCAGTCCGGCAACCGCACAGCCATTAGCAAGAAAATCGTCAATGATCAGTACATGATCCTCTTTGCTTAAATATTTTTTAGACACAATCACATCATAAATCCTCTTATGGGTAAAGGATTCGATCCTGGTAGTGTACTGCTCCCCGTCAAGATTAATGCTCTGTGACTTCTTGGCAAAAACCACCGGAACCTTGAAATACTGGGCCGCAATACAGGCAATGCCAATCCCCGACGCCTCAATCGTCAAAATCTTATTGATTTTTTCACTGGGAAAAAGACGCCTTAGCTCCTTTCCCATCTCATTAAACAGCTCCACATCCATCTGATGATTCAGGAAACCGTCTACCTTGAGCACATTACCGGGTTTGATGACGCCGTCCTTTCGGATTCTTTCTTCCAATAGCTGCATCTTACTTCCTCCTCTTAAGTCTTTATCAACTTTTTTCTGCTCCATTTTCCGGACAAATATCTGACAAAGGAAATCACGAAATTGGTTGTCCACCCCATAGGAATGGCAAACCATACCGCCTGTACGCCCCATACAGGAGAAAGGGCAAAGGCAACCGTAACCCGTATTCCCAGATTAATCAAATTAGCAAGAGTAAAAACCACCACGTCCCCTGCGCCCCTGAGCACTCCGTCCGTGATTGCTTTAAAACCGATACAAATAAAGAAAAAGGCGATAAATGTCAGATAGGCGTTTCCCGTCTCAAAGGCAATGGGCTCTCTCCCCTCCTCCAGAAAGGCATTGATAATGTTTCCATGGAAAAAGGTAAGGATCAGGCAGATCATCACTGCAAAGACCGCCGCCATCCGAACTGCCGCCAAATACCCCTTTTTCACCCGCTCCGGATGACCGGCGCCAAGATTCTGCGCCGTAAATGTGGAAACAGCATTTCCGGAGGCTATCATGGGCACAATACAAATGGACTCAATCCGCGTACCCGCCGTGTACCCTGCAAGGACAGAGGATCCGTACCCGTTTACCACCGACTGCACCAGCAGCATTCCGATGGATACAATGGATTGCTGCAGCATGGAAGGAATGGCGACCTTGATCATATTTCCAAGCATCTGGACGTCAAACAGGTTCCGGCCCCTTCTCTCTTCTTCTTTCTGTTCCACCCATGCTTCTTTGTTTTTTTCTTCCGTATCTTTCCCAGTCTCTCCGCTTTCAATCCGATACTCTTTCAGGGCGCGAAGCAAAAGGCAGAAGGAAACCACTGCCGAAATCCCCTGTGCCAAGACTGTAGCCGCCGCCGCTCCCCCGATTCCCAGTCCCAGCCCCCTCACAAAAGCCAAATCCATTACGATATTAAACAGAGAAGAAAAAATCAGCAGATATAACGGAGTCTTTGAATTTCCAAGGGCATTAAAAACAGAGGACAAAATGTTGTACATGAAAAGAAAAGGGAGTCCCACAAAATAGATGTCCAGATAAAGCAGCGCATCACTTAAAATATTTTCGGGCGTATTTAAGGCCGTTAAAATGTTTCTGCTCAGCAAAAGCCCCGCACTTCCCAGAATAAGGCTCACCGCCAGAAAGCTTATGAGCGCCGTATACACTGAGGTTTTCATTTTCCTGAAAAGACCCGCTCCCAGATATTGGGAGATGATAACAGAGGCTCCAATCCCGCCGCCTATGGCGATCATGATAAAAACCGTGGTCAGGGAATAGGACGCCCCCACCGCTGCCAGAGCATCCTCCCCCACATATTGTCCTACAATGATGGAATCCACTGCCGAATAAAACTGTTGGAAAAGATTTCCCAAAATCATTGGCAGCGCAAAGAAGAACAACGATTTTCCGGGACTGTCCGTCAGCATACTGTATTTTTTCATAAAAATGTACCTCTTTCTGTCATTATGGTAAAGCGAGCCGTATTGTCTCAGGCATCTTATTTCTCCCAATCCGTACCGTTTTGTTTTCATTCCTTATTATACTGTCAGCCGCCATGCTCTGCAAGCAAAAAAACGGCCGGGACCGCTTTTCCCCGTGTAATCATATTGCCCCGGACAGGCAGTGCCCCTCTGAAAATAACCGTCCAAAATTCGATAAATATTTCATTGACAAAGCAATTCGAACTGTGTTACAATACATTTCGGTGATGCAGGTAACACACATCACAGGCTGCTGTGGCTCAGTCGGTAGAGCGTCGCATTGGTAGTGCGGAGGTCACG
>CAJTVL010000098.1 GCA_910579425.1 uncultured Lachnospiraceae bacterium | reverse complement strand
TGTCTGCTTCCCCGGGGGGCGTCAGGTCTGTCTTTCCGGTTACCAGGGTGACCTCTGCCCCCCGCGATATGGCCGCCCTGGCGATGGCATAGCCCATTTTCCCGGTGGAATGGTTGCTCAGGTAGCGTACCGGATCGATTTTTTCCCTGGTGGGGCCTGCCGTTACCAGCACCTTAAGCCCTGCCATATCTTTTGGCCTCAGGGCTCTTAGGATTGCCTCGAACAAAACCTCCGGATCCGGCATTTTCCCTTCTCCCGTATCGCCGCAGGCCAGATAGCCCGTGGCAGGGGTGATCACCTGCATTCCGTAATGGGCAAGAAGCTTAAGGTTATCTTGAAGAACGGGGTTGCGGTACATCCGGGTATTCATGGCGGGGGCAACGAGCTTGGGACATTCACAGGCAAGCAGGGTGGTGGTCAGCATATCGTCAGCCAGGCCGTGGGCGGCTTTGGCAATCACGTTGGCGGAAGCGGGGGCCACCAGAAACACATCCGTCTGCTTGGCAAGGGATACATGTTCCACACTGTGCTTGAAGTTACGGTCAAAGGTGTCCACCAGACATTTATTTCCCGTCAGAGCTTCGAAGGTAATGGGATTGATAAAATTGGTGGCGTTTCTGGTCATGATCACGGTGATGTCGGCAGACTGCTTTTTCAGCATACTTGCCAGCGAAGCGATCTTATAGGCGGCAATGCCCCCGGAGACGCCCAGGACAATATGTTTTTCGCGCAGCATTTAAGATTCCTCCTTATTTTTCCGGTAAATAATAGCAAGGCCCTTTAGGGTCAGTTCATTGTCACAGATAATTTTCTCCCTGCAATGAGGGACAATACAGCCGGCAAGACCGCCGGTTGCCACGGCGTTTACGGGATACCCCAGCTCTTCCCGGATCCGGCCGATCATTCCGTCCAGACAGGAGGCCTGCCCCAGAACAATGCCGCTTTTCATACAGTCGATGGTATTTTTGCCGATGATCTTTCTGGGTGCTTCCAGACTGATTTTGGGAAGCTGCGAGGTACGGCTGGCCAGGGCGTCCAGAGAGATTTTCACGCCGGGCAGGATCATGCCGCCCACATAATTTTTCTTTTCGTCTACCACGCTGATGGTGGTAGCTGTGCCCATATCGATGATGATGATGGGGGCCCTGTAGTATTTCAGCGCGGCTACCGCGTTGACGATCAAATCGGAGCCTACCTGGGCGGGATGATCCATCAGGATGTTCAGTCCGGTTTTCAGGCCGGGGCCCACGATCATGGGGGAAATGCGCAGAAGCTTTTGCATTGCGGCCTTTACGATGTTGGTAAGAGGAGGCACTACGGAAGAAATAATACATCCGGTGATCTCCTTTGTCTTAATCTGGTAGAGGTCAAACAGGGTCTTAAACTCCACCACGTACTCCAACTCGGTTTTGGAGATGTTGGTGGAAACTCTTTCCACAAAAAGCACGTTCTCTTCCTGTGTGCAGCCGATTACAATATTTGTGTTGCCGATGTCAATTGCCAGAATCATTTACAGTATCGCTCCTTTCAAAATCACCGTTGTCTGTGTTACGCCTTTATGGGCTTTATATGAAGAAGGGCAAGTCCGATTCCCGATACAAGGATAGCGGCCACCACGGCTTCCACGATTCCGTTAAAGCTGATCACCCCCGAAATTACATCAATTACAGTATCTCCGGCAATGCCCAGGGCATTGGCATAGGCATCCTTATACAGGATAAAAATACCGCTCATGACAAACAGGGTGTTGGTAAAGGCTCCTGTGAGCCCGGCATAGGCAAGAGCGATGCTGGCCGTCTCTTTTTTGCCGGAATTTAAGGTGAGGATCACAAAGAGAATGGCCGCGCATACAAGTCCGGCCCCGATACTGATCAGGGCGTTTTCGCCGCCTGAGAGATTATCTGCAAAGGCTTTGACAGAAACAAATAAGATCAGGGCAGCCACAGCGTGGATGAGGATACGCCATAGCTTCTGCTTTCTTCTGAGCAGATCCCGAATCAGCAGATATACAAAATAAGGGATGATTCCCACCAGGATCCTCGGCACAAAGCAGATATACATACTTTTAAACACGCCGGATATACCGATTACATCCGCAGCCAGAACGGGTGAAAATACGAAGGCCGAGGCAGTGGCAGCCTTAAAGGTGTTGTTGATAAAGCTTGTCAGGCCGAATACAAAGCCCAGGAATGCACCTTTTTTTGGTCCTAAAAATAGCGCTCCCAAAATCACCGGGATATGGATTACGGTTGCGTTGATTACAACCAGAGGGATATACCCCAGCGGTGTGAATGCCATTATAACGATAATGGCGGTGAACAGTGCGGTCAGCACAAGTTCATAGGTTTTTTCATTTTTCATGGTTTTCTTCCTCCTGTTATTATTCTCCATGCCAATAAGCGGGGCCATAGCGCGGCGGCTTTTGCTGAGATACAATACAGCGCCATCATAGCACACGGACTATTTTTTGACAACCGGTTACAGTATTATCCAGTCGAAAATAATTGACAATCAATCTGAAAAATGGTAATTTAAGTTGTAGAGAATTACCAGTAAGATGAGGGGAGCAGCAGCGTAGAATAGTTCAGTGTCCGTCAGGGATGTGATGGAAGCGGCAGCAAAAAGAGGAGAAGATTCTTTGCTGCCTTTCTTGTGGTAAAAGGCGCAGTATTCAAAATGCGGCCTGTGATACGCAGAGGTATAAGATGGAACCATATGAATACGGTGTATTTCCCGTGAAGGATGCCTTGGAGCTTATCCTTATTTTTGAAAAGTCAGGGAAGATTTTGTACGCCAATACGGAAGCAGAGAAGAATCTGGAATACCATGGGGATTTATGCGGCAGGAAAATCAGCGATATATTTCCGGGGGAATTTAAGGAAACAGAGGGCGGGATGGTCACAGAATATCCGTTCGGCCCAAAGCTGCGTAAGCTGGTTGCATATCGTAAGAATTTAACCTGCTTTCCGGTACGGACAAGAATGATTCAGGCCGAAGACCGGGAGGGAATCTACATATGCATGGCCGATGTTATTCTGGAGGAGGAATACCTGGGCAGAGAGATCCTTCAGAGTAAGCAGGAGGCGGAAGAGGCCCTTAAGGTAAAATCCGAATTTGTAGCCAATGTTACCCATGAACTTCGAACTCCGGTAAACGGGGTGCTCGGCCATGTAAAAGAGCTGACTGACATAGAGACAGACGCGGCAAAGCTGCGCACCTTAAAGGTGATTGAACGCTGCTGCGGGGATATGAACAAGATCATCAACAATATTCTGGATTTCTCTAAGCTTGAAGCGGGGAAGTTTGTATTAGAGCCCCGGAGATTTCACGTAAGAGATATGCTGAATTATGTGAAATCCAACCATATCAATAAAATGACCGAAAAAGGACTGGATTTTTTCATGACAGTCTCGCCTGAGGTGCCGGAATTTATTATAGGCGATGAGCTTAGGATTGCGCAGATACTAAATAACCTTTTGTCTAATGCCCTGAAATTTACTTCGGTGGGGAAGATTAGCCTTGAGGTGTTTAAGACCGCTCAGGTGGGGAAAAAAATAGAACTCTTTTTTCTGGTGATTGATTCCGGAATCGGTATTGATGAAGGAGACAGGGATAAATTATTTCAAAGCTTTTCCCAGGTAGACGCTTCCATTTCAAGAAAATATGGGGGAACCGGCCTCGGCCTGAATATCTGTAAGCAGTTAGTAGAGCTTATGGGGGGAAGGATCGGAGTGGAAAGCGAGAAAAACAAGGGCAGTGCCTTTTCCTTTTCCATCTGGGCAGAGGCTGAGAGTGCAGGAAAAGAAAATATCCCCGGGCCGGAATCCTTTGTGGAGAAGTCCTTTTTATCTTCCGCTTCCTTTTTGGAGGAAGGCCGGGATGTTCTGAAGCAGTACGGCACCCGGGAGAACACAGAGGCCCTAAACAGAAATCTTTCCAAATTGATTCTCTGTGTGGAGATGGATAACTGGGAGAAGGCAGAAATGTTTATGGATACCATAAGACAGCTTTCCGAAGGGGCTCCCCGGGAGATCGGCAGGGTAATCCTGCGGCTTAAGATGGCGGTTCAGAAAGAAAATTACGAGAAAACGGCCGCCGGTGTGGAGGAGTTAAAGACGCTTTTGCAGTTTGAGGGAGGATAAGGGTTCTGCTGGGTAAAACGGCTATGGTGGAGGATCATCTATGTTTGGAATAGAAAAAGATAGAGACAAGGCTGTGGTTTTCGTTGTGGATGATATGGAAATTAACAGAATTGTTCTGGAAGAGATCATCCGCCATATGGGATGCGAGCCGGTTCTTTTCGAGAGCGGGGAGGAAACCCTGAAAGAGATTATCCGCAGATGGAAAGAAGGCGGGATCAGGCCTGAGCTGATACTGACGGATATTTCCATGCCGGGGATGAACGGCTATGAGCTTTGCAGGATTTTGAAGGGATACGAAAACACCAGAAATATTCCAATTATTTTTATTTCGGCATATAATGAATCCAAGGACATTGTGGAGGGGTTTTCCCACGGCTGCGAGGATTATATTACCAAGCCCTTTATAGCGGAGGAGGTACAGGCGCGGGTGGGTCTGCATTTAAAGCTGCATGCGGTGACCCGTGAGCTGAAGGAGATGAACAGGCATCTGCAGGTTTCCGTCAGGGAGCAGCTTCGGCAGATGGAGCTTGAAAAGAAGAACTTCCTGCAGGTCCTTGCAAAGATTGCCGCACGAAATGCGGGCTATGATGAGAATTACATGGGCCGCCTTAAGAATAATTGCAGGACATTAGCCCAGGGGATGCAGCTTTCGCCCCTGTTTGAAGAGAAAATTTCAGATACTTACATAGATGCCATTGAATTGTCGGCAGCCCTTTGTGATATTGGAAACATTGGGATTCCCCGAGACATCCTTCAGAAGAAGGAGGCGCTCAGCGGGGAGGAGGAGAATATTCTAAGAAGCCATACGCTGATGGGAGCGGAGCTCTTAGAGGAGATTCAGGGCGGCAGTGATTTCAATGATTTTATCACCATTGCCCGGGAGATTGTCCGCTGCCATCATGAAAACTGGGACGGAAGCGGTTATCCGCAGGGCCTTAAGGGGGAAGAAATTCCCTTATCGGCACGGATTGTTTCCCTGATGAGCAGGTACAGTTCCCTTACTGCCGATGGGAATGCAGGCACAGCCCAGGCGCTTTCCATCCTGGAAAAAGAAGCAGGGGTCCGGTTTGAACCGGATATTTACAAGATATGCTGCAAAATATCACGTCAATTACGATAACTGAAATAGATGGGATTAAAACAGCGAAGGGGGATGAGGTTTTTGATAACCAATGAGGAGTTCCAAAGAATTTCAGTTTACATGAAACAGAACTATGGCATAGACCTGAGCCAGAAGAAAGTCATAGTAAACGGCCGGCTGCAAAAGCATATGCGCACTGGCGGCTGGAAGAGTGTGAATGATTTCATGGATGCTGTGGAAAGAGACCGCAGCGGTGTGGAAGAAAAGATACTGGTCAATCTGCTTACAACCAATCATACCTATTTTATGAGGGAGTTTGAGCATTTTGAGTATTTTAAGAAGGTAGTTTTGCCCTGGCTGAAAACAAAGGAACAACGGACAAAGGATCTGCGGATCTGGTGCGGCGCCGCTTCCACAGGAGAGGAGCCCTATATGATTGCCATGGTTCTGGCGGATTTCTTTGGACTGGAGAAGGATAGCTGGGATACCAAAATTCTTGCCACAGATATTTCCACCAAGGTGCTCAAACAGGCAATGGCAGGAGTTTATACTGCAGAGCAGCTTCAAAAGGTGCCGGAGTCCTGGAAAAAGAAATTTTTTGGCCCCATTGCGGGAGGCAGCCAGTACAAGGTTAAGGATGAGCTGAAGGCAGAAGTGATTTTCAGACAGTTCAATCTGATGGAGCCTTTTCCTTTCAGGAAAAAAATGCATACTATATTTTTGCGCAATGTTATGATATATTTTGATGAGAACACAAAGCGGGAGCTGGTCAAAAAGGTGTGCAATGCGTTGGAGCCGGGGGGATACCTTTTTATCGGTACGACGGAAACACTCGACAGAAACAGTACGCCGCTTGACATTATACAGCCGTCCATATTCAGAAAAAGAGAGGGGTAGGGAATGCAGAGAATCAGAGTTTTGGTCGTAGATGATTCCATTGTATTTAGGGAGTTGTTAGTTCAGAATCTGAGTAAGGATCCGACGATCCAAATTGTCGGGACTGCGAAGGATCCTTTTGAGGCCCGGGATAAAATCCTGGAATGTAAGCCTGACGTTATGACTCTGGATATAGAACTCCCCAGAATGAACGGAATCGAGTTTTTAAGGAAGCTTATGCCCCAATACCCGCTCCGGGTAGTAGTAATCAGCTCACTCAGTGATAAGGTGTTTGACGCAATGCAGGCGGGAGCGGTGGATTTTGTTGCGAAGCCTTCGGTCTCAAACCGGGTGCAGTTGGAGGAGTTTGTCAAAAACGAGCTTCTGGTGAAGATTAAGATTGCCTCCACCGCCAAAATCGGCAGTATCAAAAAGAAGGTTATGGAACAGACCGAAAACCGTCTTTCCGTACAGAGCAATGACCTGCTTGTAGCCATAGGCGCCTCCACCGGCGGTACAGAGGCCATTTTGGAGGTGGTAAAGGGATACGGCCCGGATATTCCGGGAATTGTCGTGGTTCAGCATATGCCGCCGGGCTTTACGGCAATGTATGCCAAAAGGGTGAACGATATCTGCCGCGTACAGGTGAAGGAAGCAGAGACAGGCGACAGGGTCATGCCGGGACATATGCTGATTGCCCCCGGCGGGGACAGACATATGCAGCTTGTAAAGGTGAACGGCGTCTATCAGGTAGAATGTAAAAAGGGGCCGAAGGTCAATGGACATTGTCCTTCTGTGGATGTGCTGTTTGATTCGGTGGCAAGAGTGGCGGGCGCCAAAGCGGTGGGGATCATCCTTACCGGAATGGGAGGCGACGGCGCAAAGGGGCTTTTGGCTATGCGAAAGGCCGGGGCGAGAACCATCGGACAGGATGAGTCTACCTGCGTGGTTTACGGAATGCCGAAGGTTGCCTATGACTTAGGGGCTGTGGAGCATCAGGAAAAGCTTTCCGATATTGCGGGAAGAACCTATGCCTTGCTGAATAAAATGAGGTAGTTGCCTAATAAAAAGTAAAGGAGAAATGGCATGAAGATACTATTAGCAGAAGATGATTTTGCAACACGGAAGTTTATGTTGAGTTTCCTTTCAAAGTATGGAGAGTGTGATGTGACTGTGGACGGTATGGAAGCAGTGGATGCATACCTGATGGCTTTGGAAGACGGGGAACCCTATGATTTGGTCTGTCTTGATATTATGATGCCGGTTATGGACGGCTATCAGGCGCTGGTGGGAATCCGTAATCTGGAAAAGGAGAGGGATATTCCCCAGGAGAAGGCAGTGAAGGTTATTATGACCACCGCCTTAAATGATGAGAGCAATGTTAAAATGGCATTTGAACTGGGCTGTACCGTATATTCCGGCAAGCCCATTGATCAGGAGAGGTTTGAGCAGGCTATGAAAAAGCTCGGCCTGATCTGACAAATGAATAGATTTAACTAAATGAGGAAAGGAGAAGAATATGGCTGAAGAATTTAGCACAGACGGCATGCTGGACATATACCTTTTTGAAAATGAGCAGCTTCTGGAGCAGCTTCAGGAAAGAGTTCTGGAACAGAAGGATGCGGATTGCTTTGATGAAGAGAGCATCAATGAGATATTCAGAACCATGCATACCATTAAAGGCTCTTCCGGTATCATGATGTTTGATAATATAACGGCAGTATCTCATAAGCTCGAGGATGTTTTTTATTTCCTAAGAGAATCCCATCCCGAAAATGTCCCGCATCTGCAGCTTGTGGAGCATGTGTTGGAGGTGGAGGATTTTATTTCCGGCGAGCTGGAAAAAATCCGAAACGGCGACACGGCAGATGGGGATGCCAGCGGTATAGTGGCGGATCTGGACAAATTTTTGGAGCAGATCAAAAACGGTGGGGTACAGGAGGGGGTTGAGCCGCCTCCGGAAAATGTGCATGAGGAACCAAAGCAGTTTTATATTGCTCCTGTGGCCACCAGCGATAGTCGTTTTTATAAGATTTATATCACCTTTTATCCGGAAACGGAGATGGCGAATGTCCATGCCTATAAGACGGTGTATGCACTGAAAGAGATTGCCGAGGATTTACTTTATTCTCCGGAGGATATTATCTCAGATGAAAGCAGTGCGGAGACCATTGTCAAGGAGGGATTCCGGATTCTTTTGCAGGCACAGTGCAGCGAGGAGGACATCCGCCGGATTATCGGCGTAGGATACGATATTAAAGAGGTGGACGTCTATGAGTGCAAGGCCGAGGAGTTCCTTCAGGGCTTTGACTTTGGCGAGAACGGTCCTTCTGCGGCTGAAAGTGCAGTGATTGATTTGAACGCCAGCGTGGAGGAGATTGAGAGCAAAGCGGAGGCGGCAGCGGCGAAAGCGGGAGAGGGGCAGGAGAACAAAGAACCTGCCAAGCCCAAGATCGCACCGGGAGATTTTGTCATTAAATCCAAAGAACCCGGCAAGCGCAAGACTCTTGCAAAGGATAAGAAAAATGATAAGGCATCCTTTATCAGCGTAAACGTAAGCAAGATGGATCAGCTTATGGAACTGATCGGGGAGCTGGTAATTTCAGAGTCGGTGGTGCTTCAGAGCCCGGATTTAAATGTGCCGGGGCTTAATCTTGACAACTTCAAGAAAGAGGCGGCGCAGCTTACCAAGGTTTCCACAGATTTGCAGGATGTAATCATGTCCATGCGAATGGTGCCGCTGACCAATACCTTCCAGAAGATGAACCGTATTGTATTTGATGTATCAAGGAAGCTGGGCAAGGATATTGAATTTGTCATGGTAGGAGAGCAGACAGAGGTGGATAAGAATATCATTGAGCATATTTCGGATCCGCTGATGCATATTGTGAGAAACTCCGTAGATCATGGAATCGAATCCAAGGAAGCCAGAATAGAGAGCGGCAAGCCTGAAAAAGGAAAGGTTATCTTGTCCGCTAAGACGGAAGCCGGCAAGGTTTGGATCAGCGTTGAGGACGACGGTACGGGTCTTGACAGGGAAAAGATCATTGCAAAGGCCAGAAAGCAGGGGCTTCTCGACGAGACGAAACCGGATTCCGCTTATTCCGATAAGGAAGTGTACCAATTCATTACGCTGCCGGGCTTTTCTACCAATGAGCAGGTAACGGAATATTCGGGAAGAGGCGTCGGTATGGACGTGGTAATCCAGAATATCCAGACCATTGGAGGTACTCTTGATATTGAGAGCCGTCCGGGACTGGGAAGTACCATGATTTTGAAGATTCCGTTAACACTTGCAATCATCGACGGTATTGTCATGGAGGTAGGCGGATCCTCCTTTGTTATGGAGACAGGCGTAATTAAACAGTTCATCCGGGTGAAGGAAGATATGATGATCCATGAACCCAATGGGGATGAGTACATTATGATCCGCGGAGAGGCCTATCCGGTGCTTCGTCTGGGCAGATGGTATGGTCTTGATAAGTATGAGGAAGACGTTGAAAACGGAATCATGATGATTCTGGAGGTAGAGGAAAAGAAGCTGTGCCTGATGGTTGACAAACTGGTTGGCGAGCGGGAGATTGTAGTGAAGCCTATTCCCTCTTACATTAAGAAGGTTAAGGGACTTTCCGGCTGTACCCAGCTTGGTGATGGAAGCATTGCCCTGATTCTGGATGCCGCTGGATTAATAGAATAATTCTACAGAAAGGAACAGGTATTTATATGGGTGAAACAAGTGACTTGAAGGCAAATTCCAATGGGCGCGATGAACAAAAAGGAAAGTATATGACCTTCAAATCCGGGAACGAGTATTTTGGATTGGAAATTCGATATGTAAATACGATTATCCAGCTTCAGTCGGTTACAAAGATTCCCGAGACAGAAGATTATATCAAAGGCCTTATTAATCTGCGCGGCAAGGTGATTCCTGTTATTGACGTAAGGCTGAGGTTTAAACAGCCGGAGCTTGATTACAATGACAGAACCTGTATTATTGTAATTAATGTCAAATCAATGATGGTGGGATTGATTGTAGAGCAGATCGCAGAGGTAGTGGAGATTGCCGACGATAACATCCTGCCGCCGCCAACAATCGGACGCGGTGACAAGGGACACAATAAGTATGTCTATGGCATCGGCAAGGTGGGAGATACGGTGAAATTGCTCCTAGATCCCGATAAGCTCCTGAACGATGAAGATCTGTCAATTGTTGAAAGTGCAAATGATATGGACATGGATGAAGAATGAGAGGTAGAAGACAATGAAAAACATAACAATGAAAACGAAAATGATAGTCGGATTTTTGATTCCTAGTTTTCTTTTGGTCGTTAATATTTTGTTGAGCGACGCGACAACAAAGGCGGCAGTTAAATATACCGATCCCGTAGCCCAGACAAGATATGTGGAGAAGGCGGAGATTTTTACTGCTGTAATGGCAGTTGTGTCAATGGTTATTACCTTCGTGATTGCACTGAAATTGATCAGGGCAATTGAAAAATCTGTAGCTCAGTTATCTGATGCGGCCGGGGAGATTGCACTGGGCCACGTGAACGGTATTGAACTTGTCAAATACAATAATGACGAGTTCGGCAAAATGGTAGATGAATATACCAAGGTAATTGACAATATTAAATATCAGGCAAGTATTGCAGAAGAGATTTCAAACGGTAATCTTACGGTTGTAGTGAAACCCAGTTCTCCCGAGGATATGCTGGGTAATTCCTTAAAGAAACTGGTTGAGGATAATCTGCATGCACTTTCCAACATCAGTGATGCCGGCTCCCAGGTAACCATCAGCTCCTCACAGGTGGCAAGCGCCAGCCAGGCACTGGCACAGGGCTCTACCCAGCAGGCAAGCGCCATTGAGCAGATCACCGCATCCATTGACGAGATCGCAGAGAAGACCAAGCAGAATGCGGAGCAGGCTAATGATGCGGCTCAGTTGGTAGGAAAGGCAATTGATGACGTGAAGAACGGGAATGCTCAGATGAAGCAGATGACAGTTGCCATGCAGGGAATCAACAAGGCATCCTCCAGTATTTCCAACATTATTAAGACGATTGATGATATTGCATTCCAGACCAATATCCTTGCATTAAACGCAGCAGTTGAGGCGGCAAGAGCCGGTGAGGCAGGCAAGGGCTTTGCAGTTGTTGCAGAAGAGGTAAGAAGCCTTGCTGCTAAGAGTGCGGAAGCGGCTAAGGAGACCGCAGAGCTCATTGAGGATTCCATTAACCAGGTAAATTCCGGTTCCAAGATTGTGGATGATACCGCCAAGGCTATGGAAGAGATTACCAAGGTGGTACAGGAGAGTGAAGTGATTATCAACGGTATCGCAGAATCATCCAACTACCAGGCAACGGCAGTGGCTCAGATTGAGCAGGCAATTTCTCAGGTATCTCAGGTGGTGCAGACAAACTCTGCTACCAGCCAGGAGTGTGCGGCTGCCAGTGAAGAGCTGTCTAACCAGGCATCCAGAATGAGGGATATGCTGTCCATTTACCGTTTAGAGGGCGGAAGCACAGGTTCCTCTTCTTCCGCATCCTCTTCTTATAGAGGTTCCTCCTCCAGCAGCGCTGACAATGAGCAGGTAATTTCCCTAGGAGATGGCTACGGAAAATATTAACAGATAATTTTGGAGCTGATAGACAGACTACAGTTCCTGATCAAACAGGCACAGGAGAGTTGCTCCCTGTGCCTGTTTTGGCTCAAAGAAAGGAGTATAGATGAAGAACTATTCGGAAGATGCAAGCAGGCAGTATCATATACAGGCAGCAAGCGGTGAAGTGGGGCGCTATGTGATCATGCCGGGAGATCCCAAGAGATGCGCCAAGATCGCGCAGTATTTTGAAAATCCGGTTCTGGTTGCGGACAACAGGGAATACGTGACCTATACAGGGACTTTGGACGGCGTGAAGGTCAGTGTAACCTCTACCGGAATCGGAGGTCCCTCTGCGGCAATTGCAATGGAGGAGCTGGTCAGATGCGGCGCCGATACCTTTGTCCGTATCGGAACCTGCGGCGGTATGCAGCCGGAGGTGAAAAGCGGTGATGTGGTGATTGCCACAGGAGCCATCCGCATGGAAGGAACCAGCAGAGAATATGCCCCCATCGAGTTCCCTGCCGTGGCCGATCTTTGTGTGACCAACGCCTTGAGGGAAGCGGCGGGGAAAATGGGATATCCCTTCCATACAGGGGTGGTACAGTGTAAGGACTCCTTTTACGGGCAGCACGAGCCGGAGACGAAGCCGGTGAGCTACGAACTGATGAATAAGTGGGAAGCCTGGAAAAGGCTTGGATGCCTGGCCTCCGAGATGGAATCCGCCGCTCTCTTTGTGGTAGCAGGTTATCTGCATGTGAGAGCGGGCTCCTGTTTCCTTGTGATAGCGAACCAGGAGAGGGAAAAGCTGGGAATGGAAAACCCGGTAGTCCATGATACGGACAGGGCGATTCAAGTGGCGGTAGAGGCCATCCGCAGGCTGATCCGGGAAGACGGGGAGGTGCGTTCATGAGTAAATATAACCGTATTTTTGTGATTGTTCTTGACTCCCTGGGGATCGGAGCCATGCCGGATTCCCTGGCCTTTGGAGATGAAGGGGTGGATACCTTTGGGCACATTCTTGACAGAATGGGAAAGCTGGAAATACCGAATCTGGCAAGTCTGGGAATGCTCAATCTTCACAGCGGAGGAGAGATGCAGGCGGTACCGGCGCCCACAGGCCGTTATATGCGCATGGGAGAGGCAAGCAATGGAAAGGATACCATGACGGGACACTGGGAAATGATGGGGATTAAAACCGAAAAGCCCTTTCAGACTTTTACCGACACCGGATTTCCGCCGGAACTGATTGCGGAGCTGGAGAGGCGCTGCGGGAAGAGAGTGATCGGGAACAGAAGCGCCAGCGGCACGCAGATTATAGAGGAGCTTGGGGAGGAAGAGATAAATACCGGTGCAATGATCGTTTATACCTCTGCGGATTCCGTGCTTCAGATTTGCGGAAACGAGGAGACCTTTGACCTTGCCAATCTGTACCGCTGTTGCGAGATTGCAAGGGAAATCACCTTAAAGGATGAGTGGAAAGTAGGCCGGGTGATTGCAAGACCTTATGTGGGAAAAAGAAAGGGGGAGTTCAGGCGCACCAGCAACCGGCATGACTATGCCTTAAAGCCTGCCGGCCCTACCGTACTGAATGCCTTGAAGGACGCCGGGTATGATGTGATCGGCGTGGGAAAGATCAATGACATTTTCTGCGGGGAGGGAATCACACAGACCTACCACTCGGACAGCTCTGTCCATGGAATGGAGCAGACCATTGCAATTGCCGGAGAGGATTTCCGGGGACTCTGCTTTGTCAATCTGGTGGATTTTGATGCGCTTTGGGGGCATCGCAGAGATGTGGAGGGATATGGAAGAGAGATTGAAAAATTCGACAGAAATTTGGGTCTGCTTCTGGAAAAACTGCGGGAGGATGATCTTTTGATTCTCACGGCAGACCATGGCAATGACCCTGCCTACAGCGGGACGGATCATACCAGAGAATATGTGCCCTTCATCGCATACGCAAAAGGGATGAAAGGCGGTGCGCTGGAAAATGAGGATACCTTTGCGGTAATCGGCGCTACGGTAGCAGACAATTTCGCAGTGCCCATGCCGGAGGGAGCGATCGGAAGGTCCATTTTGGGGGAATTGAGCATAGAGTAAAATAATAAAACTTTTAAAAGTAAGGAATTGTCCGGAAATAACCTGTTGTTTCCGGACAATTCTTTATCGGAGATATTCCATGGCAAATCAAAAGTTAGAGCTGCTGCTTAATCTCGCTCTTGAGATTGAGGAAGCAGAACGGCAAAAGTCGGACCAGTTAGGGATTGGATTTTCCGAGAGCACGGGTACCTGGGAGCTGATTGTAAAGTACAATGGGGATATAGGGAAATTGCAGAGCAATGTGATCCAGGTGGAGGAGCTGATTGCAGGGTATGCAATCGTGACCATACCGGAAGGCCTGATTGATACCTTTTCCGGGTTGGACGAGGTGGAATTTGTGGAAAAACCCAAAAGGCTTTACTTTTCTACTCAAAAAGGAAAGTTAGGCTCCTGTATTTATCCGGTTACTGCAAGGGAACCTTATTTGACGGGTCAGGGGGTTTTGATTGCGGTGATAGACTCGGGGGAGCGTGTTATTATATTGTCAAGTTAGTAAGAACCCAGTAAATACGAGGGAT
>CAJTVL010000097.1 GCA_910579425.1 uncultured Lachnospiraceae bacterium | reverse complement strand
TCCCATTCCTGCTCCGTTTCCTTCCATGCCTCCAGAGCCGCCTCATATTCCGGAGTGCGCACATAGCTCTCCCGTTTCACGTTCTCCCCGTTCAGTGTGCCTAAGAACTGGGCTATCTTTAACCATACATCATTTAACATAGTATTCTCCCTTTCTTCTTATATTTTCTACATTCTCTTATATTTTTACCTTTACCGTCCATTATATATGTCATAGAAGAATTTTATCAACCATAATCGCTTAATTATTTATATCATAGCAGATAAAATTAGTCCATAGCAAGGAGGGTGGGGAATGGACAATTTACTGAAACAGATTGGCAACCGCATACTAAACCGCAGAAAACAGCTCCGTCTGACGCAGGAAGAGCTGGCGGAGAAAGCAGGCATCACGCCCCAGACCGTCTCCTCCGCAGAGCTTGGCAAAAAAGCCCTGCGCCCGGAAAATATCATCCGGGTCTGCTCCGCCCTTGACATCAGCACCGACTACCTGCTCCTGGGTGAAATAAACGGAGGCGACTATTCTGTCCTGCTCTCTAAAATCTCAGACCTTCCTCCCGCACAATACCGCCACCTGGAGGATATTATCAACAGTTTTATCCTGGCTCTTGGTGAGCGGGAGGCACAGAGCGGAAAATAATCCCCCCTGTGCTTTTTAACTGCTCCGGAACGCCGACATGGTATCCGCGATCAGCGCCAGTGTCGCCTGGTCTATTTCTTTCTGCTGTTCCCCTTCTCTTTTCTGCTCCTGCTTTACAGTTCCCCGCTCCGCCGCAGGTTCTTTCCTTACATCCGGTCTGTGGCCGGCCTGTTTTCCCGTTCCCTTCCGCTCCAGGATCTCCGCAACGATTTCTTCTATGGCCGCCCTGTCCACCGCCGGGGGAATCCTGATATCCGGCGTTTCCGGGCAGTGGATGTAATGGAGGACCGCATTCACAAGAAACTGCGCCTTGCTGTGCGCCCCCTGTTTCTCCAGCAGGCGGATCACCGCATCATGGGACGGGTCATTTTCATTGAACTTGATGCTGAACCGCTCCCGGTTTTTCTTTTCCCCCATAGGCTCACCTGCCTGTTTCCATCTTGTAAAGGAACTCATATCCCTTTGCGTTGGCATGGATTTCTTCCACAAACAGGGCATTTCTCACCTTCCCGGAGGCTTCGATCTGCCGGCGCAGCAGGATTGCCCCGCCGCCCACAAATACCACCATGCCGGACATCAGATCCAGCATGCGCTCCCGCAGGCTGTTTGCCAGGTCGTTGACAAAATCCTGCGCCAGCTTCTCCACAAGGGAGACCACTTCCGGGGCATACGTGTCCCCACCGTCTTTTAAAATGCCGTCAATGTCCGTTTCTTCCAGCAGGATATCAAATTCCGAATTTACCTTTGTCCGTATCCGGTTATACAGAAGGATCACCCCGTTCTCCAGGGAGTCGCATACCGACAGGTCCGCCCGGCCGGAGCGCATCATCAGATAGTCCGCCGTAAAGCCTCCGATATCCACGACCAGCACCCTGGGCTTATCCAGCAGCCGGTCCATCATGGTCACGGCCGCCGCAAAAGCCTGCGGGTAGCACCGCACATCCTCAATATAAACCGTGTAGGGATTCTCCCGGTACTGGAAGTTTACAATGCCCCTGCCTGAAAAATACCGGATGAAGGACTGGTTCTGCGCCCCATAGTGGGCAGGCGGAAGCCCTACCGCCAGGGATACATGCACCACTTCTTCCCCGTACCGCTCTTTTCTATGGAGTTCCTCTGCGACTGCGAACAGGGTAAGGATAAAAAAGCGGTCATCCTCCGTCTTATCCCTCTTATAAGGGATCCTCTGGTTTGACAGCGTGTAAAACTTATCCCGGTATTCCAGGACCTCGCTGCCAAAGGGCCTGACAATGCTCTCCGTCAGCCCGGACACAAAAGGCGGGCAGTGGATTGTTTTCATTTGTTTGTTCCCATGGTCGATTGCAATTAACATAAGTTTCCCATCTCCTTTTTTATTTTATACTTATCCTTTACGCATGGATTACGCATTTTTCAACAAAATAGAAAAAAATACAGGACAGACAACATATCCTGCCGCCTGCCCTGCATTCTGTCCTGTAAAACCTGTCCTGCCTATTCTGGTCAGGTATGTATCCCATAATACGCCTTCTCCATATTTTCCCACCCATGAAGAATGATTCCTCCGCAGATTCCGGTTCCGTATGGCGTCTGTTCCCGGAAGAAAAAGCTGTATGGCTCGAAATCATCGTATATTGTAATCTGCCTGCTCCCTTTCCATGCAAAATGTCTCCAGAGAGCCTTCCCCAGCTTTTTCCGAAGAAGTTTTTCCCCTGTGACCGCCTTCAGATTCCGTCTGCTCTGGAATTCAATCCTCGGTCTGGGCTTTTCATCCAAAGACAAAATCCTTTTCTGCTCTCCGTTATTTTTCCTGCTTTCCCGGACATACTCCTGAAACTTCTCATAGGAAAGCAGCACCGTTTCCTCTCTTCCGGAAACCTTTCCTCCGCCTGCGTCACTCAGCCAGGTAAAGTTTATGACCAGAATATCGGTTTCGTCCATTGTTTTCCGCAGAGACAGTCTTGCAAAAGAATGGATATCTGATATAACCTTATACCCCTTTTCCTCCATCTCCGCTAATTCTTTATCTGTAATCGTAAATCCCTGTGGGGAACGATATTCCTCTGATAATGTCCTCAGATAAATATAATCCTCAGATGCCGACAATTTTATCATGGTTCTCTTGCTCATTTGATTTCCTCCTTTAAAGACAGGAGAGAACTCTACAAGCTCTCTCCCATACATAAAATCCTATTGTTTTAGACCCTTGCCTATTCGCCGGCCATATGGAAAAACTGTTCCGGTGTCAGGACTTTTATTCCCAGTTCCCTGGCCTTTGCCAGCTTGCTGCCGGCTTTTTCTCCACAGACCAGATAATCTGTTTTACTGCTCACCGAACTTCCTGCACGGGCACCCAGAGATTCAATTTTCGCGTTGATACCACTTCGGGTATAAGGCTCCACCTTTCCGGTCACTACAATCGTCATTCCTACAAAAGGATTCTCCGATACGGAAACCATGCTGTCCTCTGGTGAGTTGATCTCGATATTTAACATTTTCTGTAATACCTCCCATACATAAAGATTCTCTTCATCATAAAACCATTCATGGATATTGTTGTGCAGAGTATCTCCGAAATCCGGAAGCTGTGTAAAATCATACTGATGATGCACTGCATCCTCGAATTCCTCCAGGCTCCCATGAAACTGTCTGCAAAGCGTGCGGCTGGCTGTGTTCCCCACCATTGGAATATCCATAGCAATCAGATAACGCTCAAAAGTCGTGTTCCTGCTGCCCTGAATCGCATCCCAGAGCCGCTGCCAGGATTTCTCTCCAAAGCCTTCCATCTGAATGATCTCATTCCTGTGCCTGTCCAGTTCATAAATATCCATATAGGTATGAATCCAGCCTCTGCCTATGAATTTTTCCAGTGTCGCTTCAGACAGCCCTTCAATATTCATAGCCTTCTGGCCTGCAAAATGAACGAACTGACGCAGCCGTCTGGTTTCACAATTCAGATTGTCACAAAACAGTGTCTTTGTGATCTTTTCTTTTCCATCCTCTATGGAACGACTTTCATGGACACGGGTTGGTTCCCCGCAGCAGGGGCATTTATCAGGTATTACCTCTGCCAGAGAAAAATCACCACGATCCAGATTTTCTTCCACATGGGGGATGATCATATTCCGCTTGCTGACCAGTATCCGGCAGCCAAGTTTTAGTTCCATGCCCTCAATAAAAGACATGTTATGCAGGCTGGCCCTGGATACCTCACAGCCGTCAATCTGTACTGGCTGGAAAACTGCCACCGGAGAGATCTCCCCGGAACGGGAAGGGTTCCATTCAACTGCGAGCAGCTTTGTCTCATGGAGCTCATCCTCAAACTTAAAGGCCAAACCGTCTTTGTAGTGGTGGCCTGTCCTTCCACAGGACATGGAAAAACCAATATCATTATAAGATGCCACGATTCCGTCAATGGGGATATCATTATCACTGGCAAACTGCCGCAGTTTCCCGATGCCATCCTCCATCTCCTGACAAGTAAGGCTCCGCCTGCTTATGACAAATTTGCAGACCTGAAATCCCAGTTCCGGAAGTTTTCGCAGTTTCTGGGACTTTAACTCCAGTTCAGGGAATCCCTCCACTACAGCAAAAGGCATATACATCACTTTTCTTTCCCGGCAGACCGCACTGTCTAAAAGGCGCACAGAACCAGCGGCCAGGTTCCTTCCGTTCTTATAGCGTTCTCCACTGCTGTCTGTCAGGGTTTCTCTCAGACGATGAAAATCACCGGGGCGGATGAAAGCCTCCCCGCTCACTACCAGTCTCTCCCGATAAGGAATACTCTGGGGTATCCCGGAAATACCACGGACATTGTGGGTGACCACCTCACCGGTATCTCCGTCGCCGCGGGTAGCCGCCTGGGCCAGTTTTCCATCCTCATAAGTCAGCTTGACGGTCAGCCCGTCCAGCTTCAGCATCAGAAGAATCTGATGCTCACCCACAAAGGAAACCAGTTCTTCTACGCTCTTGGTCTTTTCCAGTGATAACAGGGAAATGGGATGGTTCGTCTTTTCCAGCTCGCTGACTGCTTCAAATCCCACTGTCCGGGTGGGGGAATCCGTCATCCAGATTCCCGTCTCCATCTCCAGCACTGCCAGCTCGTCACACATCCTGTCATAGACGGCATCCGAAACAGACGGGGCATTGCCGTTATAATATTCGTCTCTGTACCGGTTCAGCTGTGCGGTCAGTGCCTGCACTTTTTCCCATGCATTCTGTGCCATTTAAGCCACCTCCTCTATAATGCGGAATGACATGATCAGATATTGCTTCGTATGCTCGTTGTCGCTGCAGTACACACTGCAGATATCATTTTCAAACTCCCAAAAGGATGCTTTCTTCCACCAGAGAACATTTCCTTTCCCATCGTTGGCAAGCGTCACTTCATTATCCGGCTCATCCGGTACGATGCTGTAGAATCCCTGGGTATTGGACTTGGTGATTCTGCGTTTCTGCCCGGCATATTCCGTGCGGCAATGAGAAATGATCTCAATATTGGTTCCCTTCTTTAAAGACTTTTTTAACTGGCTTAAATTTTTGATCATATAGTCCTCCTTGTAAAAAAGACAGGATGCCGATAAGACATCCTGCCAGTATTTATTATGCGGCCGCCGGTAAAACAGTTTCCGCAAGTTCCTCTTTGTTCTCCATCAAATCTGCCATCAATACGTCAACTAAAAGCTGGCCTCTAAGGTCACCTGTATTGATAACAATCTGATTTTCCCGCATTTGTGTAAATTCCTGATTCCGCAGGATACGGCTTTTTTCTGCAAGCCCTCTTTCTTTGGAGGTGATTCTTTTGGAAATTACCTTCTGCCACTCCTGCAGGAATTTTTCTGCGTCTTTGATATCCTCCTTTTGTCTGTCATACATAGTCCGTTTCTGCCTTACAGTTCCATCCGGTTCAATCTCCAGCGTATAATATGAAGTGTCCAGATCAGATGTCCTGCGAAGAAACAGCACATAGCTTTCATTTCTTTCAATGCGTTCCCAATACCGGTCACTGCTCCCCACACAATGATGGAGTTTTTCTCCTTCATTCATGATTTCTTCAATCCGGGAAGGAACGATAACCGTATAATCTTCTCCTGCATACCCATAGATTGCTCTGACTTCCTGATAAATGTCCTCAATATGCGGATATTTTTCCAGAATTTCTCCAGCCCTGATTGCAAGCTCCTTCTGTCCGCAGAGCTTTACAAGTTCATCATGCCGCTGGCGCAGTCTCCGTACACGATAGATGATCGCGTCATTGGTATCCATTTTCAGGCGACAGGCCATAGAAAGATAATCGGCCCATGTAGTAAGTACCTGATCACTTTTCATACGGTTTTCACACATCTGACGCCTTATGTAATTATAGATCTGCACAATGCTCATCCTATCTGTTATAAACCGCAGTTTATCCGGTACAATTTTTTCTTTGCAGAACCAGGAAACCACCTCATCCGGCAGACATTTTCCGGTAACCTTCTCATATTGAAGCCATGTCAAAAACTGACGTCTGCCCCTGTTTTCCCTAAGCCGCTTTAACTGCTGGGAATCTATTCCCAAAAGCTTCAACAGGCTTTTGGATCTTGGATTCTTAAATGCTTCTTTAAAATGATAGTAATTACCCATACATTCCGATACCAAAGCAGGCAGATGAGCCTTTGCCAGCTGTTCCAGCTGAGGTATCCTGTCAAATACTGCAAAATATTTTTCCGGGTCCATGTTCTTATTGTCCTGAAGGGCTTCTATGATTCCCGTACAGCGTAACTCTTTTTTTCCAAGTGAAGGAAGGGTTTTTCCATATACCCGCCCATTCCCATTTCCATACCAGTTTGGACTACAGAAATCAGTACAGATCCACCTGGTTTCCGAATGTTTATAATCTCCCCAGTAATAGGCATTCCGTGGCTCTGCATTATGGTCATAAAGAGCTCTTCGCACTTCCCAGCTGCTGCATTCCGGATTTTCATACTCTCCTTTCCGATATTTTCTATATCCTCTAAATTCCCGAAGCATGAATCCATCCTCACATCTCTGCATCAGATACATAGGATGATATTCCGTCATAACTGTGCCGGCCTTTCCAATAGATTTGTATATAACCTTGTGACGGCACCGTGGACAGTGCCCGATTTTATTATGACGTGGATTTTTTATATCCACCTCTTTTTCACAAAATGTACAATATCCGGTTTTTGCTCCTTTCCTGCTGTACTGATAGAACATATAATTTTCTGTAATCCCAACCTTGTTTACCCAGCGTTCCCAGTCTTTTGGCAGCTCCGGCGTCTGTTCCAGGTCAAGATCCCATGGATCAGTTTCTCTTTTATGGCGCCGCTTCAACTCGTCTGCACGAACCTTCAACTGATACTCCAACAGCCCCTGATAGCCGCCATGCTCAACACCGAGATACTTTTTAATCAGTTCATATCCTTGTGGACTGATCCATTTTTTCTCAGAATAATATACATACCCTGGCCAGGGAATCATATCAAGTTTGGCCGTAAGCCATTTTTGTGCAATCCGGTCATACGTGAGAAATTCTCCTTTTTCTTTGTCAATATACAATTCATAAACTGGCATTCTTCCTCCCGTTCTCATGTGTTCCGTAAGGAAAAAAGCCACTTTCATGAAGCTATTTAAGACCTGACAACGCATATACAGCCCGCATTGGTAGGATATATGAACACGCTCACCGTTCCAATAGCGCTGCACTGTGCGCTGCGGTAAATCCAAATCTGCCATCTGCATCATTTTTGATGTGGCATTCAGTGTCCGCAATTTTAACAATTCCTTTTTTCTCATATCAAAGCCACCTGCCTCTCTGTCAGATCTGTGCCGTACCATGTATCCGGCAGAACTTTTTTGCCGTCTACCTGCGCCAGCGCAATCTGAATAATATGCCCATTCACCGGATCTTCCTTAGCAAAAGCAAGGATGTCTCCTTTTTTACCGCTGGCTACCGGGGCGATTCCTCTCACCACGGCATATCCGGCGGATGCCTCTGCTTTATCCCTTGATACATGGCAGCTCCATTCCCGCAGCGGATGGTCTGCCATAAAAGCGAGACTGTGAAGAAAGAAATCCTCTTTTGTCAGCTTTTTCAGTATCGTCAACTCTGTACAGGAGATTTTGGTATCATCCCCATCCTCATCCATATCTCCTCCGGCATTTACGATATAGTATTCTGCCTGATTCATATTGGAATAATAAGTAAGACAATCCAGAGGATTTTCTGCACAATGAAAACCATTTTTACGGCAGTTTGCTTTTTCCGTTTTGTTAAGGCCCATAACAAATTGATACCCCAGGCAGATAAGGCCGGGTTTAAAGCCTTTATATGCTATCATCTTTTTCACCTCCATGAAACTATATTCATCCTGCCTTTTTTTCCGGCGTCAGCATACCTTCAAGAGAAAGCTGTTCCATAAAGGATATCTGCCCGTTATCTTCAGATTCCTTTTTCTCCGTTTTCTTCTCTGCCGGTTTTTTAGCCGCAGCTTTTTTTGTTACCGTTTTCTTTCCTTTGGAGCCGGCTGCCGTCTTCCCTGCATAAGGCCGTGGAACAAATTCTTCCTCGTCCTCTTTATCCTCCTTCACGTCCATGGTACGGAAATATTCTTCGGCCCAGTGATAACAAATGTCATCCGGAATATCGCTGGAATAACAGGGCGTATCCCGCCCCGGCTGTATCCCGGATGCTTTTATCTCATCCTGGATATATTCATAAGCTTTCCGGTTGATATATTGGAAACAGCGAACCATATTCTTCTGGGGAAGCATGACCTGTTTGGCAAATGCCACATCTTCCAGGCATGCGGTCTGGATATACTCAGAAACGCATTCCTTCATATTGCGGCGTGTCAGCTTCTCTGTATCAGTGCTAACCCTCTTCATGGATTCAGCAGTCAGCTCCTCATCGTTCATAGCCTTGATTCGGTCAAGCTGTGCCTGCCTTTTCGCCTGTTTTTCCTGTTCTTTTGCCTCCCATTCTGCTTTGCGCCTGGCCTCTGCCGCCTCATGTTCCGCACGTTTTTTATCTTCCGATTCTTCCTCCATATTGGAATCCGTAGAGCCAGTTTCTTTTTCTTCCTGCTCCTCTTTTTCTCCTGCATCTTCTTCAGGGCAGGTATTTTCTTCTTCCGTCTCCGCCTGTACTACAGTCTCTGCAGCTGCTCCCTGGACTGGCAAATGACTGGCCTGTTCCGCTCCGCTCTCAAAGGGATTGCCCGAAACCGAAGCTGTTACCGGAAGAAATCCGTCCAGTGCGCCTTCCTCTGTTCTTTCCGCAGTACTTCCGAATAATCCGTCTTCCTCAAACGGATTGTCTCCTATATTCATTTCCATGCCCATATTTGTAAAAGTATCCATAAAAATCTCCTTTCATAAAAACGGCATGGAGCGGGCTGTTCCCATTCCATGCCATACCTGCCGCCCATTTCTTACCCTTTCATTGGCTTTGCAAGAAAGGGAGAGAAACGGACAGGTTCAAATATTCTGCCATCCACATAAAAATAGTGGCGGCCGGTCTCATCATCTAATTCCACCACATCCGAGGATGCAAGAGGACGTCCCTGGTAACCTTCCGGTATATGATTCCCATAGTGATCCAGAATCTGTTCCAGGATTTTTTTCTCTTCCCAATGCTCAGGAAAGAGAAGTTCTGACTCACATACCAGCTGATAATCGGAAGCAGGAGGCTGGCCGTATCCGGCTTTATGCAGATCCCGAATCCCTTTAAAGGCAAAGGGGATCGTCTCCCGCCCCTCTTCAAAGACAAGCTGGTAAATACGGAACCTGCACTTCTTTCCGGGAGAATCCGCAGACTTTTCTACAGACCCTTTTTCTTCCGGACAGAAAACCGCATGCTCCTCCGGTAAATTCTTCTTTTCACCTTCTTTCTGTTGTTTTTCCTTTCTGAGCGCCAGCTGCCAGTCATCAATCCCTTTGTAATTGGGATTCCAGGTCAGCCGCCGGCACTCCATTCCATACTGTCTTGCAAGCAGATAAATTTTGGAACTTCCTTTTGCAATCATTTCATTGCTGTATTTGTCCATGTCATGGGCTTCAATGATCAGCTCGGTTCCATTCTGTGCCAGGAGGGCAAATAGGGGGCCAAGCTGCTGCACATTGTTTGCTCCGGCAATCGCCACAAAGGAGCGGTTCAGCAGGCAGTGGGCAATATCTGCTTTCAGAATCCCTTCTGTGACATAAATGGTCCGTGCAAAAGGGTTTCCAATAAAATGTACCGGACTGCCGGAAGTGGTTCCCATGTTCTTTCCCGCGGAAGAGAACCAGATATATTTCGTTCCGGCTTTTTCCGGTGGGTCATCCTTGTCCTTAAAAGGTTTATCTAAAAGAATCTGCATTCCCCGGATCAGCCCGTCAACACCGACAGCCGGTATCAGGATTCCTGCCGTGCGGCTGCTGAATCTCAGTGTCCAGTATCCGCCTTCATGGAGATAGAACCCCGGAACACCTTCCACTTTGCAGCCCTGTTTTATCAGCCTTTCCGTCAGAGAACGGCATAAGAAATAGGGCGGGGTACTCTTAAATCCCAGGCTGTCTATCTGCCCGTCACTAAGCCCCCGCTTCTCCGAGCGCAGATGCGCCCGGTGTGCAGGGTTCAGGGACAGCATTTCAAGCAGCAGGGAGTAAGTCTGGTGTATCTCCTGCAGGCTGGCACGTTCCGACTGAGTGATTCCCATAGCTGTCTGTCCGCCTGTAAGGGATTCCTTTACCGGCCCCCCTGTATAAGCGTCCGTATTCTCTGAACCGCCATATCCCCAGGAAGTATCCCCTGCCTGGAGGGCATCACAGATTTCCCGGTAGGCTTCGGAATTGGTAGTATTGTTGACCCTTGCATACAGGTTCAGCATCCCGCCGTGTTCACCGCAGTAGTTGCACCGCCACACATTCTTTACAAAATTGACATTCATCTTTCCTCTCCGGTCGCCGCAGAACGGACAGTCTGTGTAAACGCTGTCCGTCTGCCTGCGCCGGATATGCAGATGCAGAAGTTCCACCACATCCATGATCCCGAACGGGAAATCTTCTGAAAACGAGGCCATTGTCTGTGCCCTCCTTCCCTGTAGTGTCTTTCACTGTCCCTTCTGTGGTTATCCATGTACCGCCATTACCCGGCTTTCTTTACTGCCAGGGAATCCAGCATGATCTGTGCCGCCGCCCGGAGAATATTGTTATCCCCTTTGTAGCCGCCGTACAGATAAAATTTCAGACTGGGAGGACGCCTCTCTGCTACTTCCGCAATAGTCTGGCCCTTGCAGACGCCCGTATCCACGACCACCTGCCCTGCCTCTTCAAAGGTCATCAGCTTGACGATCTCCTCCACAGGCATATCAGGGGTATATCTGGCCGTTGTTTTCTCCTGTACCGATGCTCCGGCAACAGGCAGTTGGGGAATCTCTGGTGCCGGATCTCCGGCAGCCGGCAGATTCTGTACTTCTGATGCCTGGTCTTTGACCTGGTCTGTTTCACTGGAAGGAAGATTTTGCCCGCCTAACAGTGCCATCATTCCCTGCACTGCTTTCTGCGTGTCTTCTTCCGTATTCTTTCTTCCGGAAACGGGAAGAGTGTTACCCATATTTTCCGTTTTAAGAACTTCTGTGCCTGTCTGTATGGGAAGTGATTCCGCTTCCCTCACAGCCTGTACGTTCTCCCGGACATCCGCCTGGGATTTCACTGGAAGGCTGCTGTCTGCAGTCTGCGCCTGAACCTTATCTGTCTGCACATTTTCCATGGTTTCATGAGTTTTGGCATTCTCAGCAGATGTTACAGGAATCTGTTTTTCCGCTTTCTGCCCTGTTCCAAGCAGCGGCAGACTGCTTTCCACAGATTTCTTTTCCTCTGTTTTGGTATTTACAGCTATCTGACCGCCTGAAACAGGCAGTCCGGATTCCTGCGCCGGCTTTTGCAATTCTTTTTCATCCGTGGCTGTCGGGAATGGCCTGACCACACCTCCGGCAGGCGTTCCCGCTGACTGTTCTGCCTCACCAGATGCCTTCTGCATGCCGGCCGGAGCTGCCAAAGGATGTCCCTGGGCGGTCCCATTTAAGGGAATCCTGCTCCCATAACGGCTCCCTTTCGCCCCCATGTTGACGTCGGCAAACTGGATGCCAAAGCCTGCATCTGACAGTGCCTCGTCCATAGCCGCCTGCTGTGCTGCCTGAATATAATGCCCTCCCGGCGCTTCTTCCTTTGTACAACTGGAAGTAAAGCTGCCTATGGGGTTCTCGTCTGTACGCTCCAGGAAAACCTGTGCCTCGTAAATTGCCATCTGCTCCGTGATACGGAGGGCATTGAGCCGGATACGCCCTTTCGGGTTCGCCAGCCGGAACCATAACTTCTTATAGGGAAGGTCCAGCTGCAGAACCGTCTCCCCGTTATCCGGGGAAATGACACGGCGGAGCAGCTTCAGCGGGTTAAAGCCCGGCACCTTGTTCAGCTCTGCCACTGCGGGAATACTTTCATACATTGTTGCTGTGTGTTCGTTCTTATTCATCTTGAAAACTCCCTTCATCAAATAAATAAGGGATACCCTGTGCATTTTCTGCACCATATCCCATTTTTAACCTGCTGCTTTCAGTTTTTCTTCCAGGAACTCCGGCACAATTATCCCGGCGCTTTTTGCATAAGCCTTGTAATACAGGCGGATGCGTTCTCCCAGAAGGGTGTTCCTTTTGCTGATCTCATTCTTGTGTATGGCCATAAACAGCACGCTCTTTTCTCCTGCCAGCACTACCTTTTTCCTGGCACGGGTGATTCCGGTATACAGAAGATTCCGATAGAGCATGATATAGTGTGCCTTCAGTATAGGCATCAGTACGATATCATATTCGGAACCCATGGCCTTATGGATGGTGGTCGCATATGCAAGATCCAGATTCACCAGATCCTCCGTGCTGTATTCCAGGCTGCGGTTCTCTCCGAATTCCAGGCCAATCCGTTTCCCGTCCGGCGTATCATCTATATATCGGATGAAACCCAGGTCTCCGTTGGATACCTTGTCAGTATTCTTCGTCTGCATGATACGGTCGCCGACACGGAATGTCTTCGGGCCGATACGCACCTCATCCTCTGTTGACTGGAATGGATTCACGATCTCCCGGATGGCAGCATTCAGGTGGTCTGAAGACGCCGCCCCTTCTGTCCGGAAGGGAGAAAGGATCTGCACATGCTCAATCCCGTTGCTCTCAATTTCCTGGCAGTACCTCTCGATGATAGCCGCTGCCGCATCTTCCTGACTGTCACAGAGCAGAAACTGAAAATCATTTCCGTAATACAGCCTGGTATTGCCGTCATGGATAAACCGTGCGTTGTGAGCAATCAGGCTGTCCTTTGCCTGACGGAAAATTTCATCCAGCACTGTAACCGGCACAAGGCCGCACTGGATCAATTCCTTGAATACGTTTCCCGCTCCTACGCTGGGCAGCTGGTCCGGGTCTCCGACTAAAATGATCTTCGCCCCTTTTTTCAATGCGGGAAAGAATTTCCCTGCCAGCCACATATCCACCATGGAAAACTCATCCACGATCACCATGTCCGCATCCAGGCCGTCTTTTTTTCTATTGCGGCTGCCCTCATCCTCTTCGCTGACAAGGCCAAGCCCGCTGTGAAGGGTGCATGCCCCCTCAAACCCGGTGCTTTCCGCCATCCTCCGGCTCGCACGGCCCGTAGGCGCCATAAGGACGATCTTATTATCCGGCCAGAGCCTTCGGTAAACCTCTAAAATAATCTTCAGCACGGTTGTCTTTCCTGTACCCGGAGAACCGGTGATGATGGACAGGTTGTAGAGAAAAGCCGTCCTGACTGCGGATTCCTGTTTTCCGGATGTCCGAAGCCCCAGTTCTGTCCTGACAGTTTCAATGACAGCAGAAATATCTTTCATCGGCGGCCTTTCCTCCGCCAGCAGCCTTGCAATCCGGCTGGCAGTCTCGTCCTCCTGTGCAAATACGGCAGGATGGTAGATATTGTCTCTCATGGATACCACAGAGCCGTTTAAAATCATGCCGTCCAGTTCCTTTTCCACTTCCTCCGGCCGCACACGCATTTCCGGCAGGGGAATCTTTTCGTTCAGCAGCTTAAAGGCCGCCTTGCACAAAGTTTCTCTTTCCAGGAACAGATGCCCCTGCTTTCCCTTCGCTTCGTCCAGCGTACAGTGAAGCGCACCCCCTATCCGCATGGGATCACGGGGACGGTTATCCGTCTTCCTTACAATGGCATCCACCCGCCGGAACCCAAAGCCTGGTATCCGGCACAGCTCGAAGGGACTTTTTTTCAAAAGATCCATACAGGCCGGCCCAAAATGCTGGTAGATCTTCAATGCCGTCTTTGGTGTCAGCTTAAAGGGCGCAAGAAGTGTCATGATGTCGCGCAGCATCCGGCTCTCCGCAAAAGAAGTCCGGATATCCTCCAGCTTGTTTTCCGTAATCCCCCGGACCTCCAGAAGCCGTTCCGGATGCTTTTCCAGTATGTCCAGCGTGCCTGTGCCGAACTTTGCCACGATCTCCGCAGCGGTCTTTTCCCCGATGCCTTTGATCAGACCGGAACCCAGGTAACTCAGCACGCCCTCCTTTGTCTTCGGCACGATCTCGCGCCACTGCTCCACCTGAAGCTGCATGCCGTATTTTCCGTTTACCCATTCACCGTCCAGTTCCAGCTCCACGGCATCCGTCATGGGGATTTCATAGCCGACAGCAGTGAAACGGATCAGGTGATCCCTATACCGTCTTTTATCCCTCGCCTTTTCCGGGATGGACGTATCTGCGGTCTTCACAATGACAATGCAGAATTTATTTGACGGGTTGTGGAAGATCTTCCCGTCATA
>CAJTVL010000096.1 GCA_910579425.1 uncultured Lachnospiraceae bacterium | reverse complement strand
AATTTTCGTCACTTTGTTCTTTTAAGCACAAAAATTAATGTCGTTTACTATACCAGTGACATGTCTATCCTGTCACCAACCATAACTCTTTCGTCTGCCGTGACATTTACCACTTTACCGATCACTCCACATCCATATTCATTGTCCTGATACTCGATAAACTCGCACTCTAAGCAAAGAGGAAATTCATTGATAACCGGTGCATCCACAATATCCGATCTACTGGCAGTCAGACCACTGTTTTCAAATTTATCGACAACCCTGTTGCCGGATTCAACGCCAAAATAATCCGCCTCCACAACATGGGCGGCATCCGCAATGCTCACTGTAAAGGCGCCCCTCGCCTTGATATTTTTTACGGTCTTGTGCGATTCTATTAAATTGAGGGCCACATTTCCTCTCTCCTGCATGGTTCCCCATGCGGCGTTCATAACGTTCACGCTGCCGTCTTCATTGTAGGTTGCCACCATTAAAACCGGCATCGGAAATTAGGATTGGCAGAGCCTGCGCCCTAATTTATAATTCTAACTGGTAGCAAAAAATACAAGTACTATCTTATATGTAAGGTACTATCCCAAAGGAAAGTAAGGAAATGATAAGAAATTATATTGATAAGGCCAATTTCGAGGATACTGGATTCAGCTATACATTGTCGCTGATATCGGGCAAACATAAGATGGTTATCCTGTACTGCCTGATGGAATTTCAGGTTGTCCGATTCAATGAACTAAAACGCTATCTGAAAAACGTGTCGGATAAAACGCTCAGCAGCAATCTGAAGGAACTGGAAACAGACCGGCTTATCATCCGAAAGGAATATCCCCAGATACCGCCAAAAGTAGAATACAGCTTAAGCGAACGAGGGAGATCCCTTATGGAGGTATTAGACCAGTTATGCATCTGGGGTGAAAATAACAGGTTTTCATAGCCCCCCCTATTCGTGTCTGCTTAAAAACCAGAAGTAAACCTGACAAAATCTATAAACCAATGCATACCTATTGCCATTTGCAGATTTTTCTTTTTCATTAACAAAGCCATAGGCAGACCAAAAACTATACTGCCCACTATGCTCATCGCAACCGCCCAACCGGGCCGCGTTCACAACATCTCCATACAAAGTCGTCCAGAGCGCATAATGATAATACTATACCATTGAAAACACTGGATATCAATATATGTATCCATGTCCCGCTAATAAAATATCCGCTCCGCAAGCCCTCTACTACCATGAGTAAAAATACACCCCATAACCGCCGCCAGCGACAGCAATGCAGCAGGCGGGACAGGGTTGGCTCAAATTCCTGATTAAATAAATTGGCATTTATAGCACATCCCTTCCACAGGCACCATAACGCAATACTCCTCCTGCTTCACTCCCAATCATGTCCTGAGAGCGGTTTTAATATTTTTCTTCCGCTTCTCATTTAACATTTCATACAACTCAATCTCTTTCTGGGAAAATCCCTCGTACTGAATCTGCTCCAGGTCATACAGTCCAAACAATGTCTCCGACAGGATATTCTCGGCCTCCTGTGTGATCGTGTATTCATTTACCCTGGCCTTCCGTTTCTCTCCCTGCTGTTTTCCCTTAGTCCCACTTTTGGCCTTGCCCCTGCCCTTTTCCTCCTCCGGCGCTGTAATCATTTCCTTTGCCAGCAGTTTCTGGACAGAGATATTTATTTTCCTTACGGGAATATCCAAAATCTCCGACATTTCCTTCCGCGTACAGTTTTCGTGAGGACCGTTCAGATAATACAATATCTTTATATCAACCGTCGTCAGATCATTTCGCAGCGCCACTACATCAAACAGCTTTTCCAACAGCTTCCTTTCCCTGTAAAGGTCAAAGAAAATCCCTTCGCCCTCCTGGATTCCTTCGCTTACTTTCGTTCTCTCGCTGCCAAGCTTATAATTTCCATGTAAATCTAAAGGCGATACACTTCCGTCACTGGCCGCGTCCAGCAGAAAACGGTATACCTGCCCTCTCCTTCTCTCATAATCCTCCTCACCCAGAACATCCTTGTAAAAATGATTGTAAAATGCAAAGACCATACGCTTCATCTGAATCGTCTTTTTCATACTGAGCCCCTGGGAAACCAGGGAATCCTTTGTCTTTACATAATAATACATTGGAACCTTCAGCACGTAGACCGTATCGATATGCCGGACATATTCCATATTGAATATAAAATCCTCACACCAACTGACGGCAATATCCATCTTGATTTGATGCTCTTTTATAATGGAACTTTTGTAAAATTTGTTCCAAAGAACCCCATAATAAAAATCCGCCGGTTTCCTCATCATATTGGCGGCATAGTCCTTCCTGTCCAGAATGCCGTCCTTTTCAATCGTCCCCTTTTGTGCGACACGTTCGCCAATCACTCTGTAGAAATCCCCAATCACCATATCGCACCCGTGCTCTGTGGCCGCACGGAGAAAGAATCCTGTGGCTTCCGGAATGATCCAGTCGTCGCTGTCCACAAACTGCAGATATTCTCCCTCTGCCATATCAATCCCCTGATTCCGTGTGTCGGAAACCCCTGAATTCGCTTTATGGCATACCCTGACACGCGTATCCCTTTTAGCATATTCATCACAGATCCTGCCGGAATCATCCGTACTGCCATCATCCAATAACAGCAGTTCAAAATCCTTATATGTCTGGTTCAGTATACTGCTCACACATCTCTCAATCGTTTTTTCCGCATTATATACCGGAACAATAATGCTCACTGACGGCATTTCCCCACAAACTCCTTACACTGCATTTACTATATTGTTTCCTGTCATATTTCCCGCTCGCTCCATTTCTATAAGCATACATACAATTATAAAATAAAAACTTGCAGTGTAAATATAGAATGCGCTCTGTTTATAAAAAATTCAGAACTCTCTCATAATCCCGGTTCCCTTCTTCCTCCTTCAGCCTCCCGCTCCCCACGAAGGGCCTTGCCGCTTCCTTAAGAAGCTTTTTTGTTTCGCATTCATATTACTTCTCCCTTTCCTCCAAAAGTCTGCCTTCAAACACCTTCTTAACCGCAGAAAGTGCTGCAAGTCCTTTTTTCAGGGCCTGCAGCACTCAGTGATTCTACTCTGTCAAAAAATGTACTCCGACTTCTGTCTGTAATTTATCCCTTCACTGCACCGATAGCAATGCCTTTCACGAAATACTTCTGCATAAACGGATAAATGATCATAATAGGCAGAATTCCCATTACGGTCAGCGCCATACGAACGGAGGTGGACGGCAGGTTTGCGGTATTCACACTTCCGCCGGACTGAGCCTGCTGCCGCAGGGAATCCAGATCACGCTGGATATTCATCAATAATACCTGAATACTGAACATCCGGTCATCATTGAGATAGTACAGACCGTTCATCCAGTCGTTCCAGTAAGCCAGCCCTACCAGCAGGCCGATGGTTGCAATAATGGGAAGCGCCATAGGCAGCACGATACCGAAAAGAATTCTGAACTCGCTGGCGCCGTCAACCCTGGCCGCCTCCACAACGGCATCAGGAATATTAGAAGTAAAATAGGTACGCATCATGATGACGTTGAAAGCGCTGAGCAGCAAATTCGGTATCAACAGGGCAAATATCGTGTTACGGATATGGAAAGTCTGGGTCCACATTAGATAGGAAGGCACCAGACCACCGGAAAACAGCATGGTAAAGAACAGATAAAACGCAAAAATACCACGTCCCGGCAGCTCTCTTCTGGAAAGCGGATACGCATAGAGAGTCGTAATCAGCAGGTTGCACAGCGTACCCACGATCGTTACCAGAAAGGAAATACCATAACCGCGGAACACTGCGGATGATTTTGTCATCAGATACTCATAGGCATAAGTACTGAACTTAGCAGGAAAAAAGCTATAACCGTTAGTGATCAGAGTCTGCTCCTCCGTGAAGGAGGACATTATCAGCAGTATAAAAGGTGCAATCGCACAAATAACCAGAATGATAAATAAAATATGGGCAAAAATCTGAAACCCTTTTCCTTTTTCTACCATAATCTGTACCTCCTTAATCAGAACAGGGAACTTTCATCGTCCACTTTGCGGACAATAAAATTGGCAGTTACCACCAGAATGAATCCCACAATTGACTGATATACGCCTGCTGCGGAAGACATACCGATGTTGTTGGTCTGCATTAACCCGCGATACACATAGGTATCAATGGTCTGGGTTACGCTGATCAAAGGACCTGAGTTCTGGGGTACCTGGTAGAACAGACCGAAATCAGACCGGAATATCCCACCCAATGCCATCAGCGTCAGAATAATAATCGTAGATTTAAGACCGGGCAACGTGACATTGCGTATCTGCTGCCATCGATTGGCCCCATCCACCACTGCCGCCTCGTATAACGTGTGGTCAATACCGCAGAGGGTGGCATAGTACAGGATCATGTTATATCCCAGGTTTTTCCAGACATTGATGATAACCAGAATAACCGGCCAATATTTAGGAGTATTGTACCAGTCCACAGGATCTGCGCCGAAAGCTGCCAAAAGAGAATTATTGATATAGCCGTTGCTGCTGCTTAAGAAAGCAAATGCCAGATAGCTGACGATAACCATTGAAATCAGATAAGGGATCAGGATTACTGTCTGATATAACTGCTTCGCCCTGGCATTGCGAATCTCATTAAGGACGATTGCCACGGAAACAGCCAGTACAGTCCCCAGTGCAATAAAGACCAGATTATAAAGCAGAGTGTTGCGGATCATTACAAAAGCGTCGTTTGTGCGGAACAAAAATTCAAAATTTTGAAACCCGCACCACGGACTTCCATAAATACCGTCTCTGGCATTGTATTGCCGGAAAGCAATCTGAATACCAAACATGGGAATATAACAGTTGATAAACAGATAGACAACGCCAGGTACAAACATCAAATAAAGAGGCCAGAAACGTTTCAACGTTTTTCCGAATTTCTTCATATTCATTCCTCCATATGATTTACTTTGTAGGAAGAAAGCGGGCTGGGACTTTCCCATACCCGCCTTCCTTTTACAACATAATCGGTTATATTGCTTTCAAGCCCTTATTGCTTACTAGCCAGGAACTCATTCAACTGCTTCTGTTTCTCTGCGATAATCTCATTGATACCGGCCGCTTCCAGCTCCTCAATAAATTTAGGAAGATTTTCTGCCGGATCCATTGCGCCCCAGCGCAATGCCGTATGATAAGATGAGATCACGTTGTTACATGCCGTAACCTGATTCATCACAGAACTGCTGTCCCATGAAAAACCATGAGCCGGGCTGGGAGTCCCTTCATTATTGAACTTGTTGAGCTGTTCCCACAAATCAGCTTCCGCACCCTCCCAGACAGGAGTAAGCTGCTGATTCGGCCATGACCAGTCAACCGAAGAATATCCGCTGGCATTGGGATCCACACCCTCAGGAGTTGTGATAAAGGTCTTGGAGTCGTCGGTGTAAACCCAGTGCTTGCCCTCGATACCATTGATAAAGAGATTGGAAACCTCAGCATCCGTATACATCAGGTTCCAGAGTTCCATGGCTTTCTCAGGATATTTGGAGGAATAAGGAATGATGAAAGAATTACCGTTTGAGCAATCCGTATATTTGTAAGGATCAATCAATTTCATAAATTCCACTTCTTTGCCGGTAGACTTGAAGTTCTCCAGCTCCTTGCCCGGCTTCCAGTTCTCATACATTGCAAAACCGTTACCGGCCAGCAGGTTGTTCTCTGTCGTAGTGGTGGCGTCAGGCATAATCAGCCCTTCCTGATTCCACTTGTACATCATTTCGCAGAATTCACGGTAGCTGTCCATCGCATAATAGTTTACGACCTCAGTGCTGTCATCGAAAGCATTCTCCAGAACACCCATATTGTCTCCCAACGGGTCAACAGGCAAACTCTCCTGCATACCGCCGCCAGCCCAGGTGGGAACCAGAGGATACATATCAGGATAAGCCTCATGCACCTGTGTCAGAATCTTATACATATCATCATATGTACCCTTTTCAGGAACAGTAATCCCCAGTTCGTCTACAATATCCTTGCGCATGGAAAAACCGGCGGAATGAGAAGTATCCTTCATATCAGGAAGAGCATACAGTACGCCTCCGAAACGACAGGCATCCAAATCCACAGGATTGATTACTCCCAGAGCGCCCTGTCCATACTTTTCAACCAGCTCATCCAAAGGGGCCGCATAGTTATTGCGGACAATCGTAGCCAACTGACCGGAAACGTTATTATAATTCAACAGATCAATAGCTTCACCGGAAGTAAGAGCCAGATTAATCTGCTCTGCATCCTGACCACGAACCAATTCAATCTCAACACCAATCTTTTCACGGGTAATCTTGCTGATCGCTTCGGCAACTTCATTACAGTCATCTGTATCAGCCGTACCGACACCCCATACAACCAGCTTCACGATCTCGCCATTATTTGCAGCGCTGCCGGTATCCCCGGTACTTTCGCTTCCGCTTGAAGCATCTGCGCTTCCACTGTCACCGGAAGATCCCGAGTCGGAGCCTCCATTACCACCGCCGCAGGCCGCCAGGCCGATGACCATCAGGCAGGCCAGTAAAAGAGCTGTACCCTTTTTCCAAAATTTCATCATATTTTTAACTCCTTCATAATAATAGTAGTAGTTTTTTAGCCCCTCTCCAAGGGCTGGATTTTTTTGTTTAACGTTAAACTTTTATTTTCTTACATTTTAACCCCCCCCCGGCACTTTGTCAATAAAAATCGAAAGAAAGGCAAAAAAAATAAGCAATTTTTATATACATAGTGCTAAACCAAACCATCATTTTATTGATCGGGTAGTGCTACATTTCGAAATACGGCTTACCAAACAATGGGCAGTACACTTCTCACCCCTGTTTTCAGACAAAAAAGCCCCGGAGCTGCCGGAGCTTTTTAACATTATTATATGAGGGTCAAAGACAGCAGACTGGCATTTCCTCCTCCCCGGTAGGTCAGATAGATTGCCTGCTTTCCATTGGGAATAGAAACAGGCGCCGCATATTCCTCCCAGACATTGGCATACCTTACCCTGATCTGTGCCAGTACCTTTCCGTTCCAGGCGGTCTTTACCTCAAACACACCATCGGCATAACCTCTTACCTTGATCCTGATCTCCCGGATGTCCTTACAGTCAAAATACTTAAAGCCCGCTGTTGCAGAATCCTGTATATTGCCGATATACCCCGGCTCTTCGTCTCCGTCCCTGCCATCCTGCATAATTTTGGGGAATTTGTCTCCCCCCACATATACGGAAGGAGTATCCGTAAACAGATGACAGGCTATATAAGCAGGATATTCTCCCTTCCCCACAAGAGGAGCGCCGTTTAAACCGCAGGAGGTTATTTCTGCCTGCCGGATTCGTCCATCCGGCAAAAGCTCCAACTCTTCCCCGCATCCCTGTCTGCTGTACCAGGTGCCGTTGGTGTGGCGGTGGTAAAAGATATACCACCTGTTATTTATCTCTACGATGCTGCCGTGGTTATTTGCCCCATAAGCCATCGGCAAATCCGCAGGCTTATACGTGTCTATGTGCAGGTCGCAGTTGCTCACCAGTACTCCGCCGTACCGGAATGTACCGGTAGGACTTTTACAGGTAGCATAACAAAGTTCATGCATCACCACGGACGAATAAATGAAGTAATAGGTATCCCCGATCTTTCGCATGGAGGGAGCCTCAAAAAACTCATGTCCTTCAAATCCGGTTCCCGCTCCGTATTCGCATCCCGGCGCCACGAAAACCGGCTCCTCCAAAATCGTCAGCATATCCGGCCCGAGCACTGTTGCCATGGCCCCGGTTCTGCTCTTGTCTCCTCTTCCGCAAAAGCCTGTGTAAAGGTAAGTCCTCTCCCCTTCTGTCAGAAGACCCGGATCGAACTGCGGCTGATCCCCCTTTCGCTCTCCCAGCCTGGTTCCATCCTCATAGTGAACATACCCATAGAACTCGTAGCGCCCTGCCGGGGTGTCGCACACTGCCACTGATACAACGGAAACATGATCCAGCACATAGTACAGATAATACCTTCCGTCCGGCCCCACCGTCACATCCGGCGCATAAAGGCACATTTTTCCGTCCTTATTTAAGGGATCTTCATCGCGGGGATAAATCACTCCCTCATACTGCCAGTCCCCCAAATCATCCACCGGGGCGGACCAGCACACATAATCACCCATACAGAACACATATCCGTTATAAACATCATGGGAACCGTAGACATAAACTCTGTCCCCGAACACATAGGGCTCCCCGTCCGGAATATACTCCCAGGACGGGAGATAAGGGTTAAACGCCTGCTTCTTCATTGTTTTCCTCCTCGCACTTATTCTTCTCCATCTCTCTCACTGCCTGACCGCTCAAAAATCTGACCAAAGGGGATTCCTTTCTGCCAGGCTGTGCCCCGCCGGAAGCAAAGACCATCTCCGCAGACGTCTCCCTCGTATAGGGCTCCCATCCCGGCATCGGTGTTCCATCTGCGTCAGCCCCGTTGGGATCGCCTGTTTTGATAAAATTAGCCCAATAATTGCACATCTGCCTGGCAAGGTCGTAGTGCCTGCCTGTAAAAGGCCGCCAGCATTTGGCCAGGGTCTCAAAGAAAAACCACAGATCGACTGAATGAAAGCATCCGGGCTTATCCCATCCGGGAATATCCGGGGCAAATTTGTAATAATAGTAATTCTGTCGGCTGCCGGCCTCCTTCCGCTTGCCGAATACCCCTTTTATGGTACATTCCAACCCGCTGACCTTCCCGTACTCTACTGTTTTGGAACCGTTTCCAGCCTCTGCAGCTTCTGACTCTGTTTCCTGCCTGTCTAACAGCTCCAGGTATTCTCCTGATCGGCTTCCGAAAATGCTTCTGGCCTTTTTCTCCAGCTCCTTTTTGGATTTTGCGTATAAAGCGGAGGGGAATTCGTCCACTGTATTGCCTGCCATCACCGACACATCCGCACACTTTCCCTGAAGGAAAAGCGCCAATGGGTCACCCACACAAAAACGCCCATCCAGTACCGCAGCCATGCGGGGAGCATTTTTAACATACTCCGCATATTTATCCCGAATAAAAAAGGCGTCCAGCTTCCTGGCTTCGTCCAGAGTAGACACCCCCAGGAAATCAAGGAATTTCACTCCGTTTTCCTCCGCCTCCGAAAGAGGCTTTGGCGTACCTAAGGAACGCTCCCCGTAAGGGCTTCTGATCATTCCGCTCATAATCACCGCACGTCCAAAAAGCCCTGCATTTCCGGGGCAGGCCATCTGGCTCAGCACACTTCCCCCGCCTGCGGACTGACCGGCGATCGTGACATTATCCGGATCACCGCCAAAGGCCCCGATATTTCGGATCACCCACCTGATCCCTGCCTGCTGATCAAGGCTTCCAAAATTAGCAGGCGCATCGGGCTGCTCCCGGGTAAGCTGAGGATGTGACATAAAACCAAACACATTAATGCGGTAATTCACTGTCACCACCACAATCCCCCGACGGGCCAGTCTCTCCCCGTCAAACTCCATCTCGGAAGGGTATCCCCACTGCAGGGCTCCTCCATAAAACCATATCAGTACCGGCAGCTTTTCCTCCGCCCCCTTTGCCCCTGTCCATACGTTCAAATACAGGCAGTCCTCATCCATGGGCGTCTCGGGATCCACATGCCACTCCCGGCAATAGATATCCTCCCCAAGTCCCGGGGTGTCCTGAACTGCTATGGGGGCAAAACGGGAAGCGTCCCGTACCCCTTCCCAGTTTTTGCAGGGCTGGGGTGAACGCCACCTGTTTAGGCCTACCGGAGGAGCCGCAAAAGGGATCCCCTTAAAAGCCGTGATCCTGGGATCTGCCGCTTCGATTCCCCTGACCCAGCCGTTTTCTGTCTGTACCTTTCTTAACATATCCGCTCCTTTCCTTGTTTCCCTCTTCTCGCTTTTGTTTAACGTTAAACATAATAAAAATTATATATCCTGTACAAATTTTCTGTCAACTATAAAAATACCGGCTGTTACTGCCTTGAAAGCAGGCAGTAACAGCCGGTATATTTAAATCTCATGAACAGATTCACTCTCTATAAAGGTACAGGGAATCAGGGTCTTCTCCGGAATTTCCCCCTCTGTGCCATCCATCTGCCTTAACAGATAATCTGCCGACACGCTGCCTATTTCCCGCAGTGGAAGCGCCATGGTGGTCAGCCCCGGGACAAAAAATTCTGCAATATCCTGATTGTCAAAACCGGCTACCGCAATATCCCTCCCTGCCCTGAGCCCCATTTCATCCAGACGCAAATAGACCCCTCCGGCCATCCGGTCAGCCAGACAGAAAATCGCCGTTACATCCTCTTTCAGCAGTTCCTTTGCTTCCAGATAGGCACCCGCCTTCTCCCAGTCCGTATATCTGACCCAGGCGGGATGAAAAGGAATGTTATTTTCACGCAGGATTTTCCGGTATCCCAGCACTCTCTGCTGCGTATGGATATTATTTTCCTTTCCTGCTATCACCCCGATCCTACTGTGCCCTTTGGACATCAGATAGCGGATCATCTCACAGGCAGATTCCTGATCTTCTATCGCCACCGAAGGCACCCTTTTATTATCCGAAAAAGCATAAGCCATCACCGCAGGCGTGTGAAACCCTTCCGGAAAGCAATGTACAATCCTGGCATGACCCGCAATATATATGATGCCGTCCACCCTTATGGACTCCAACTCCTTCAGCGTAGGATCCAGGATCGAATGGTATCTGATTTCATTGTCAAACCAGGAATCGCTCCATCTGGCATACAGACGCAGATTCTTTACCACCACCCGATACCCCTTCTCCTCACAGCGGCTCATGATCCCATCCAGAATTTCCGGTGTGCTAAACTGCGCAATATCCTCCGCTATGATCCCGATTGTCTTTGTCTTGCGATTGCGCAGCCCCTGAGCGATATAATTAGGCCTATAGCCCATTTTATCCACTGCCTCCAACACCCTCTGTCTGGTTTCCTCACTGACTTTGGGCTTTCCATTCAGAATATTCGAAACCGTAGTAGGCGAAACCTTACACTCTCTGGCAATTTCCTTTACAGTAACCATTTCCAGTTATCCTTTTTTATGAAATCCAATTATGTTATATTTGTTTATTATCGTTTTTCATTCCAGTACTGTCAATACCTGTTTTGGTTTCTGCTATAAATTATCTTTACTCTGGAAGTTTTAGGCAATTCCTGCTCCTTTTTATAGTACATCGGCTCTGGCACTATCCAACTATTTTATTTACGGCCGCGTTACTTTTTCAGGGATAACCCGTCTTTGAATGCCTCTCCTACCCTTTCCGTCACTTTATAATATCCATGCGTATACGGATCAAAGGCGATGGCGTTCACCAGTGACATATCTACTCTGTCACCAACCATAACGCTTTCGTCTGCCGTGACATTTACCACTTTACCGATCACTCCGCATCCATATTTATTGTCCTGATACTCGATAAACTCGCACTCCAGGCAAAGAGGAAATTCATTGATAACCGGTGCATCCACAATATCCGATCTACTGGCAGTAAGACCACTGTTTTCAAATTTATCGGCAACCCTGTTGCCGGATTCAACGCCAAAATAATCCGCCTCCACAACATGGCCGGCATCCGCAATGCTCACTGTAAAAGCTCCCCTTGCCTTGATATTTTTTACCGTTTTGTGCGACTCCGTTAAATTGAGAGCTACATTTCCTCTTTCCTGCATGGTTCCCCATGCGGCATTCATAACGTTTACGCTGCCGTCTTCATTGTAGGCTGCCACCATTAAAACCGGCATTGGGAATATACCCTCTGTGATACTGAGTTTCTTTCTCATTGTAATTACCTCATTTCTATAATATGATTGACAGAGCCTGTGCCCTTATTTTTATTGTAACCAGCAGTGAAAAAAATACAAGTACTATCTTATATGTAAGATACTATTCTAAAGGAAAGTGCAAAAGTGATAATGGTTAATCCCTTTCTTTACCAGCAGGCTCTCATGATTTTGCCTGGACAGGGAAAGAACCGTAAGAGGATGTTCAGATATCTTTTCCAAGGACGCCGCAATGTTGCACACACATCCCTCACAATGAATATTAAGTTTGAAAAACAGAATAGCATATGCTATATTAAGCGAAAAGGAGCTGAGGACTATGCGTATTTTATTAGCTGAGGATGAAGCCGACTTAAACCAGATCATCACTCGGAAACTTACCTCGGATGGCTACTCTGTTGACAGCTGTTATAACGGCAGCGAAGCCATAGATTTTCTGGAAATGGCGGACTATGATGCAGTGATTCTGGATATCATGATGCCAAAGATAGATGGATTCGGAGTTCTGTGCCATATAAAAAATACGGGAAAATCTGCGCCTGTGCTGTTTCTGACAGCAAAGGATTCTGTTGCGGACAGAGTTAAAGGACTTGACAGCGGAGCTGACGACTATTTAATCAAGCCGTTCTCTTTAGAAGAACTTACCGCACGCATCCGAGCAATGACAAGGAAGCAATTCAACATAACTGCTAACATACTTCAGGTTGGGGATTTGACATTGGATACAGGCTCTCATGCTGTAAAAAGAGGAGAAAATGAAATCATGCTTTCCGCAAAAGAGTATAACCTCCTGGAATATCTTATGCTGAACAAAGGGATTGTACTGTCAAGGGAAAAAATTGAAAATCATATCTGGAATTTTGAATATGAAGGCGGAACAAATGTTGTGGACGTTTATATCAGCTATCTCCGGAAAAAGATCGATGGGAACTGTCAGGACAAACTCATTCATACGATAAGGGGATATGGATATATGATAGAGAAAAAAGTATGAAGAATCTATCAATCAGGGTAAAAATAACCGCATGGTTCTCGGGTATTATGGCATTTATTGTTGCCGTGACATTTGGCATTATTTTCTGGGTGAGCAACTCAGTCACCCAGAAAAGCATACAGGATAATTTAATTGAAATCGTAGAATTAAATGTGGACGAAATTGAATTTTACGAGGAAAAAAATTATAGGAAAGAGCTTCAAGGCGACCAGTATATTGAATATTCGGACGGATATCTGGAAATAGATGATGATTTTCTGGATCAGGTGAATGGAATTTATTCTTCCCTTTATCAGGAAACAGGAAAGCTATTGTATGGGGAAAATCCGTCTGTCAGGGCAGGTATGGAAATCCCTTTTTCAGACGGCATTGTCAAGAAAGTAACATGGAACAGGGCTGTCTATTATGTATACGACCGTCTGCTTTCCGGTTATGGTGTTGACGGGCTATGGCTGAGAGGAATGGTTTCCCGGGATCAGGGTACACAGCAGCTCCAATGGCTTGTCCGGCTTTCCATAATTGCACTTCCTGCTCTTTTGCTTCTGGCCGTCATAGGCGGCTACTGGATTGCCGGAAGGGCATTAAAGCCGATACACCAAATTACTCAGACAGCGGCCCGGATTAGTCAGGGACAGGATTTAGATAAACGTATTCACCTGGGCAGTGGAACGGATGAGCTTCACCAGCTTGCAGATGTGCTGGACAACATGATAAATCGTTTGGATCAGGCGTTTAAATTAGAACAACAGTTTACTTCCGATGCTTCCCATGAACTCAGAACGCCTATGTCTGTAATTATGGCTCAGTGTGAATACATGCTGGAGAATACGAGAACACCGGAGGAATATGAGGCGGCTTTGAAGGTGATTCAACGACAGGGAAGAAAAATGTCGAAGCTGATTGAAGATATGCTTTGTGTTGCACACCTTGAGCAGAATAAGGATAGTTATCCCAGAGAAATGGTTGATTTCAGCACACTTGTTCAGGATATTTGTATGGATATGGCGCTCCTGAAAAGCAAAAATATTGTGCTTGAGAGGGAGATCGAACCGGATATCTTTTTGATGGGAAATGCCATGCTGCTCACAAGAATGGTTACAAACCTGATAAGCAATGGTTACCGGTATGGAAAGCAGGATGGCAGGATTTCCATCCGATTAAAATGTGACAGCGACATTCTGTTGTCTGTCGAGGACAATGGAATAGGGATTTCCGTTGAACAGCAAGAAAGAATTTTTAGGCGTTTCTATCGGGTAGAAGCTGCCCGGTTCAGTGAGGGTGCCGGCCTTGGACTTGCCATGGTAAAGGATATAGCAAAATATCACGGAGGAACTGTAGAAGTTCTTTCTGCCGTAGGGGAAGGAAGCAAATTTACTGTAAAGTTTCCTGTATAATTTTCTGATTCTAACGTTTTTCTAATCTTTTTCTATTATACTGATCTAAAAACAGAAAGGCGAGGACAGATGATATGAAAAAATTATTCAGTACACCAAAGAAGGCAATTATTATAGTGATTTGTATCGTGGTTGTTATTATCGCCGCCACTGTAACAGCAATCAAAAGTACTTTAATTACCAAGGCAGAGGCAAAGATTGCCGCTCTCAAAGATGCCGGTTTGAGCGAAGCAGAAGCATCCGCTCTGCGCGCACGGCTCGAATTTGATGACGGACGTTTTCAATATGAAGTTGATTTCTACAGCA
>CAJTVL010000095.1 GCA_910579425.1 uncultured Lachnospiraceae bacterium | reverse complement strand
AGAGCTGACAGGTACTAATAGGCCGAAAGCTTGACCAGGAGTGCAGGTTAAAAGAGGTGGAAGGAAGATACGAAGAGCGGTATTCGGTTTTGAGGGTATGGCCCTAAGGAAAAGCAGTTAAACTGCTTTTTTTGTTGTTTAAAAGAAAAATATATGATATAATTGAAAAGGTTAGGTCATCAAAAAATACGGGGTGATATAAATGGACACAAAAATTCTTCTTGAAAACGGAACCAATGAGCTTGAAGTTCTGGAGTTTGTTTTAGATGGATATGCTTATGGGATTAATGTAGCAAAGGTAAAGGAGATTACGCCTTACCAGGAGACAGTGCCTGTACCGCATGCAAATCCATGCATAGAAGGAATTTTTATGCCAAGGGAAAGGCTCATAACGGCCATTGATCTGAGAAATTGTCTGGGGCGCGGAGTTTCCAAACCAGGCGGTTTATATATTATCACTAATTTTAACAAATTGGCTATTGCTTTCCATGTGGATGCAGTGAGGCGAATCCACAGAGTTTCCTGGGAAAATATCATTAAGCCGGGGGCAGAACTCTTCAATGAAGAGGAAAGTATTACGACTGGTATTGTGAAGCTTGAGGGAAGGCTGGTCATTATTCTTGATTTTGAAAAGATTGTGACGGACATTAATCCCGAGACGGGGCTTAGAATCAGTGAAATTGATGAATTGGGCGCCAGAGGCAGGAGTGATGTTCCTATATTGATTGCGGAGGATTCCGTACTGTTAAACCGCCTGATCGTTAACTGTTTGAAGAAAGCCGGGTACAATAATCTGACGCGTACATACAATGGGCTGGAAGCTTATGAATATATTATGGAATGCAAAAACCAGGGAACCCTGGGTGAGGATGTCAAATGTATTGTCACGGATATTGAAATGCCGATGATGGATGGGCACAGGCTGATCAAACTGGTAAAGGATGATCCGGTTACCAAAGAAATCCCGATAGTTATTTTCTCGTCTCTTGTAAATGAGGAAATGAAGCGAAAGGGAGAAGCATTAGGAGCCAGCGCACAGCTTTCAAAACCGGAAATCGGAAATTTGGTGAAAGTGATAGACGGGTTGGTTGGAAATGTGTAAGACATTGAAGGTCTTAGAGTGGAAGAGCGGTTCAGACACACTCTATGGGCCGGGAGAAATTCCGGCTCATTTCTTGTGTCATCTATTATACAGGATTAATCAAATGGAGACGGGATTTATCGGATGGTAGAGCAGGTAATTAGAAAGATGGAGGAGGCTGACCAGGTACTGGTTGGAATCGGAGAGGAATTAGATGTTTTTAGCTGCGTGGAGAAAGATGAGGGGTATCTGGAACGTGCTCTGAAGACAAAGAAATCCAAGAATGAATGGATGTTTCCTTTCCTGAGAAAAGAAACGGCGGAAAGCAGGGAGAAGGAAAAGGCAGGGATTTATGAGGCTTTGGCATCCTGCCTTGCGGGGAAGAATTATTTTATTGTTTCTCTTTGCCAGGATGGGCTGTTGGAAAGAAGCGGTATTGACCAGGGCCGAATGGTGTCGCCCTGCGGCAGCTATGAACAATTGCAGTGCAGCAAGAAATGTTCGACAGAACTGTATCCAGTGCCTAGGGGGCTTATCGGTCAAATTGAAACTTTTTTACATACAGGACAGGAAGGCGACAGGCCAAGAGAACCTCTCTGTCCAAGGTGTGGCAGTTCTTTGGTGTTTAATAATGCGGATGCGGCAGATTATGTGGAGGAAGGCTATTTAGGCGGCTGGAATCGTTATAAAAAATGGCTGCAGGGAACGGTGAACAGGAAGCTGTGTATTCTTGAGCTGGGAGTCGGAATGAAATACCCTACCGTCGTCAGATGGCCCTTTGAGAAAATCACTTTTTTTAATCAAAAGGCGGAGCTTTTCAGGGTTCATGAGAAGCTGTATCAGGTTGCGGAGGAGATCAGCGGCAGGGCCTGTGGAATTTGTCAGAAACCGGAAGAGTTTTTGATGGAATTATGTCTCAAATAATGGAGGAGCTGTATTAAAATGGATGAAAAGACTAACGGAATGGAAAAGGACACATCTTTGGACGGGCTGGACAATATGTCAGGCGGAGCCGGAGATGACGAGTGGGAAATAAATATCGATAAGCTTTTGGCACAGGCCGATATGTTGGTAAACAACGATATGCTGCCGCCGATGCCTGAATTCGAGGGAGAGAGTAACAAGCGCCCGGCTGAAAAAGCAGGGGAGAGAGAGACCGGAACGGAGCCTGTCAAACAGACGGAGAATGCGTCCGATTCGGGAAATGGCGAGGCTTCCTCTAAAAGTCCGGAAATGGATTCGGATCTGGATGAGATTAATAATCTTCTGCAGCAGGCTGACCTGAATGAGAAGATTGATGATGATATGCTTGCACTTTTGGAAAGCGCAACCGAAAATCAGGCGGATGAGGACAATCCGGATGAGGTCTTTGATATTTTTGCTGAGGGGGATACTCCTTTAGGAGATCTGCCCTTAAGTGACAGTGCGGGCAGCGAGGCCCCTAAGCAGGAGCAGCAGGAGGACGACGGAGAGCAGAAAAAGAAAAACCCGAAAAAGAAAAAGAAGAAAAAAGAAAAAAAGGAGAAAAAGCCTAAAGAGGCTGCAGATTCGCAGGAGGGAGAAAAGAAGCCGTCCTTTCTCTCCAAAATTGTCTCTCTTTTTGGAGGAAAAGAGGATTTCGGCGAGGATGATCCTGATACCGCAGCGGATGAAAACGTTAAGATATTGAACGAATTAAACGGCGATGAAGGGAAAAAATCTTCGAGGTCGGCTAAAAAGAGCGCAAAGAAGAAAGAGGACAAAAAAGAAAAGAAAAACGCAAAGGAGGCAAAACAAAAACCAAAGGCAAAGGCGAAAAAACCTGCGGAGCCTAAGAAAAAGAAAGAAAAGCCGGTGGAGAAGCCGGCGGAAAAGCCTGTTAAAATATTAAACGGTAAGAGTTTTGCTGCAATTGCAGGGCTTTGTCTCTCCATTATTGCAGGGGTGATGATTGTGACCACCTTTATTCCGGAATATGCGGATAAACAGGCTGTGCGCAGGGCAGTCCAGGAAAAAGATTACGAAACGGTCTATCTGCTTTTTTATGACAAAAAGTTAAGCACAGATGAAACATTGCTTTTTAACCAGGCCCGGACCATCCGGCAAATGGAGAGACGCTTGGAGTCATACGAGAACAATATTGCCCTGGGAAGGGAAATGGAAGCTGTGGATTCTCTGATGCGGGGGGTGGAAGAGTATCAGGAATTGTGGGAAGCAGACGAATATCAAGTGCGAAATGAGGTAGACACTATATATTTACAGATTTGCGCTATTCTGGAAAGCAACTACGGGCTCAGCCAGGCACAGGCGGTGGAAATTGCCTGCTATGATAAGGTTGAGTATACAAAAGCCATGTATAAAATCCTTGGAGAAGACCTTTCCTTTGGAGAGGAAGCTGTCATGCCGCAGGAGGAACAGACATCGGATGCAGGCAGTTCGGGCACGGAGGCAGGATCAGAGGCGGATGAACAATTCTCAGGCGATGATTCTACGGAGGGCGCAGGTTCAGAGGGCGTGCCTCTGGAGGATGTCCTTCCGGAAGAGGAGGATATACTGAATTAGGGATGACAGCACGAAAGAGCCGGCAGGCCTTAAGAGGAGCAGTGAAGAGATGACGGCAATCATTGATTATGATGCGGGAAATATTAAAAGCGTAGAAAAGGCACTTTTATATCTGGGCGAGGAGGCTGTGATCACCAGGGACAGGAAGGTGATCCGTGAAGCGGATCATGTGATCCTGCCCGGGGTTGGGGCCTTTGGCTCCGCAATGGAAAAGCTCCGGGGTTACGGATTGGAGGAGGTAATCCGGGAGGTAATCGGGGAAGAGATTCCTTTTCTGGGGATTTGTCTTGGGCTGCAGCTTTTGTTTGAGAGCAGTGAAGAAAGTCCGGGAGTAAAAGGCCTTGGCATTCTTCCCGGCAGGATACTGCGTCTTCCGGAAGAAGAAGGACTGAAAATTCCCCATATCGGTTGGAATTCTCTGAAATTCCCCAACAGAGGACGTCTTTTTCAGGGTATTTCGGAGGATGCTTATGTCTATTTTGTGCATTCTTATTATTTGCAGGCGGCGGATGAGAAAATTGTGACCGCGTCTTCGGAGTATGGAGCATTGATTCATGCCTCTGTGGAAAAAGGCAATGTTTTTGCCTGTCAGTTTCATCCCGAAAAAAGCTCTCAGGTCGGACTTACAATTTTGAGGAATTTTATGAACAGCGGAGGGTATCATGTACACGAAAAGAATCATTCCCTGTCTGGATGTAAATAATGGCAGAGTAGTGAAAGGAACCAACTTTGTGAACCTGAGAGATGCCGGGAACCCGGTGGAGGTTGCCAGGGAATATGACCGGGCCGGGGCGGACGAGTTGGTTTTTTTGGACATTACGGCTTCGTCGGATCACAGAGAAATCAGGGCGGATATGGTAAGAAGAGTGGCGGAGACGGTGTTTATTCCGTTTACTGTAGGCGGCGGTATCAGGACGGTAGAAGATTTCAGGATGATTCTTCGGGAAGGCGCCGATAAGGTCGCCGTCAATTCTGCCGCTATCATGAATCCGGGGCTGATCAGAGAGGCGGCAAAGCAGTTTGGAAGCCAGTGTGTGGTGGTGGCCATAGATGCCAGGAGGAGAGAGGACGGCCGGGGCTGGAATATCTTTAAAAACGGCGGGCGGGTCGATATGGGCATTGATGCCGTGGAGTGGGCAGTAAAGGCCAGCCGGTTAGGGGCAGGGGAGATATTGCTGACCAGTATGGACGGCGATGGAACCAAGGCAGGATATGACATTGCCCTGACCAGAGCCGTGGCGGAAAAGGTTTCAATTCCTGTGATTGCCTCCGGCGGGGCGGGAGAGAAGGAACATTTTTATGAAGCCCTGACAGAGGGAGGGGCGGAAGCGGTTCTGGCAGCTTCTCTTTTTCATTATAAGGAGTTAGAGATTAAGGAGTTAAAGGAGTATTTGCAGAAGAAGGGAGTGTCCGTACGGCTGTAGCAGGGATTTTTGCTGCTTTTGGGCACAATATATACGGAAAGGATAAGGAAACTGCGATGGCAATGATTGACAATGACTGGCTGCCATGCATACAGGATGAATTTAAAAAACCTTATTACAAGGAACTGTATCGCTTTATAAGGCAGGAGTATAATACCCGTGTGGTTTATCCGCCGGCAGATGATATTTTCAATGCATTTCATTTGACGCCCTTAAGTGAGGTGAAGGCGCTGATATTGGGACAGGATCCTTATCATGGCCCTCGTCAGGCTCACGGGCTCTGTTTTTCGGTGCTGCCTGATCAGTCTGAAATTCCCCCGTCTCTTCAAAATATATATCAGGAGCTGAAGGAGGATCTGGGATGCTTTATACCCAACAACGGTTATCTGGAAAAATGGGCCAGACAGGGAGTTTTGATGCTCAATACGGTGCTTACAGTGCGGGCCCATCAGCCGGGTTCCCATCAGGGCAGGGGCTGGGAGCAGTTTACCGATGCGATTATTCAGGCGGTAAATGCACAGGAGAGGCCTGTCGTGTATCTTCTCTGGGGACGGCCTGCCCAAAGCAAGATTCCCATGCTTACAAATCCCGGACATTTGATACTAAAGGCGCCTCATCCAAGTCCGTTGTCGGCTTTCAGAGGTTTTTTTGGATGTAAACATTTCAGCCAGGCCAACGCGTTTTTGGAGAGCCATGGGATCTCGCCCATTGACTGGCAGATCGAAAATATCTGACGTATAGGAGAGAAGCTTGCGGCTGCGCGGCATCCGCAAGCCTGATATGCGCAAAATGCCGCGCAGAAATGAGGAGAAATTATGAATAAGCTGCCCTTTGTCACATTGGAGAAGGTGAAGGATATTGTGAAGACCTGTCCCACGCCTTTTCATATTTATGACGAAAAAGGAATTCGTGAAAATGCAAAGGCCGTAAAAGAGGCGTTTGCATGGAATCCGGGATTTAAAGAGTATTTTGCGGTAAAGGCAACGCCCAATCCCTGTTTGATTCAGATTTTGAGGGAATATGGCTGTGGCTGCGACTGTTCCTCCCTGACGGAGCTGATGCTTGGCAAGGCCCTGGGAATGAAGGGGGAGGATATAATGTTTTCCTCCAATGATACACCGGCGCAGGAGTATGCTTATGCCGCCGGGATGGGAGCGATTATTAATCTGGATGACATTACTCATATTGATTTTGTGGAGAAGATTTTAGGCAGGCTTCCTGAGACCATGAGCTGCCGGTATAATCCCGGCGGTATTTTCCGGATGAGTAATGGGATTATGGACAATCCCGGGGATTCCAAATATGGATTTACCACGGAGCAGATGTTTGAAGGGTATCGGATCTTAAAAGAGAAGGGGGTTAAAAACTTTGGTATTCACGCGTTTTTGGCCAGCAATACGGTGAGCAATGATTATTATCCAACGCTTGCCAAGGAATTGTTCGCTCTTGCCGTTCGATTGAAAAAGGAGACGGGAGCGCATATCACCTTTATCAATCTTTCAGGCGGTGTGGGAATTCCTTATCGTCCGGAGCAGGAGGGGAACGATATTCGGATCATCGGCGAGGGGGTTCGAAAGGTTTATGAGGAAGTGCTTGTGCCGGCAGGCATGGGGGATGTTGCGATCTATACAGAAATGGGCAGGTTTATGATGGGCCCCTATGGAGAGCTTGTGACACAGGTGCTCCACGAAAAGCATACTCACAAAGAATATATCGGGGTAGATGCCTGTGCGGTGAATCTGATGCGGCCTGCCATGTACGGTGCTTATCATCATATCACGGTGCTTGGGAAGGAGGACTCTCCCTGTGACCATAAGTATGATGTGACAGGGTCTTTGTGTGAAAATAATGATAAGTTCGCGATTGACAGAATGCTTCCGGAAATTGCAAAGGGGGATTATCTGGTAATTCACGATACGGGGGCTCATGGACATGCCATGGGGTACAATTATAACGGAAAGCTCAGGTCGGCGGAGCTTCTTCTGAAAGAAGACGGAAGCGTCCGGCTTATCCGCAGGGCGGAAACACCTAAAGACTATTTTGCCACCCTGGATTGTCTGGATATATATGAAAATTTAAGTACAGGAAAAAGTACAGGAAAAATGTAAAAAAATCTTGTAATTGACGGATTTATATGGTACAATGTTTTTCAGTTGCGAAACAGTTCATCAGAAAGGCCGATGTGGCGGAATTGGCAGACGCATCAGACTCAAAATCTGACGATGGCAACATTGTACGAGTTCAAGTCTCGTCATCGGCATAAAGCACTGGACATTTTGTCCGGTGCTTTTTAGTGTGCGCCTGGCGGCGCACGCTTTTTTTACTGAAAAAGCGACGAAACACTCCTTTGGGATTGGCAATCGGACGGCTTGCGAAGAGCGAAGGTATTTGCTATAATGAAACATATTGCGACGCTCTTACGAGAAGGGGGCGGGGAGCACAAATACAGCGAAGGAGAGAAAAAATGAGGATTATCAGAGCAAAAGACTATGAGGACATGAGCAGAAAGGCGGCAAATATTATTTCAGCTCAGATTATATTAAAGCCGCAGTGCGTATTGGGGCTTGCTACGGGTTCTACTCCCATTGGCGCTTATAAATGTCTTGTGGACTGGTATGAAAAGGGAGATTTGGATTTTTCCGGTATTACCACGGTCAATCTGGATGAGTATAAGGGACTTACCCGAGAAAATGATCAGAGCTATTACTATTTTATGCATGAGCATCTTTTCGGAAAGGTAAATGTGGATCCCGGGAGAACCTTTTTACCGGACGGAACAGAGCCGGATTCCGAGAAGGCATGTTCTGACTATAACAAAATCATTGCCGGCACAGGAGGCGTAGATTTACAGCTTTTGGGTCTGGGACATAACGGCCATATCGGATTTAATGAGCCGGGGGATGAATTTAAGGGAGAGACTCATTGTGTAGACTTGACAGAGTCCACTATTAAGGCAAACCAGAGATTTTTTGCGTCCATAGAGGAAGTGCCGAAGCAGGCCTATACCATGGGAATCAAGACGATTATGCAGGCAAGGAAGATTTTGGTGGTGGTCAGCGGTGAGGATAAGGCAGCTATTGTAAAAGAAGCATTTTTCGGGAAGATCACCCCTTGGGTGCAGGCTTCCGTATTGCAGCTTCACAATGATGTTACCGTTGTGGCGGACGAAGCGGCTTTATCGTTGATTTAGTGGGGTAAGAGGGGGTATGACACGCAATTTTGCAGAGGGAAAGGTTTGGAAAAATATCATATACCAGTCCATTCCGCTGATGCTGGCCCAGTTGGTGCAGCTATTGTACAATGTGGTAGACCGGATTTATATCGGTCATTTACCGGGGGCGGACAGTATGGCGCTGACAGGGATCGGTCTAGCCTTTCCTCTTACAACAATTATCGCAGCATTTACAAACCTTTTCGGAACCGGCGGAGCCCCTCTGTTTTCCATAGCAAGAGGGGCCCGGCAGGAGAAACGGGCGGAAAAAATTCTGGGCAATACCTTTTCTCTTTTAGTGTGTTGTTCTGCCGTGCTTATGGCGCTGTGTTTTGTGTTTCGAAGGCCTGTCCTGTATCTGTTTGGGGCAAGCGACGCTTCCTATGTATATGCGGACGCTTATCTGAAAATCTATCTTCTGGGAACTCCTTTTGCCATGCTTGCCACAGGGTTAAACGGTTTTATCAATGCTCAGGGGTTTCCAAAAACGGGGATGATGACAACGCTTTTGGGGGCGGTGCTGAATTTGATTTTGGATCCCATTTTTATTTTCAGTTTACATATGGGAGTGAGCGGGGCCGCTCTTGCCACCATACTGAGCCAGACGGCCTCCTGTATTTGGGTTTTGCATTTTCTTATAATGCCGCGACGTTTGGGAAAAGAAACACAGCTTCGGATTAAGAAAGAAAATCTGGGAGTGGACTGGAAGCTGGCCCGTGAGATTTCTTCGTTGGGGATGGCAGGCTTCATTATGCAGGGAACCAATGCCCTGGTGCAGATTGTGTGCAATGCCACGCTGAAGATTTACGGCGGCGATTTGTATGTGGGAATTATGACGGTGCTGAATTCCGTCCGTGAGATTTTGTCCCTGCCGGTCAGCGGCCTTACCAGCGGCGCACAGCCGGTGCTGGGCTACAATTACGGGGCAAAGCGGTTTGAGAGGGTATGCCAGGGGATTCGCTTCATGTCAGTGATCGGGATTCTTTATACCCTTCTGGCATGGCTGGCGGTGATTATGGGCCCCCGCTTTCTGCTCTCCGTTTTCACGGAGGATCCGGCCATGCTGGAGGCGGGAGTGAGGGCAATCAGGATTTACTTTTTCGGATTTTTCTTCATGTCCTTTCAGTTTTCAGGCCAGGCATCCTTTACAGCCTTGGGCTGCTCAAAGCAGGCCATATTTTTTTCCCTGCTGCGCAAGGCTGTGATCGTGGCTCCCCTGACCATACTTCTTCCGAAATTCGGTCTGGGAGTGGACGGGATCTTTCTGGCGGAGCCAATATCCAATGCCATCGGCGGGCTGGCCTGTTTCCTCACCATGTATTTTACAGTGTACCGGAAGCTGAAAAAAATGAAATTTCCTTAACGGAAATTTCATTTTTTTACATAAGGACAGTTCGCGGAGCGTACTGCACGTTGTTTATTCAATGGATTTCAGGGATTCGGCCATATTAATTTTTTCCAGCTTGAAAAACATGAAGCCGTTTACCAGTATGGCAAAGATAAAGGTAAACAGAAGGCTGAGCAGGTAGCTGGCGGGGGTGATCAGGGTCTTGAAGGAAATCATATCGATTTTGATATTGTACATCACAAACCAATGCAGCCATTTCCCGAGTCCCAGTCCCACAAGAGCGCCCATGGCGGTAAGGACAAGGTTTTCGCGGAAAACATAGTCGGCGGTCTCCCTGGCGTAAAAGCCCAGAACCTTGATGGTGGCGATCTCCCGGATCCGCTCCGTGATATTGATGTTTGTCAGGTTATAAAGCACAATAAAGGCCAGGCTCCCGGCACAGATGATGATCAGCGCAATGATATAGTTCATGCTCTCCATCATGTTGGAGATTCTCGCCCTCATATCCGCAGTTACGGAAACGGCAAGGACGTTTTTCCGGTCGGCAATTGCCGCCGCAGCTTCATGAATGTCTACGTCCTCTTTCACCAGGGCAAAGGCGCTTTTGTATTCCGGTTCAGCACCAAGCTGTGCCTGATAAGTCTCTTTGTCCACATAAACATAGTTATAAACAAAATTTTCGCACAGGGCAGTTACCCTGACTTTCAGACTGTTCATCTCATTGTCCCGCAAAATAATCTCGTCCCCTGCTTTGATTCCCATATTCTCCGCTATTTTTGCGCTCAAAACGGCTTCGCCCTCCCCGGGCCAGGGAATTTCTCTGCCATCCTCAGTGTGCAAATTTAAGAAAGCGTCAATTTGCTCCCTGCTTTTTGGAATTTCCAGGTAAACGAACTTGGTTCGGCCGCCAAAGTCCAAATCTACACTCTTTTCATACCGGCAGGCAATGTTTGCCAGGATAGGGCAGGTTTGCTCTGTCAGCCTGTCCGACTCTGCCTGTGTAATACCTTCCGAAAATGTGACGTCAATGTCATAGATCTGGATTTCATCATACTGCATCTCCGCAATGCTCATGACGGAATCCCTGATGCCAAAGCCGGTGACCAGAAGAGCGGTGCAGCCGCTGATCCCCAGTATCATCATGAAAAAACGCTTTTTATAGCGGATGATATTCCTCATGGAAACCTTATGAAGGAACTTCATTCTGCGCCAGATAAAGGTTATTTTTTCCAGGAAAATCCGCTTGCCGCTTTTTGGCGCTTTTGGACGGATCAGGTTGGCCGGAACGCTGCTCAGCTCATGCCGGCATGAAAAATATGCCGCGCCCACGGAGCAGAGCAGTGAAACCGCTATGGAAAGGAAAGCCATCAGGAAGTCAAAGTAATACTCAATTTCCCCCATGCTGTACATGATCCCGTAGCCGATCCATATAACCTTCGGGAAAAGCCAGGTGCCGATGATACATCCCAGGACGGCGCCGATTGCCGCTGCGGAACCGGCATAAAAGAGGAATTTTCCCATAATAGCCCCGTTTCCGTAGCCGAGGGCTTTGAGCACGCCGATCTGGGTGCGCTGTTCCTCCACCATCCGGTTCATGGTGGTCATACAAATGAGAGCGGCCACCAGGAAGAAAAAAGCGGGGAACACGTTGGCAATGGCCGCCACAATATTGGAATCGCTCTCGTAGCAGGCATAGCCTATATTGGTATTCCGGTCAAGGACATAAGTGTCCGGCGCTTCAAGATCCGCCAGCTCATCTCTGGCGTCGTCAATTTTTTGCTGGGCATCCGCCACCTCGGTTTCAAATTCCGCCTTTGCGTCGCTGTATTCTGCTTTGGCGTCCTTAAGCTCTGCCTTGCCGTCCTCAAGCTCGGCCTTTCCTTCCTCCAGATCCGCCTGTGCCTTAACGATGTCCTTTTGGGCCTGTGCAAGCTTTTCCCTGCCGTCTTCAAGCTCGGCCTTTCCTTCCTCCAAATCCGTTTTGGCCTCTTCAAGCTGAGCCTTGCCATCCTCCCACTGGTTTCTGGCATCGGTGACTTCGGATTTAGCCGAACGCAGCTCTGCGTCCGCTTCCAGAAGTACCTTTTCGTTGTGTTTGATCTTGGCGCGGGCTTCTTCGATCTCATCCCAGCCATCCTGGAACTGTCCTTTGTAGGACAGGATCTGCGCAAGACCGTCCTGGATCTGACTTAAGCCGTCGTCGAGCTGGGCCCTGCCTGCCTGAATCTGATCGAGACCGGATTGGATCTGGGCTTTGGCGCCGTTAAGCTGGTCTCTGCCTGCGGATAGCTGCTGGCGGCCTGCCTCAATCTGGGCCATAGAGGCCTCATATTCTTCCTGTGAAATGAGTTGCGCTTCAAGGGCTGCAGAGAGCCCCCCGGCCTGGGCGTCCAGTTCCTGCTCCTGGGCATCCAGTGCCGCTTCCTGGTCGGAAAGCTGGGCGGCCGCAGTGGTAAGTTCCGCCTCTTTGCCGTCCAGCTCCGCCGCCTTTCCTGTTAATTCCTCCTGTTGCGTGAAGAGCATGTGCTCCTGTTCGATCAGCGGGGCTTCCTTTGCAGCCAGCATTTCCTCCTGCTGTTCTAATTCCTCCTTTGCTTCCTCCAGCTTATCCCATGCCTGGGCCAGTTCCAGCTCGTTGGCAAAGATTTCCCACTCGTGATATTTCAGCTCTTCGTCTGCCTCTTTTAATTCCTGTTCTTTTTCCGCAATCTCTTTTTCACCGTCGATGATTTCCTGCTCGCCATCGGCGATCTCCTGCTTACTGTCGGCGATTTTCTTTTGGCCGTCGGCGATCTTTGTTTCGCCGTCCGTGATTTCCTGCTGGCCGTCCGCCAGTTCCTGTTCTCCGTCCAGAATCTTTTGCCAGGCATCATCCAGCTCTTCCTTTGCTTCTGCCTTTTTGTCATCCAGCTCCGTCTGGGCATCGTCGATTTTTTCCCGGGCCGTGTCCTGAAGCTCTTCATACCGCTCCTGTGCCAGAAGTTCTGTCTTTTCTTCCACCGTATCGGTGATGGAATCGATATAAGCTTCATATTCGTCAGTGTAGACTTCATATTTTTTGCTGGCCGTCACATAAATTTCGGTGAGATAGTCACAGTCAAAGGCTTCCGGTGGGACATAAAGAAAAGCGCCGATTTTTCCGTCGCCGATCGAGGTGGTTCCCCGTTCAAAATTGATATAATAGGGCGTGCGCACGATTCCCACAGCGGTAAAGGTGCGGTTGTGAAACATTTCCAGGGTGTCTTCCTCATTGTCGTCCGTCACGATGATCTGGGAGCCCAGCGCGGCTTCCCCATACAGGGCGGAGTCAAGAAGACATTCGCCGGCATTTTGCGGCATCCGTCCTGCCGTGAGCACTACCTGGTTGATTTTTTGAGGAATTGTGTGGAATTTATAAATGTCATTGGATTCCCCCATAGAACAGATCGCGTCTACGGAAACTGCCCCTTCCACATCCGCAATTTCCTCTAAATCCTTAAGCTTGTCCACGCTTTCCTTTGAAAAGCCCAAAGTGGACAGGAGACGGAAATCAAAAAAATTCTGTTCTTCCAGGTAAGCGTTCTCCGTTACAATCATAGCCGGTGTGGTGGCCTTTAAACCCGTAAACAGACCCACACCCAGCATGACAATGGACAGAATCGCCATGTACCGTCCAAGACTTCCTTTGATTTCCCTGACCGTAGTTTTGATCATTCCGCCGCTCATCCGTTCGCTCCTATATCACTTTTCAAGAGGCATTCCGACCTCTTATGATACCCTATATGATGACTCGCCAGGAGGCATCCTACCATTCAATCTCTTCTACCGGCAAGGTGTGTTCATTCAGTTCCATTTTGCGCACGGTTCCGTTTTTTACGGTGATGACTCTGTCCGCCATGGCTGTCAGGGTCTGATTGTGGGTAATAACCACCACGGTCATTCCCCTTTTGCGGCAGGCGTCCTGCAATAATTTCAAAACCGCCTTGCCAGTATTGTAATCCAGGGCTCCGGTGGGCTCGTCGCAGAGCAGAAGCTTGGGATTTTTCGCAAGGGCTCTGGCGATAGCCACCCTTTGCTGCTCCCCGCCGGAGAGCTGGGCCGGGAAGTTTCCCGCCCTGTCCTTTAAGCCAACCATCTCCAGGACCGTCATGGCATCCAGGGGATCTTTGCAGATCTGAGCCGCCAGCTCCACATTTTCAAGAGCCGTGAGATTCTGCACCAGATTGTAAAACTGAAAGACAAAGCCAATGTCAAAGCGCCGGTAGGCCGTCAGTTTCTTCTTATTGTAAGAGGAGATTTCCTGCCCGTCCAAAAAAACCTGCCCACAGGAGAGAGAGTCCATGCCTCCTAAGATATTCAAAATCGTGGTCTTACCGGCCCCGGAGGCTCCTACCACCACACAGAATTCTCCTTTTCCGATGGTAAAATTTACATCCCTGAGAGCCTCAATGTCCACTTCTCCCATATGATAGGTTTTACCTACGTTTTTAAATTCTACAAATGAATCCATCCGGGGTTCCTCCCTGTGCTGAGTTCTGGCCGTATCTGAAAATTGTTTATCGCACCAGTGGGAAACGCCGTGAAATTTTCTTTGTGGCGTTTCCCGGATAGGAATAGTTTATCATATGCGTTTTAAAACAAAAATACTTTGAATCTAAAAAAGGGTAAAAATATCAAAAGTAACCGGGCAGCGTGTATCGCCAACCGCCACACAGCATCGGCGCAGATGTTTGCGGGGAGCTGACCTGCCTTTCCGGCGTCATAGAGCCTTCTGAGCCACCCGTAAAACTCATTTGCCATCGGTGTTGTCAGGATGGAGGCATTGGCTAAATACCCCTTTTTCTTTACTTCATACAAGACTCCTCTCATATTATTCCAGAAATTGTAGTAGTAAAGCTTTTGCTTTGTCATATATCCTGCGCTGTCCTCGAATTCGTCATAACTGATGATTCCGAGAAACCCGTTTTCTTTGACATAGGCTGTCACAGGCTCTTGCAACCACCCTGCTTTTAACCGTGTCCAGATACAGCCCTCTGGCCCTGACCGTCTGCCGGTTCCACGCCTTGTCGGAAAACGCCTGATCGGTATAATTGAAGTCTGCAAATAAAAAGTCAAGCAGAAATTTGTGAACTTTGAAAAATTTATA
>CAJTVL010000094.1 GCA_910579425.1 uncultured Lachnospiraceae bacterium | reverse complement strand
CCTGATCCGTACAAACAGTATATCTCAAAACCACGAAAAAGGACATAGTAAAAAATGATGTATCATCGGTATTTTCGTACGGCAAACATACACAGCAGGGTTTGGACGGCCTGGCTGGCCAGAAGCCCCCACAAATATCCATGAATCCCCCATAAGGGAATCCCCAGGAAAACAAAGGCGAGCCTGACGAAGAGGCTGAGCATACTGAAAACAAAGGTCAGCCCTGTTTTTCCCAGTCCGTTTAGGATGCTGTTTAAGGTACTTGCAATGTACATAAGAGGGCACAGAAAGCTCAGGACGACAATGAAATTTCCTGCAAGGCTGCTCTGATAAAGGAAGTTTCCGAGAAATTTACCCAGACACAAAAAGATACCCGTAAAAATAATCCCCAGAAGAAATCCGTAGCGGATGGATTGGCGGACCGCTTTTTTGATGGTTTTTATATTGTCGGCGGCGTCTGCCTCGGAGACGATGGGCAGCAAAAGTACGCAGATGGAGTTCGTGATTGCGCCGGGAAAGAGAATCAGAGGCAGAGACATTCCCGTTAAAATTCCATAAACACTCAGGGAGGTGGCGTTGTCATAGCCGTAGGACATCAGCCGGTTGGGGATAAAAATGGCCTCCACGCTTTGAAGGAAGTTGATGATTACCCGATTGAGGGACAGCGGCACGGCAAGCGGAAGAAGCCGTTTGCAGGCGGCCCAGAATTCCCGCAGATTCCGGGTAAAAAGCAGGCCGTAGTTTTTGGGAACAACATGATAAAAATGTGCCCTGACCGCAATCAGAGAGACGATCATGGAGGCGCCTTCCCCGATTACAAGACCGACCACGGCGAAGCTGATGGTGGGAGTCATACCGCGTCTTAAGCAAAAATAATAGATCAGGTAAACGCTGCCCACTCTCACGATTTGTTCCGACAATTGGCACAGGGAGGGCACCGTGGTTTTGCGTATCCCGTAAAAGTAGCCGTTGATACAGGAATGAACGGTGGCCATGGGAATGGACAGGGCGATGATCCGAAGCAGCGGTGCGGTGCGCTTTTCCAGAAGGAAATAAACCGCGATCTCATCTGCATAACGGTAGATGCCCATGGCACACAAAATTGACAGTACCATAGATAAGAAAAATCCGGCGCTCAGGTGTAAAACCGACCATTTGTAATTCTTCGTGGCGGCTTCTCCGGCCACGTACTTGGAGATGGCCGTCTGGATGCCGGCCACAGTGAGAGAAAAGGAAAGGGCCAGAACGGGAGAAATGAGCTGATAAATACCCATCCCCTCCGCACCGAAAACCCGGGATAAGAAGATCCGGTAAAAAAATCCGATAAAGCGGCTCAGAAAGCCGGTGGCAGTCAGGATGATGGTTCCTGTGATCAGAGGATTGCTTTTTCGAGTGAGAATCATAGGTTATGGTTTAACCTTTTTTATTGATAAATATATGCAATTCCTTTCATTGACAGAACAAACGGGAAATGCTATAGTAAAAGCTGCGAAATCCTAGTGAAATGATAGGAATATATTGCAGCAGAAAGGCGTGGAACTTTTTTATGGAAAATACAGAGAAAATCATCTATTTGGATAATGCCGCTACTACCAGAACCCTGCCGGAGGCGGTCACGGCCATGCTTCCCTGGTTTTCTGAGCATTATGGGAATGCCAGCAGCATTTACCGTCTGGGGGCGGAGGCAAAACAGGCTATTGCAGAGGCAAGGGAAACTATAGCAGGCTCCTTAAACGCGCAGCCCCGGGAAATCTATTTTACGGCAGGAGGCTCGGAGGCGGACAACTGGGCGCTGGTCGCCGCGGCTGAGGCTTATGCAGATCGGGGCAGACACATCATCACTTCCGCAATTGAGCATCATGCCGTGCTTCATACCTGCGGCTATCTGGAAAAGAGAGGCTTTGAGTTTACCTATATAAATGTAGATGAAAATGGAATCCTGAAGCTGGAAGAGCTGGAAAAGGCCATCCGGCCTGATACGATTCTGATTTCCGTCATGTTTGCCAACAATGAAATCGGAACCCTTCAGCCCATCGGGGAAATCGGAAGGATTGCCAGACAAAAAGGAATTTTGTTCCACACGGATGCCGTTCAGGCCTACGGCCATGTCCCCATTGATGTCGGAGAGCAGTGCATTGATCTGCTCAGTGCCAGCGGCCATAAGCTGGGAGGACCCAAGGGAATCGGCTTTCTTTATATCAGGCAGGGAGTCAAAATCCGCTCTTTCCTTCACGGAGGAGCCCAGGAGAGGGGAAGACGGGCAGGAACGGAAAATGTTCCCGGAATTGTGGGTCTGGGGGCTGCCGTAAAATATGCTTTTAAGGATATGGAAAACCGGGCAGCCAAAATCAGCGCTCTTCGGGACTATCTGATGGAGAAGATTGAAAAGGAAATCCCCTACTGCCGTCTGAACGGACACAGGACAAAGCGGCTTCCAAATAATGTGAATTACAGCTTTCGGTTTATCGAAGGAGAATCTTTGCTCATTATGTTAGACAGAAAAGGGATTTGTGCTTCCAGCGGTTCTGCCTGCACCTCAGGCTCCCTGGATCCGTCTCATGTACTGCTTGCCATTGGGCTTCCCCATGAGATTGCCCATGGTTCCCTGCGGTTGACCCTGAGTGAAGAAAACACCCGGGAAGAGATGGATGATGTGGTGGCGGCCCTGAAGGAGATCGTAGACAGACTAAGACAGATGTCCCCTCTTTATGAGGATTTTGTGAAAAAGCAAAAGCGCGGAAAGGAGTAAAGTATGTACAGTGAAAAAGTAATGGATCATTTCAGCAATCCAAGAAATATGGGTGAAATAGAGGATGCCAGCGGCGTGGGAACGGTGGGAAATGCCAAATGCGGCGACATTATGCGGATTTATCTGGATATTGATGAAAATCACGTGATCCGTGACTGCAAATTTAAAACCTTCGGCTGCGGGGCCGCGGTTGCCACCAGCAGTATGGCCACAGAGCTTGTAAAAGGAAAGACCATAGAACAGGCCATGGAAGTGACCAATCAGGCGGTCATGGAGGCTCTTGACGGACTGCCGCCGGTGAAGGTACACTGCTCCCTTTTGGCAGAGGAGGCCATTCATGCTGCCCTCTGGGATTATGCCCAGAAAAACGGCATTGAAATCAAAGGCCTGGAAAAGCCCAAAAACGATATTCATGAGGATGAACCGGAGGAAGAGTACTGATTGATGAAAAAGACGGTTGTGGTGGGCATGTCGGGAGGTGTGGATTCCTCCGTGGCGGCATACCTGTTAAAAGAGCAGGGGTATGAGGTGATCGGGGTCACCATGCAGCTTTGGCCAAAGGAAGCGCCTTTGGCCGGTAAGGAGGAGGGGGCATGCTGCGGCCAGAGGGCTGCGGAGGATGCCGGGAGAGTGGCGCAGATACTGGGAATCCCTCATTATGTGATGAATTTCAGAAAGGAATTTCAGAAAAATGTGGTGGATTATTTTGTGGCGGAATATCTTCAGGGCAGGACCCCCAATCCCTGCATTGCCTGTAACAGATATGTAAAATGGGAAGCTCTGCTTAAACGGAGTATGGAGATCGGAGCGGACTATATTGCCACAGGGCATTACGCCCGAATAGAGCGGCTTGCAAACGGCAGGTTCGCCGTCCGAAACTCCGTTACCGCCAAGAAGGATCAGACCTACGCACTTTATAACTTAACCCAGTTTCAGCTCGCCCATACCCTGATGCCGGTAGGGGATTACACAAAGGAAGAGATACGCGAAATGGCGGAAAAACTGCACCTTCCGGTGGCCGGAAAGCCGGACAGCCAGGATATTTGCTTTGTGCCGGATCAGGATTATGCCGGATTCATCGAGAAAAGCGCGCCGGGCCGGATGCCCGGAAAGGGGAATTTTGTGACGCAGGACGGGCAGGTTCTGGGAACCCATAAGGGAATCATCCACTATACCATAGGACAGCGCAAGGGCTTAGGGCTTTCCATGGGGCATCCGGTTTTTGTATCCCGGCTGAGGCCTCTGACCAATGAAGTGGTGATCAGCGATAAAGATGTGTTTTCCGGGGAACTTGTGTGTGACCGGACAAATTTTATGGGAATCGAAGATTTGAAAGAGCCTGCAAGACTGTGGGCCAAGGTAAGATATGCCCACCGGGGACAGTGGTGCATGGTACAGCGGACAGGAGAGGACGAGCTCCATGCGGTTTTTGAAGAACCGGTCCGCGCCGTGACCCCGGGGCAGGCTGTGGTTTTTTATGACGGAGAGTATGTCATGGCAGGCGGCACCATCCGCCAGAGCGGACCTTTCTAAATGCGGCAAAACTCCGGCATCCTTTTTTCAAAAACGGTATAATATTTGAAGCCGCAGCTTTTTAAAATTTCCGCCGCCCGCTCAAAGCCATTTGCCAGAGCGTTTGGCCTGTGGGCGTCGGAGCCTACAGTGATGATCTCGCCTCCGAGTTCCCGATACCTTTTCAGAATATCACAGCAGGGATTTAAATCCCGCAGGCCGTAGTTAATGGCGCCGGTATTGATTTCGATGCCCTTTTCCGTTTCCAAAATGGCTTCCAGGATGGGATCGAGAATATCCTTATATTTTTCGTAGCAGTATCCGGCATCTTTGGTTTTTCCGTAGCGCACCACATAGTCCAGATGGCCGTAGACGTCAAAATTCTGAAAGGCCTTTATATTTTCCAGGATAGATAAAAAGTATTCCCTGTAAGCCTCCTCGTCGCTTCGCCCCTCGAAAAAAGAAGGATAATAGGGGTCCTTTCCATTGCATAAATGGGAGGAGGCAATAATGAAATCAAAATCGAAGCTTTTGGCGTAAACGGCCAGCTTTCGTTTCAGATGAGGCTGGACGCCCAGCTCCACGCCGAAGAGGAGCCGGATCTTTTCCGCATATTTTTCTTTGCACCCAATAAAGTCATAGAGATAGGAATCCGTATTCAGTTCAAAAATGCCTTCGTCCTCAGGATTGGAATAGACATAATCCAGATCCATGTGCTCTGTAAAGCACATACTGTTTAGGCCAAGGGAAATCCCTTTTAAGACCATTTCCTCCATAGGAGTATGGGAATCTCCGGAAAAGGAACTGTGTAAATGATAATCCGCCGTAATCGACATTTTTTTCTCCGTTCTGACGCTTTTTGCATCTGTAAAATTTTGGAATATCCCTGTAACGGTCTTTAGTCTAACAGATTATCCAAAAAAATACAAAGGATTATTGCAAATTGTAGAAAGTGCAATTATTTTTGAAATTCATCTTGCACTTTTGGGACAAATTGGGTAAAATAGATTTGCTGATAAAATTTTGTCAATCTATTCCATAGATTGCAAAATAATATAAAATAATTATTCAATTATTAGGAGGAATCTAAAATGGCAGTAAGAGTTGCAATTAATGGTTTTGGCCGTATCGGCCGTCTCGCTTTCAGACAGATGTTTGACGCAGAGGGTTACGAGGTTGTTGCTATCAACGATCTGACAAGTCCTGAGATGCTTGCACACCTGCTTAAGTATGATACCGCACAGGGCAAGTACAAATATGCGGACAGCGTATCCTACGGTGAGAGTTCCATTACCGTAAACGGAAAGGAGATCACAATCTACAAAGAAGCGGATGCCAAGAATCTTCCTTGGGGAGAATTGAAGGTAGACGTTGTTCTTGAGTGTACAGGTTTCTATACATCCAAGGCAAAAGCAAGCGCACATATCGAAGCCGGCGCTCGTAAGGTAGTTATTTCCGCACCTGCCGGAAATGATCTTCCTACCATCGTTTACAATGTAAACCACACGACATTGAAGCCTGAAGATACCGTTATCTCCGCAGCTTCCTGTACAACAAACTGCTTAGCTCCCATGGCTAAGGCTTTGAATGATCTTTGCCCGATTATGAGCGGTATCATGACCACAGTTCACGCTTACACAGGTGACCAGATGATCCTTGACGGCCCTCAGAGAAAAGGCGATAAGAGAAGAAGCCGCGCAGGCGCTCAGAATATCGTTCCTAACTCCACAGGCGCAGCGAAGGCAATCGGTCTTGTTATTCCTGAGCTCAACGGCAAGCTGATCGGTTCCGCACAGCGTGTTCCCACCCCTACAGGTTCCACCACAATTCTGGTTGCAGTTGTTAAGGGGCAGGTTACCAAAGAGCAGATCAACGACGCTATGAAGGCAGCTTCCACAGAGTCTTTCGGTTACAACACAGACGAGATCGTTTCCTCTGACGTAATCGGCAGCACTTTCGGTTCCATCTTTGACGCTACCCAGACAATGGTTGCTCCTATGGAAGACGGCAACACTCAGGTACAGGTTGTTTCTTGGTATGACAACGAGAATTCTTACACCAGCCAGATGGTAAGGACAATCAAATACTTCTCTGAGTTAGCATAAGCTTTGAGCGAAGCATTCAGTTAAGCAAAAGACCTTAAGGGTCCGGTCTTATGGACCGGACCTTTTCAGTATTCTGTTTCATGTATTTTAACTATTATTGGAGGAATAATCATGGGATTAAATAAGAAATCAGTTGACGATATTAACGTGGCCGGAAAGCGCGTTCTGGTAAGATGCGACTTCAACGTACCCCTTAAAAACGGCGAGATCACAGACGAGACACGGATCAAAGCAGCTCTTCCTACCATCGAGAAGCTTCTTAAGGACGGCGGCAAGGTCATCCTCTGCTCCCATCTGGGCAAAGTGAAAAACGGCCCCAACGAGGGTGAGTCCTTAGCTCCCGTTGCAAAGAGGCTTTCCGAGAAGCTTGGCAGGGAAGTAAACTTCGTAGCCGATTACAACGTAACCGGCGAGGCAGCTGCCAAGGCAGTGGAAGCGATGAAGGAAGGAGACGTAGTTCTTCTTCAGAATACCCGTTTCCGCGGCAAGGAAGAGACCAAGAACGGCGAAGAGTTCAGCAAAGAGTTAGCTGAGTTGGCAGACGTTTACGTATGCGACGCTTTTGGGTCCTCCCACAGGGCACATGCCTCTGTAGCAGGCGTAACTGACTGTATCCGTGCTAAGGGCGGCGAGTGCGCGGTTGGTTATCTGATGCAGAAGGAAATCGACTTCCTTGGAAATGCAGTTGAGAACCCGGTAAGGCCTTTCGTTGCAATCCTTGGCGGCGCTAAGGTGGCGGATAAGCTGAATGTAATTAATAACCTTCTTGAGAAGTGCGACACCCTGATCATCGGCGGCGGTATGGCTTTTACCTTCCTGAAAGCAAAGGGCTACGAGATCGGCAAATCTCTGGTGGATGAGGAGAAGATTGATTACTGTAAGGAAATGATGGATAAGGCGCAGAAGCTTGGCAAGAAGCTCCTTCTTCCTGTAGATACTGTAATTGCAGACAGCTTCCCCAATCCGATTGACGCTGAAATTGAGGTTTCCACTGTGGACGCCGACAAGATTCCTGCCGATAAGGAAGGCCTTGACATTGGAGAGAAGACGGCAGCCCTCTACGCAGACGCCGTTAAGAGCGCCAAGACCGTTGTTTGGAACGGACCTATGGGCGTATTTGAGAACCCTATTCTTGCAAAGGGAACCATTGCAGTTGCCAAGGCTTTGGCTGAGACCGATGCTACTACGATTATCGGCGGCGGTGATTCCGCAGCGGCAGTGAACCAGCTTGGCTTTGCCGATAAGATGAGCCACATCTCCACAGGCGGCGGCGCTTCTCTGGAATTCTTAGAGGGTAAGGAGCTGCCCGGCGTTGTTGCGGCAGACGATAAATAGACAGAGAAATAAGTTTGAGGCTTTTGGTACGCAGAATGGTTTGCGGGCCAAATGCCTTTCAGAAAAGAAAGGATTGGACTGAAATGGCAAGAAGAAAAATTGTAGCCGGCAACTGGAAGATGAATATGACTCCCAGCCAGGCCGTGGCACTGTGTAATGAATTAAAGGATCTGGTGAAATCCGATACGGTAGACGTTGTTTATTGTGTACCCGCAGTGGACATCGTTCCTGTAGTGGAGGCCGTTAAGGGTAGCAACGTTGCTGTAGGCGCAGAGAATATGTACTTTGAAGAAAAGGGAGCCTACACCGGAGAGATTTCCGCTTCCATGCTGGTAGACGCAGGCGTTAAGTACGTGATCATCGGCCATTCCGAGAGACGCGATTACTTTAAGGAAGACGACGCATTGTTGAACAAAAAGGTGAAGAAGGCTTTCGAGGCCGGACTTACTCCGATTCTCTGCTGTGGCGAGACACTGGAACAGAGAGAGATGGGTATCACCCTTGATTGGATTCGTATGCAGATCAAATCCGATCTGGTAGGCGTGAGCGCAGAGCAGGTTGCTTCCATGGTAATTGCCTATGAGCCGATCTGGGCGATCGGAACCGGTAAGACTGCTACCACTGAGCAGGCCCAGGAGGTATGTAAGGCGGTTCGTGACTGTATCGCAGAGATTTATGATGACGCTACGGCTCAGGCAGTCCGCATTCAGTACGGCGGCTCCGTAAACGCAGGCAATGCGGCAGAGCTTTTTGCACAGCCCGACATCGACGGCGGTTTGGTTGGCGGCGCTTCACTCAAGGCTGATTTCGGCAAAATCGTCAACTATTAAATGGATTTTGAGATACGAAAAAAAGGATGTCAGGGAATAGAATGCCCTGGCATCCTTTTTTTGGACATAAGGATGCCGGGGCAGGCCCGGTAAATCATTAAGATTTTCTTAGGGGTGTTGAGTTGTGGATAAAAATATGGTACAACTGTTTAAAAACAGAGTTGTATGCATATCATGTATGAAAAAGACGTGTCCACAAAACAGCTTAAGAATAGAAAGGGATGCGGGACAGGAGTACGGATGAAAAACAGATTATATTATTTACTATTTCCGGTATATGCGATTGTGGTGGCCTTTGTGCTGTATGTGAACGGTGTGTTTACGGCGGACGAGAGCTCCATGATCAATCTTGCCATTAATGTGGGCTTTCTGGTTATTATAGGTGTGATATTCGCAATAGCAGTCATAAAATTCAGCAGGCTGAATTTCATCACCGCTGAGCTGGAGGAGCTCACCTTCCGGCTCCAGAAAGAGTATAAAGAAGCAAATGGGAAAAACCTTTGGGAGAACTATCAGGATCGCGGCGATGTCTTTGAGAGTGAGGAACTTAGAAGTGCTTTCAATAAATACCGCCTGCGTGTCAAAAGTTCTGCCGGTAAGCGGGGGAGCGCGGGATGTGATCTGGAGGAATATATCAGTGAAGAACTTCTGGACAGGGTGGGCATGACCTATTTTAATTCCGGCGTTTCCGGTATGCTTACCGGGCTTGGAATTCTGGGCACCTTTCTTGGACTTTCCCTGGGGCTTGGATCTTTCAGGGGAGATGATATTTACACGATTTCCGACAATGTGGGCCCGCTGCTTTCGGGGATGAAGGTGGCTTTCCACACTTCGGTGTACGGGATTCTTTTTTCCCTGATTTTTAACCTAGTTTACCGAAGCGTCATGGCGGACGCCTATGAAAAGCTCGAAAGCTTTCTCTTCGTTTTTCGCCAGACCACGCAGCCTCAGGCGGCAAGAGAGGATGAAAACAATGCGGTCATGGTGGTATACCAGGCAGGAATGCTGAGTGCGTTGAAGCAGATGGTGGAGCTGATGAAAGGGGAAGCCAGAGAGCAGACGGCAGGGCTTGAGCGCATTGTGGACAAATTTACGGAGCGGATGCAAATTTCTCTTGGGGCGGACTTTGAGAGGCTGGGCGGCACGCTGAAAAGGGCAGGGGAAGCCCAGGCGGCCGGCGCTGCCAATGCCCGGGAGCTGATGGAGGCCCTTACGGTTCTGGTGGAGGTGAACCAGAATGTACAGTCAGCCCTTGCAACGGTGATGGACAGGCAGGAAGAATTTGCAGGAGAGCTCAGGGAGCAAAAGGAAAAGCTGGAGGAAGCCTGTAAGGAAATGAGCAGTGAAATATCCAGCCAGTTGTATGCTTTCGATAAGATGAGGGGGCTGTATGAGGAATAGACAAAAAAACAGGGAGGCATTTGCGGAGCATAGCTATTGGCAGTCCTACTCGGATATGATGGCCGCGCTGCTTTTGATTTTTATCCTGATCATAGCCATAACCCTGGCGATCTACAAGCAGAAGACCACAGACCTGGATAAGACCCGCCTTGAACTGAATGAAGCCCAGGCGAGACTGGATCTGACCATGGATGATCTGGAAAAATCCAGGGCAGAGATTGAAAAGTCCAATGAGGAGCTGGCAGCCTCATTGGCGGAGCTGCAGCAGGCCTATGAGCAGGCGGCTCTGACACAGGAGGAGCTGAATAAGGCCTATCTGGAAATCGAGGATGCGAGAAACGAACTGACGGTTACCAAAAATGAGCTTCAGGATATTGTAGGAGTCCGCACGGATATTATCGGAGCCCTTCAAAGCGCCTTTGACAATTCCAGTATGAAAGTAGACGCACAGACCGGTTCGATTACCTTTTCCTCCGATGTTTTATTTCGGTATAACAGTGCAACCCTTACTTCAGAGAGCCGTAAAACCCTGAAGGAGATTATTCCCATGTACCTGGATGTCCTTTTACAGGAACAGTTCCGGGGCTATATTGCGGAGATCATCATTGAGGGGCACACGGATACGGACGGAGGCTACCGGAGTAATATGGAGCTGTCTTATGAGAGGGCCAACGCCGTGGCAGGCTTTTGCCTGGATGCGAGAAACGGGCTGGACGATACAAAGATCGAGCAGCTTCAGGAGCTGCTTACGGTCAACGGGAAGTCCTGGAGCAATCCAGTCTATAAAAACGGCAGTGGAGGAGAGGTGGACATGGCCGCTTCCAGGCGTGTGGAGATCAAGTTTCGTCTGAAGGAGGATGAAATGATTGAAAAGATTTCCGGGATTTTATCTGAGGAATGAGGCAGATTTCAGGCCCGCGATAACCACTAGCGGGGTTTTTCTTGAATTCGCCATGCTTTCGTGATAGTATTGTAAAAGAGAAATTATCAGGAGGAACCCCGACTTGAATACCGGAACGAACCAATTACCCTATCACCGCTTTTTTACCGCTTTGTTTTCAATCTTACTGATCGTTTTTTCCTTTTCAGGTTGTGGACGAATCTCTTCGGTTTTTTCGCGTTCCTCCGAACAGGAGACTTCTGAAGAAGAGAACAGCAGTGAAAGTGACGATTTTGAAGATACTACCTTTTACGGTAATCTGATAAGCTGTCGTTTAAAGGACAGCAGAAAGGCCAGTCTGGTATATAATCTGCCGAGAGTTCCTAAAAGCGATGATTCTATGATCTATCTCTTTGCCTTTGAGCTCTATGAGACCTGTGCCTTCCCGGAAAATTTCACCCGTGAGCCCATTGCAAGCACGAAAATGAGAACCAGATGTGAGCTGAAATGGGACTTTGAGAGGGAGCAGCTTTTCCAAAAATTTGTGCCGGCCCTTTTAAGGGACGGGGAATATGTTCCTCTTTCCGTGGGCGGATGTATTACGAATCCGGAAGTGCTCGCCGACAGTTCCAGGGTTGTTTCCAGCCCGAAGTCAAAGAAGGGGCTTCTTTTGGATCCACAGATGCTAAGGACCCCCATGCTTACGGATCTTGGGGTGAAATACGCCATATACAATATTCCTCTTTCCCATATCGTGGGGGAGACTACAAACGAAGCGATCCCCACTATTTTGTATGAATACAAGGGAGAGGTTTACAAGTTTAACGGCGCCAGCATCAACGGCTATGACGATCTTTTTTCCTATTTGACGCAGGCGGGTATGAACTCTACCGCAATTATATTGAATGATTGGAATGATAACTGTATTGAGTTGATTCATCCCATGGCAAGGAACAAAGAGGCAGGGGCGAATTACTATGCCATCAACACTGCGGAAAAGGCCGGGTGCGAGTATTTGGAGGCGATTGCCAGCTTTTTGACGGAGCGGTATTCCGGGAAGGAATACGGGCTGGTATCAAATTGGGTGATTGCCAACGAAATTAATCAGTACAGGATATGGAATTACATGGAGACTCAGGACATTGACTTTTATTCCGCTGAGTTTGAAAAAGCCCTGCGAATCTTTTATAATGCGGCAAAAAGCAATTACGCAGCCGCGAACGTTTATTTCAGTATTGATCACGACTGGAATAATAACGGCGGGGATAATGCGGAGCGTTATAACGCCAAGGAAATGGTGGAAACCATCAATCGGATTGCGCGGGAGAAGGGAAATTATGATTGGGGGCTTGCGATCCACCCTTATCCAGACCCTCTGACCAAAGTGGATTATTGGCTGGATGACTATGATAAATCAGCGGAGGCACCGATTCTTACCATGATGAATTTGAGTACGCTGACCGATGTGCTGGAGCGGGAGGAATTCCGTGACCGGAGAGGAAATGTGCGGAGCGTTACGGTTACGGAGCTTGGGTTTTCCTCCTTTGCAGGTGAAAAGCTGCAGGCTGCGGCCTTTGCTTACTGCTATTACATATTGGACGCCAATCCTTACGTAGATTCCTTTATCATGAACCGGCAGACAGACGCTGCGGAGGAGGTCAAGCAGGGGCTTGCCTTTGGAATTTATGACATAAACCAGTCGCCCAAATACATATATGATACATTCAAATATATTGATACGGACGAGGCCTGGGAGCACACAAAGTATATGCTTGAGGTGCTGGGGGCGGATTCTCTGGAGGAGGCTCTTTCATGGGCGCAGTAAATTTCTGCCCTGAGATCGCCGCAAAATATGAGAATGAATCTATATTCAAAAAAAGTCATTGTATCTTTTCCGGGAATAGTATATGATAGGAGTCAGCAGCGGTATGAAAGCCGCTGCTGAATTTTGTAGTGCGCCGGTCAGGCGCATATTTACAGTGGCTACGCACGGACTGAAAAAGAAACAAACGCAGTTTATGGAGAGCGCTCTATGGAGAACGTATTATATGTGGTCATTCCCTGTTATAATGAGGAAGCGGTATTGCCTGAGACGGCATCCCGGCTTCTGGAAAAAATGCACAGTCTTATGAGACAGGACAGGATTGACGAGAAAAGCCGTATCATATTTGTGAATGACGGCTCTAAGGATAAGACCTGGGAGATCATAAGAGAGCTCCACGGGAAGGATAAGCTGTTTGGCGGCATTAATTTAAGCAGGAACAGAGGCCATCAGAATGCGCTGCTTGCAGGGCTGATGACGGTGAGGGAATGCGCCGATATGGTGATCTCCATGGATGCGGATTTGCAGGATGACATAGGCGCAATCGATGAGATGATCGATAAGTATCTGGAAGGAACTGACATTGTGTATGGTGTTCGCAGCAGCCGCAAAACAGACACCTTTTTTAAGAAGGCCACGGCGGAAGGATTTTATAAAGTTATGAACGCCATGGGGGCAAACACGGTTTTTAATCATGCAGATTACCGGCTCATGAGCAGGCGGGCGCTGGATGGGCTTGCACAGTACGGAGAAGTTAATTTATTTCTTCGGGGGATCGTGCCCATGATAGGATATTCTTCCGATGTGGTATACTACGAAAGAGGGGAACGCTTTGCGGGGGAGAGCAAATATCCGCTGGGCAAGATGCTGGCTCTGGCAGTTGAGGGAGTTACCTCCCTTAGCACAAAACCGATCAGGCTGATAACAGGTCTTGGTTTTTTTATATTTATTGTGAGTATCGGTATGCTGATCTACAGTCTGGTGCGGCATTTTACGGGGGCGACGATTGTGGGCTGGACCACTTTGATGGTGTCTGTCTGGGCAATCGGCGGTCTGATCCTGCTCTCCCTGGGAGTGCTGGGAGAATATATCGGGAAAATTTACCTGGAAACCAAGGCCCGGCCCCGGTTTATTATTGAGGAGTTTTTGAATGAAAAAGAATGAAGAAATGGAAGGTAACAAGGTGGAAGAAATACGGGAAGAAAAAAACGTGGTTTTAAAAGAAGCTTTGAGGTTCAGTGAATCGGGAATCCATCCCGAAATTTTGAAGGCGGTTCATGAGATGGGATTTGAGAATATGACTCCCATCCAGGAGCAGTCCATTCCGGTGCTTTTGGAGGGAAAGGATATTATCGGGCAGGCCCAGACCGGAACCGGAAAGACGGCGGCCTTTGCCATTCCGATGATCCAGAGCATTGATCCGTCGGTGAAAAAACCCCAGGGAATTATCCTTTGTCCTACCAGGGAGCTGGCCATGCAGGCCGCGGAGGAGATACGCAGATTATCGAAATATATGCACGGCGTCAAGGTACTGCCTGTTTACGGCGGACAGGATATAGGCAGACAGATCAGAGCGCTGAGCCAGGGAGTCCAGATTATCGTAGGGACGCCGGGACGGGTGATGGATCATTTGAGACGCCATACCATTAAGACCGCGCAGGTAAAGATGATCGTGCTGGACGAGGCGGACGAGATGCTGGATATGGGCTTTCGCGAGGACATTGAAACGGTGCTGGCGGACATGCCCGCGGAGCATCAGATGGCGCTGTTTTCAGCCACCATGCCCCAGGAGATTCTGGACATTGCAGGGGCTTATCAGAACAGTGCGGTGTATATCAGAGTAACGCCCAAAGAGCTTACGGTATCAGCGATCAAGCAGGCTTACTACAGAGTGGCGAAAAAGGATAAGGTGAAAGCACTTTGCAGGCTTCTTGACTATTATCAGCCTGCCCGAAGCCTGATCTTTTGTAATACCAAGCGCATGGTGGATGAGATTGCAGGGCAGCTTAAGGATAAAGGCTATGAGGCGGAGGGGCTCCACGGGGATTTGTCTCAAACCTGAATCAGTGAAACTCAATTGCTTTGAACGCTGACAACTGCATATTTAAT
>CAJTVL010000093.1 GCA_910579425.1 uncultured Lachnospiraceae bacterium | reverse complement strand
TGGGTAATTCCTTACTGGCTGTAAGGGGTATTAACCATAAATATATTGTAGTAGGGGGAAAACTGGTGCATGAGTGACTTGGGAAAGTTGCTAAAGAGGATGGGAATCCGGCGTAAATACCTGTTTTTGCTGTTGCTCAGAGCGCCTTTCGACGCTTTTAGAACCTGGATGCTGGCAAATCTGCTGCGATCTGTCTGGGGCTGTGTGGAAACGCAGGATAGCACTTCCCTGCTGAAAATATGTGTGGGATATGGCTTGCTATGTGCAATGCTTTTTCTTTATAATGGAATTGTGTGGAGCAGTTACGCGGCATTTTCAGCCAAAGCAGAGGCATGGCTTCAGGAGGAACTGCTGGGAAAAATTTTGAGCCTGCCCCTGAAACGGATAGAATCTCGATTGGGCGGAGAATGGATCACGAAATGGAACAGCGATATACATGGGGCTTTTCTCATGATGAACGGGGCGCTGAATCTTCCCCACCTGGCAGTTTCCGTGGTCAATACGCTGTTGTCCTCCTTTTTGCTCTTTAGGAGCAGCCCGCTTTTGTTGGGGGCGACATGGATGTTTATTTTTCCCCAGTTGCTGATTAATGATAAGATCGTGCTTGAAGCTGTTCCCCAATTAAAGGAAAAATCCCAAAATGCTATGGCGGAAAGTACTTCTTCCATTAAGCCGTTGATCGCAGAGGCAGAGACAATCTTATTATATGACGCCGGGGCGCTAATGATGAAAAACTGCGAGGAATACAGCAGAAGATTGTTGGAGGTCAACATGAAAATGCATGTGAGGAAGGCTTTTGGCAATATGGGCATGAGCCTGTTGTGGATTGGAGGATACCTTACCCTTTTGCTGGCAGGATATGGATTGATCGAAAAGGGGACAATGGCCTTTTCGGACGTAGTCTACTGTTTTCAAGCCAGAGGAGGCGTCTTGGCGGGAACGCTGATGTTCGTTACCTGTTTCAATAATCTGAAAGTGAATTCCGTCTGCGTCAAGAGAATCAAGGATACATTGGAGGAATAGGGGAGTGAAAAATGATCTTATGTTAATCGGAGAAATTGCGGATTTTTTCGGAATTTCCAGAAAGGCAATCCGTTTATATGAAAAGAAAGGGATTATCAGGCCGGTAAAGGTAGACCCTGCCAATGGGTATCGCTACTATTCGGCAGAGCAGGTGCAACAGCTAAACGCCCTGTTGGAATTGAAGACGCTGGGATTTTCTCTGGACGAGATCAAAACGATTATTGACGGAGGGGCTGGAAAAGGGGCTTTGCTTGAAATGCTGGAAAGGAAACGCCGGGCATGGCAGGAGGCCATGGAGCTGGCAAAATACAAAGGCGAATGCCTGGGTAGTATTATCGAGAACTTTCAGAGTTCTCAGGCGGGATGGGAAATTGCGGAAATGACAGAGGAGGAACGGGCGTGGTTTTTGGTAAAAATGGTGTGTACGGAGGACGTCAGGGCACAGAAAATTTTGAGCGAAGCGTTGTGGTTGTGATACAGTGATAGTATAATGAAAGATATTTACAGATTATTTGAAGCGATATGGGGGAAAGATGGAGCATAAAATTGTATTATACCATGGAAGTCCTGATCAAAGAATTATTCCTACTTATGGTTTGGGTGAGGACAGGCATGTTTATGGAAGAGGATTCTATTTGACGGAACATATTGAATTAGCCAAGGAGTGGGCGGTGTGTAATCCAAACAGCATAAGTGGATGGGTACACAAATATGAGCTTGACATATCCGGCTTGTCAATATTGGATTTTTCAGAAAAAAATATATTATCGTGGCTGGCAGAGCTTATGAAACACAGACAGGCAGACGATTCAAAACGTTACAGGCTTTTATCTGCTAAGTTCATAGAAAAATATGGCATAAACACATCAGAATGGGATGTTATAAAAGGATGGAGGGCAAATGCATCCTATTTTTATATAGCAAAGGCTTTTGTGAGGGATGAAGTAGACGTAGAGATTCTGGAAGAATTGCTTTGCCTTGGTGGTTTGGGAGTGCAATATTGTATTAAGTCGGAAAAGGCATACTCACAGCTAAAGGAAATTGCAGATGGATTGACTTGCGTGGATTACCGCGAGTTTAATCAAAAGTACAACGAAAGAGATGTGGCTGCACGGATCAAGATGAAAGAACTAATCAATTCAGATAAAAATAAGATAGAAAATGTATTCAGCACATTAATTTAGAAATTGGAGGCAAATCATGTATGCATATGCAGAGTCTTATTTAAAGGAAGTAGTCGAAACGCAGGGAAAATTGTTTGAGGAAGTAGCAGAATATGAACCAGGGATAGATGTAAAATTTTTTATAAAAAAGTATATGGAAAGTAAGACAAGAGAATATATTGATCATGGACAGGCGTATGTATGTACTCTTGATGCAAAAGCTTTATGGGATTATTTCTGTAAAACAGATCATTTTATGCCAAAGTGTGGCGATGCAATTGGCGGATTTTCCGTAAACTGGATAGGACAGTTTTATGCATATTTTCAATGGTCTTATAATATAAGCAGCAGGAAAGTGATCGAACGAATACCATTGGATTTTATTTATACTGCATACAACGGGCTGCATGATTTAGAATTGGATCTGGCAGTGAAGAAAGTGGGTGAGCAGGTTGTCAAATAAAAAAATCATATGTTTCCATAATCCTGATGAAGAAAACGGATATTTAAGCAACTGGTATCCGTCAAAGTTTGAGATGGACCATATCACGTTTTCGTCTATGGAACAGTATATGATGTATCGCAAAGCGCACTTGTTTCAGGATGAACCGATTGCATCTGAAATTCTGAAAACGGACAATGTAGGGAAAATAAAGGCACTGGGGAGAGCAGTGTCCGGCTACAATGATCTGATATGGAGCGGCATGCGTCAGGTCATTGTCTATAATGGATTGGTTCAAAAATTCAGTCAGAATGAAGAGTTAAGGTCGCGATTGCTGACAACGGGGAACTCTGTTTTGGCAGAATGTGCAGTGATGGACAAAATTTGGGGAATTGGCCTTAGCATGTCGGATGAGAACAGATTTGATATGGGTAAATGGAGAGGACAGAATTTGTTGGGATTTGCGCTTATGGAGGTGAGAAAAATATGGTTACAGCAGGAGCACAGCTTTCCAGCCTGAAAGCCTATCTTCAGACTCCGGATCAGATGGAGGAAACCTTTGAAAAGCTATGGGACATTGGCTACCGTATCGTCCAATTGCAGTGGATCAATCCGGAGATTTCTCCGGAGACGATAGCAGTCGCCCTGAAACGCTCAGGGCTGAAAAGCGTATCCACACAGGACTACTATCAGGAAGTGGTCAGCCGCCTTGACTCTACGCTGCGGCTCCATGAGCTGTGCGGGAGCAAAAATATCTGTGTCAGCGGGATTCCGGAGCAGTTTCTGACGGAGAAAGGTTGCTTGGCCTTTGCCGGGGAGCTCACGGACTTTGCGCTTCGGATGCAGGAGGTGGGAAAGGTGGTGTCTTTTCACCCCAGGGTGCAGGAATACCGCCGCTTCGGCGGCAGAAGCGGGGTGGAGATTCTCATGGAAAATACGCCCCATGTTCTCCAATTGGGGCTTGATATTTATCATCTGGTCAAGGCGGGAGAGGATCCTGAGAAATGGATGCACCGGTATCAGGGAAGGATTGAATTTGTTCATTTCAAGGACTACCGTTTGGATGAGAGCGGCAGGGAGCAGTTGGTTCCGGTGGGGCAGGGCGTGATTTCCTGGGAGCCCATCGTCCGGGCTTGCAAGGAAACGGGAGTAAAGTGGATTTTTGCGGAACAGGAACGGTGGGAGAAGGATGCATTCCTTTGCATGGCGGAAAGTCTGGATTTTTTGCGGGAAATGGGGGTGGAGCCGTAAATCTACGGTAAAATTTTCCGGGGTGGTGGTGGAAAGTAAGGGAAATTAAAAAGCACTCGGCGTTTTTCGTGGGATAAGCATCTCTGAGGGAAGCTTTTTGCGCCTGGTGAAATCCTTATCTGCTTCAATACCTATAGCGCCACAAGCGATTACAGAATCCCTCGCAAGTCCAGCATGGATAAAGAGATAGCTAACGCTCCTATGGTAAAGCCCTCGCTCTGGTCGAAATCTCCATGGCAGTCGCACCCTCCGGTGATCCTCATGTCGTTCCCTTTGCAGAAACGGACACAGGCATCTGTAATATCTTTTGAATGTGACGGGTAAAAGCATTCAATTCCTTCTATTCCATATGCTTTCATTTCTTTTAGTACATTTGCGAATCCATCCGGATTCCGTTCATATAAATATCCCGGATGAGCCAGAACAGGAACGCCACCCGCCTGCTTAACTAATTTACAAAAGTCCTCCAAATTGCATTCTCCAAAGTCTGATAGATGGTTCGGTGTCGCGTACTTACTGTAAATGGTTGCATTGGCTTCTTCATAGGTTTTTGCGGCGCCCTTTGCTACTGCGTAATGTAAATATTTCCATCCGCCCCTGTCTTTCGGATAAATAAACTGGCGGTAGTCCTCCAGAGACATTTGCGGGTAATCCCTGCTCATATTATAAACAATGTACTCACATTCAATCGCTCTATATTGCCTGTTGATCAAATCTTTCATTTTTTCGTTGCTTTTGTCAAAGCTGTAGGCAAGTACATGTATGGTTTCCTCTTTCCATGCTGCTTCCAATTCGATGCCCAGGACATATTCCATCTTACTGTCCCGGCAAATTTCAGGCAGTACTTCATAAGCGCCTACTGTCGCATGATCGCAAATCGAAATCAGACCCACATTTCTCTTTTTTGCAAGAGCAACTATTTCTTCCGGGGAACGGGAACTGTCTGAATATGTTGAATGAATGTGTAAATCAGCTTTCATGTTTATACCCCCGCATACCTTTTTTTCTATCCCTGGCAAAGTCTCTGCTGTTATCGTACCGGGCAACCTGCCTGCCTTTTTGATGTTCACTGGCTTTATTATATATTTATTTTCTCAAAAGCGAAAGAGATTTTTTTCATCAAAGCGAAACTTGAACAGGGCAGCGGTGAAAATCTGAAAGAAAATGTTAATAAAACGGGCAAAAGAGTAAGCCGGCATTGGTAGATTATTGCCTGCCTTTCCTTTATAATCTTAACCATCAAAGCAAAGGAGGGAAGGATTATGAGTCTGGGAAACAACCTTTTTAATGCCCGCAAAAAGCGGGGACTGTCCCAGGAGGAGGTTGCCGAAAAGCTGGGGGTGAGCAGGCAGACCATCTCCAAATGGGAGCTTGACGAAACGCTGCCCGATATTTGTCAATCCAAAAAGCTTGCCAATCTCTATGGGCTGTCGTTGGACGAGCTCATCGAATTTGACATTGATGTGAAGGAAATCCAGGAAATCATTGACAGGACAAGCGATGCCGTCTCCGAAAAGATCGACTGGACGAAAGCGTGGAGCAAAAAGTACCCTGTCCTTGCCACTTACCGGGATGAGGTGGAAATACAAACCTATGCAAAGGAATTGAACCGGCTGCTGGAGGATCTGGAAAAGAAGTATGGCTACGGCGAGCTGGATGCCTTTCTTGTCTTAAAGGATATTCTTGCCCTTGTCTGGAAAGGGAGGAAAGAGCAAATGTAAATTCTGACTCCAATTCAGGAGTGGCGAAGCTTTATTTCCTCCCAATCCGATGAAGTTGCGGCTTTAGGGTAATATCTGAAATTACAAGCCCGTCCCGCTGGCTTAAAACATACTCCACAGCCTTTGCCACTTCCTGGGGCGTCAGATAGGATTCCATCTGCTCTATCAGCTCTTTGGGGTAGATCAGATTTCCCTGTTCGTTGGTCGATTATACCGATAATTTGGTGGTGGATAAATGTTCCACCCATTCATTTTTTTGCAGGAAATGGGGTGGAGCCGTAACTGTTTTTCTGGTATAATGTGGACAAAATAAATTATGAACCGTGACAGGCGAAAAGCCTGGAGGAGACCCATTCCCTATGTATGATTTGATGAACAAGGATGTTTTTGTTGCATCTTTTGACAAAGAGAATAACAGATGGCATTTGCTGCAGCAGAACTCGCAGCTGCCCCTGGGGAGATTTGAGATCAACGAATGGTTGGGAGACAGAAAGGCCCATAAGCATAACTCCCATTTAAAACAGCTTATGATTGACTGTGGATGTGCAACTACAGAAGGCTTTATCAAAATCACCCATGCCGCCTCGATCAATGACTCTTTCTGGGTAAAAGAAAGAAATGAAAATATCACATGGGATGATATTTCTTTTTATAGAAATGATTTCAATGATACCATCTCAAAGCTGGCATTTGAGGGGCTTGGCCTGTATGGAATGCAGATGAGCAGCACTTCCCCGGAGCTTACTACCGACGGTTCCTTTCGCAAATGCTGGAAAAAAGAGGACGGAGAGATTTACCTTTACAAAAGGGGAATTTCGGGCGCTTATAATGCAGGGCTGGAACCTTATTGCGAAGCGCTGGCCTCTGAAATTATCCATAAGGTGGATCCGGCAAGCGTTCAATACTCTGTGCTGAGACTCCATGGGGAAACGGCGACAAAATGTAAGGCGTTTACAGATGAGGATACCGGCTTTGTGCCATTAAGAAAAATCGTGGACCGCAGCATTACATTGGATGAACTGCTGGCGTTTTTCGGAGGGCTTGGATGCAGCGAACAGTTCCGGAGAATGCTTGTCATGGATGCCGTAACCTTCAATGTGGACAGGCATCTTGGTAATATTGGCGTTCTTGTAGAGAATGCCACGCAAAAGCCCCTTGGGATCGCTCCAAATTTTGACTTCAACCTGTCCATGCTTCCCTATGTGACAAAGGAAGAGTTTGAACAGGTAGGGACAAAGCTTCTGGATTATGGACCGGCAATCGGAAATGACTTCACGAGAGTGGGGCAGGAAATGCTGACATCGGAAATTCGGAAAGAACTGGTGAATCTCAGAGGATTTCGTTTTTCTTTCAGAGGAAATAAAGATTTTGCGCCCTGGCGGGTGAAAATGATGGAGGATATGGTGCATCAACAGATTCAGGCCATACTCAAAGGCGAAATCCTTTACACCAGAGACGTATTTGCGCCCAAAGAGGCCGCACAGGAAATCAGTTCTTATGATAATGCCAATGACCTGAAAGCCGCCTCTTCTCTGGCTGCCAAATTAAAGGAAGCAGATTGCTTTACCTCTGTTATGGAAGAGATCCAGGAGGATAACCATGTATGTGTGACCGCAACATGGTATGCGAAGGGCGAGTTTATCAATTTTACTGTTCGGATTGACAGCATGGAAATTTCCTGTGACAGGAACGGTATTGAAACAGGCATAGACGAAATCAGCGCTGAATTTCAGGCGTTTCCTGAAATATATGCTTGTGTTTGCAGAATAGCGGATGATTGCGCTTGCCAGAAAAGCGGGATTGATGCCAAAGAGCGGGATCATGGTAGTTATTGACAGCGCGTGAAAGAGTGATTTTGCTGCGTGCTCTGGGCAGGCGGCATCGCGGCGGCGGTGTTCCTTCGGCCCAGTGCAGCCGCTACCTTTGCCGAGCGGCTTGAAAAATCTCGGCGCAGCGGAATCCGTAACTGTGGACAGACGCAAATGGATCAGGATCCAGGCGCCTGCATTGGACAACCCGAACGCAGCCGGAGCGGATCAGATCGCTTACTATTACACCCTCAGAGATAAGGACGGCAATCTGATCCCGGGCACAACGGACAAGAAGGATACCACCGTAAAGTTAAAGCCCGGAAGCAGCCAGGAGGGCGGCTCCCCTCAAAAATTATTTCCTCCCAATCCGATGAATCTGCGGCTTTAGGGTAATATCTGAAATTACAAGCCCGTCCCGCTGGCTCAATACAAACTCCACAGCCTTTGCCACTTCCTGGGGCATCAGATAGGACTGTATATCATCGCTCTCTTTAAAGTTTGCGTTGCGATAGAGGTTTGTCTGGGTCATGTCCGGGGAAATGGTCACTACCTTTACACCGTACTTGCGGGCCTCGTCAAAGAGGCTGCGGGAAAAGCTGGAAAGCCCGGCCTTGGTAGCGCCGTAGGCACACCCGTGGGGATTGGAACTGCCTGCCGTGACGGAGGATATATTGATCACATAGCCTTTATTTTTCTTGAGCTCCCGGAGCAGCAGGCAGGTGAGAATCATGGGAACCTCGAGATTGGTTCTTACCATCTGCTGTATCTTTTTGGGGTTGAGTTCTTCGTGCAGGCCATAGTAAGCCGTGCCGGCATTATTGACCAGCATGGTCATATGGTGATCTGAGGAAATTTCCTTTATGGTTTCGCAGAGCTTTTCCGTATCCAGCAGGTTGCAGAGGATTGGATGGAAGCTTTCCGCTGTAAGTTCTTTATCTTTATCAAAATTTCTCCCGATCCCAAACACCTCGTAGCCAAGACGGCAGAGAACCTTGCTGATCTCAAGCCCGATGCCGGAGGATGCTCCGGTGACGATTGCTGTGTCTTTCTTCATAATTCCATGCTCCTTCCTGAACTTTCATAGTATAATATAACCTGATTCTTTTTCTCTTTCAAGAAAAGCAGGGAGATTTCTGCCTGCCGCTCATCATTGCTCTGCACGGCCCGTGGCCGCTTATAGAACCACTTATCCCCTTTAAAATACCAACTATTCTGTTTTTCTTTACAACATCACATTTTTTCTTTATAATGCTTCCCACGAGCCAGACGTTGTGAAAGGTTTTATGAACATGACGGATACTGGAGAGGATGGAGACCCGGAACAAGGAGAGCAGGCCATGATTGTCGTTGGAATCTGTGACGGGGAGCAGACGGTTCGGAGCCTGATCGCCGGTTTTGTGGAACAGTATCATGCCGAGACGGGGGTGGAGCTCAGGCTGCTCTCTTACAACACAGGGGAGAAGCTTTTGAAAAACTATATGTTGGATATGGATTTGATTTTTCTGGAAATTCCGTTTCGAAATATCAGCGCTCTTAAGATTGCGGAGCATATTAAAAGACAGGATTCCCAGGTTCGCATTGTATTTCTCACCACAGTGCTTTCTTATGTGTTGGAGGCTTATGAGGCGGGGGCAAGCAGCTATCTGCTCAAACCCTTAAGCTATGCCAAATTCTGCCGGGAACTCTCCCATGTGCGGGAAGAAAAAGACAGCTTTGAATCCCTTTCCTTTCTGGAAGAAAATAAGAAAGGACTGTATAAAATTTATCTCCATCAGATTTTGTATATTGAGACTTGCGGCAGGAAAACCATGATTCATACAGGCAGGGAGGATATTCCAAGCAATAAGCAGATGAAACAGCACGAACAGCTTCTTTCAGGGCTGTCTTTTGCCCGCTGCCATGCCGGCTATATTGTGAATCTGCGTTACTTTCAGAAGCTGGAAGGAAGTATCCTGAGACTGACCAACGGGGCGGAGATTCCCGTGAGCCGAAGCCGCCGAAAGCAGGTTCTTACACAGGTAAAAAGTTTGTACGGGGAGGGAGGCATGAAATGAAAAGAAAATATCTCGTTTTGGCAAAACAGAATATTACGGTACTGCTGTGGGCGATTAAGACTGCTTTCCATATCAACCCTCTGATTTTGATTTTCTGGCTTCTTTTCAGCGGATTGCTGGCGCTCCTTCCCTCGGCCGCCCTTTTTTATAATCGAAGGGCAGTGGCGGCTTTGTCGGCTTTTCTTTCTTCCGGAAAAGGGGATTTTGCCGAGATTGCCATGCCGATTATCCTGCTGGGAATCATTTTGACCGTGAATGGACTTTCAAATCGAATCAACGGAAATTTTCTGTATATGGAAATGTATGACAGATATTACTTTGGAATGCAGGAATATATGATGGACAGCATTCGGAAGGTGGATATGAAAACGCTGTTGGATAAGGAATTTTATGATGATTATCAATATTGCCTCTACCGAAGCGGAGGACTGACGGATCTGCTCAGCCACGGATGTATCACTGTCATGAAAAGTGTTACGGTTTTGTCCCTGATCGCCAGCTCCTTTCGGGTGTCGCCGCCCATTGGGAGTGTGGCCGTCCTGTATTTTCTGCTCTCATTGCTTTTGAATATTCGTTTTTCGTCAAGGCTGGTGATTGACAATATCAAACACAGGACTCTCGTGGCAGAGTCGGAATATTACAGCAGAGAGATGAAAAAGCCCGGCACAGCTAAGGAACTGCGCGTCTATGGGAATCAGGAAAAAATGCTCAGGAACTGGCATTTGGCCTATGAAAAGGTATCCCGGTTCGATACCCGGTATGATCTGACAAGAATCCGGCTGAATTCCGTTCTGAAAGGGTGCATCTACCTTTCCATTCTCCTGATGCTTACCTTTTCGGTTTATCAGGTAGCGGAGGGAAGGCTTAAGGTGGATGTTTTCCTCATGCTTTATCTGTTGGGGGAAAATCTTGCCAATGCGGGCAAAATTCTTTCGGATTCTCTCTTTGAAGCCCTCAGAGGATTGCAGGCGCTGACCCTGCAGCATCGTTTTCTGACCCGTGTTCCAAGGGGGGCGGAAAGGGTTTTAAACTGGGAGGCCATCGACGCTGTCACGTACAGGCAGCAGGCGCTGTCAGATGTTGTTTTTGAGGGGAAGGGCCTGGGTTTTTCCTATGACGGGAAAAATGAGGTTCTCCACGGACTGAATTTTCAGATCAAAAAGGGGGAAACCATTGCGTTGGTGGGATGTAATGGCAGCGGAAAATCCACGCTGGTCAAGCTTCTTGCAGACTTTTACCGGCCGGACAAAGGAGAACTGCTTTTTTACGGGAAAAATTATAAGGAATACCCGCAGGGGAGCATCAACCATTTTATCGGTATGTTTTTTCAGGATTTTTATCTCTTTCACCTGACCCTGCGGGAAAATGTGGGGTTTGGCAGTTTGAAGCATTTAAAGGAGGATGCCTTGATCTGTGAGGCCATGGAAAAGGGCGGAGCGCTTTCTCTTTTGGAAAAATGCCCGGAGGGTTTGGAGCAATGGATCAGAAAGGATGTGCGCAAATCAGGGGTACTGCTCTCAGGAGGAGAGCAGCAGAAAATAGCCGTATCCCGTACCCATATGAGCGATAAGGAAATTCTGATTTTTGACGAGCCTGCCGCGGCCCTGGACCCGATTGCCGAGATGGAGCAGTTTCAGAATATTAAGAAAAAAACCAAAGGGCGGACTGCCATCCTGATCAGCCACCGGGTTGGATTCGCCCGTATGGCGGACAGAATTTTTGTCCTCGATAAGGGGAATCTGGCCGAAGTGGGAACTCATGAGGAATTGATGGAGAAAAACGGGATCTATGCCGGATTTTTCAGGGAACAGGCCCAGTGGTATGAAACGGAGGAGAAGGCCTGATGAAAAAAACAGTTGTATGGAAAGCCCTGGGGCTTGGCCTCAGGATCAAGGGAGCCTTTTCCCTTACGATCGGAATGCTTGGAATCCCGGCCGCCTTACTTCCGCTTTTGCTTGCAAGGCAACTGCAGAAGCTGACGGATGGCCTTATGGCGATGTCTGAGGGGCAAGGGGGCGACTTTGGCCGGACAATGGAGGATTTACTGTGGCTGGGAGCCATTTTTTTGCTGCAGCTTCTGATGGATTTTCTGTCTGACTATGTGGAAGTTAATGACAGGTACAAAATGCGGATGTATGTGAAAGAGAAGCTTTTGAGGAATCTGTGCTTTGTCCATTACTCCTATCTGGAAAACCGGGATGATTTCCTGAAAAAAATGGAATTTGCAGACTCTCATGCCAGTGAGGAAATGGCGGCAAGCGTACAGGGACTGTTTACCGCCCTGTACCAGCTTATTGTCTTTTTCAGCGCGGCAGCGGCGCTGTGGGCGGTTCATCCGGCATTGGTTTTTATCCTGATGATCACCAGCGCTCCGGCAATCGTCCTGTCTTTCCTTCAGTCGGATGAGACGTTCCGGTTCCGCACAAAGTGGATGGAGGAGGGGGCTCTTGCAATCCATATGTTCCATCTGTGTACTTCCTCCGACCACGGAATCCAGGAGGTACGCCACTATGAACTGGGGGATTATCTGAAAGCCCGCTGGCGGGCGGTGGCAGACGCCTATATCCAAAAGAAAAACAAACTGGTGGCAAAGCATTTAAGATTTAATCTGCTGGCGGATTTTTTGAGAAGCGGTGTCTATCTGGCCGTTCTGCTTGTCACAGCCAGGGCAATCTGCTTAAACCCGGCCCTTGGGCTTGGCGTTTTTACATTGGTATATACTTTGACAGGCAGGCTCCAGCAGGCGGCGGGTAATATTTTTACGGCGTTTGCCCGGTTTTCGGCCAGTCTCTCCTATATGAATGAATTTTTTGCCATGGAAGACCTGGAAAGGGATGAAAAAGAGGAAGAGGAGGGCGCGAAAAAACCGGAGCGGTATGACATAGAATTCGATCATGTCTCATTCACTTATCCGGGTACTGACAGGGAGGTGCTGCATAACATTTGCCTGTCTGTAGCGGCGGGGGAAAAAATAGCCGTGGTGGGACAGAACGGCTCCGGGAAATCCACCTTTATCAGCCTCCTTACCGGCATGTTTACGCCGGATCAGGGAAAGGTAAAAATTGGCGGGATGGATATGGAAGAACATAAACGTATGCTGCGCCGGAGCATTTCCGTGATTTTTCAGGATTTTGCCCATTACGAGGCAAGCCTGCGGGAGAATATTACGGTTTCTGACGCTGGACGCCGCCTCCCCGATGATGAGATACTGGACATGGCAAAGCAGATCCATGTAGAGGATGTGATCCTGGAACAGCCGGGAGGACTTGACGGAATGCTGGGGCATTTGAGTCAGGGGGGAAATACCCTTTCCGGAGGCCAGTGGCAGAAGATTGCCCTTTTGCGGGCGCTTTACAGAGCTCAGGCAAAGATTCTGATCTTAGACGAGCCCACCGCAGCCCTGGATCCCGTAGCCGAAACCAGGCTTTATCGGGATTTTTCCCGGCTTACCGGCGAGAAGACCGCTCTGCTCATTTCCCATCGTTTGGGCATCACCCGGCTGGCAGACCGTATTTTGTTTTTCAAGGACGGACGCATTATAGAGGATGGCAACCACCAGGAGCTTATGGCAAAAAGGGGAGATTACTATGCCATGTACCAGGCCCAGGCAAAGTGGTATCAATAGAAGTGAAGTAAGTCCCGCATCATTGCCACAGGAATATTTTCTCCTCAGGGACTTTCTTTTTCAGCGCATTCACCAGAAACCCTTCCATCTGTTCTGTCAGCTCTTTGGAGTAGTGATACACTCCGTTATCATTCTGGTAGGGAAACTGAACCACCGCCGAGCCGGGCCGGGTTTTCCTCATTTTTTTCAGATAGTCCTGCGAGACGCGGAAAGTCCCTACGCTGACATCCGTGATTCTATCCATATCGATCTCGGCGAATACCTGGCGCAGCATTTCACCGTATTGATGCTTCCAATCTCTGCAATAAATCATGGGATCGAAGCAGAGCCGCACAGAAAAGCCTCTTTGAAGGGCTTCTCTTGCGCTGGCAAGCCTGCGGGCCAGAGAAGGAGTCTTATGCTCACAGGCGTCAATGACGGCCTGGGGCGATAAGGTGACGGCATAAATGATTCCGGCAGCCGGAGAGTGCCTTTGCCAAAACAGACAGTCCGCGGATTTGGTGCGGATCTCGATCTTCAGCGTCTCTGCCGGATCAGTCTGTGTCTGTGCGAACGCATTCCACTCCTTTACATATCCGGTGATCGGTTCCATTGCCAGAAGATCCGTGTCATAAGAGATACACAGATACACGGCGCGCTCTTCCAGAAGTTTTTTAACCTCATGAAAAATATCCTCCAGATTGACAAAAACTACCATATTTCCGGAGGGGTACATCCCCTTTAAATAGCAGTATTCGCAGTCGTAGACACAGTTCATGACGCAGGAGGTATAATAAAAGTTTTCGTTTCCAAAGCTCTGGCAGACAGGAGCCCCCGGGTAGATCAGATTTCCCTGCTTTGCGGCCAGAATCAGGTTCTGAGAGCATTGTTGTAAAATGAAATTCTGGCCTTTGCGGCAGAACACATCCTTATAGTGGTCGATCAAAATAACGGATGCCCTGGGAAAGTTTTGCAGGATCCGTTTTGTTCTGGGGTGGTTCCGCACGGCTTTTTCCACATAAATATGAGAAAAAAATGGGTTATAGTAATCGTTTCTTAAGCTCTTCAAAACACTGTTTTCCTTCCCGTTTGTCTTTACAGGGAAGCTTTCCTTCCCGGTACATTTCTTCCACAACAGAACCATAATCCACACCGGAGAGAGTGCAGCAGCGGACATACTGGCGGAGGGATTCGGACATTGTCCTGGAGCAATGCAGATCAAGGCAGAGCATTTCCAATTGCTTTTGCAGGGCATGATCCTGAAAAAATTCATCCCGGGGCGCTTCCCGGAGGATGGTCTGCAGGTTTTCTATATATTCGGCTATGTTTTCCATATTCCGGCCGATCAGCTCTTCCACCTGCCGGGGAGTCACATCCTTGTAGTTCCCATCGTCAGATACTGTCTTTAAAAAGCTCATCTGATGCGGGCCCAGATAATAGGAGCCTGCCTGATAGACTGCCGCCGCTTCCATATCGTAGAGATAAAAATCTGCTTCCTCTGGAAAATTTGTTTTGGCCGGAGCCATTTGCACGTATGGCCTGGGGCCGGTAACGATCTGGGCCTCCGCAAAGCTGTGGCGGTAGAGAAGATCGGGATAGAAGGTCTTGCCCGTGGAGAGCTCGCTGATCTTGTTGCACAAAAAAGGCGTTCCCGTATGACAGGTTTTTTCTTTGTCTTGCACACTTTCCTTCCCGATCTGGCCGCAGACACCCACATTTAAAAGAAAATCCTCTGACTCTGGACTTCCTGCCTTGTATTCTGTGCAGATACTGCTTACCGCTGCAGCCGCCGGGAGGGAGCCGGTTCCGCTTATGATCAGGCACAGACTTCTCTCCCCATTTAAGAAGACTT